>JANNEO010000025.1:0-1757 GCA_031378805.1 Hyphomicrobiales bacterium
CCATGCCAAAGCCGGTCAGCCCGCGAATATAAGCCGCGCCAAAAGTCATCGCCGCCGCGCCAGCCATCAGCACCGGATCGACTCCGGCTAGAGCAGCGGCGGGATTTAGCATCAGCCCCGCAAATCGGGTGGCGTTGCCTCCGCGGTGAGCATCGCGATGGCCTCATCCAGCGTCATGATCCGCTGTCCGTCGGAACCCAGCGACCGGATCGCGACCTTGCCTTCGTCGGCCTCGCGCATTCCCACGACCAGTAAATGCGGCACCTTGGCGAGGCTGTGTTCGCGGACCTTGTAGTTGATCTTTTCGTTGCGGAAGTCACTCTCTACGCGAATGCCAGCGGCTTTGAGCTTTGCGGTCACTTCGGCACCATAGGCATCGGCATCCGACACAATCGTCGCCACAACCGCCTGCACCGGCGCGAGCCAGACGGGGAAGCGCCCTGCATATTCCTCGATCAGGATGCCGATGAAGCGCTCATAGGCGCCGAAGATCGCGCGGTGCAGCATTACCGGGCGGTGGCGAGCGCCATCTTCGCCGACATAAGAGGCATCAAGCCGTTCGGGTAGCACCCGGTCGGATTGCAAGGTGCCGACCTGCCAGGTGCGGCCAATCGCATCGGTCAGATGCCATTCGAGCTTCGGTGCATAAAAGGCCCCCTCGCCCGGCAATTCCTCCCAGCCATATTCGGGCGTCGCCATTCCAGCGCGGACGACGGCCTCGCGCAATTCGGCCTCGGCCTTGTCCCAATCGGACTCGGACCCAAAACGCTTGTCGGGACGCAGTGCAAGCTTCACGGAGTATTTAAAGCCGAAATCCTTGTAAATACGGTCAGCCAGTTCGCAAAAGGCGCGCGCCTCCTCGACGATCTGGTCCTCGCGGCAGAAGATATGCGCGTCGTCCTGCGTAAACTGCCGCACGCGCATGATGCCATGCAATGCGCCATGCGCTTCGTTACGATGGCAGCAGCCATTTTCGTAAAAACGCAAGGGAAGGTCGCGGTAGCTTTTGATCCCCTGTTTGAACACGATGACATGCGCGGGACAGTTCATCGGCTTGATGGCCATCCAGTCGGCGTCGGCGGCAACGGTCGGCGCGCCGCTTTCACCATCTGGAACGATGTCGGGCACTGCAAACATATTCTCGGCATATTTGCCCCAATGGCCCGATTGCTCCCATTGTTTGACGTCCATCAGCTGCGGCGTCTTGATCTCGCGGTAGCCTGCGCCGGAGATGGCGCGGCGCATATAATCCTCGAGCACGCGGTAGATGACATATCCTTTGGGGTGCCAGAATACGCTGCCATGCGCCTCGGCCTGCAAATGGAACAGGTCCATGTCCGCCCCGATGCGGCGGTGGTCGCGTTTGGCGGCTTCTTCGAGGCGCGTTAGATGCGCATCAAGCTGCTTCTTGTTGAGCCAGCCAGTGCCGTAAATGCGTGTCAGCTGCGCATTCTTCTGGTCACCGCGCCAATAGGCACCCGACACGCGCATCAATTTGAACGCCGCCGGGTCGAGCTTTCCGGTCGACGCCAGATGCGGGCCGCGGCACATATCCATCCAGCTGCCCGAGCGGTAGACGGTCAGCTCCTCGTTCTCCGGCAGTTCGGCGGCCCACGCGGCCTTGAAGCTTTCGCCGTCGGCCTGCCATTTGGCGATTAGATCGGCGCGGCTCCATACTTCGCGGATCAGCGGTTGGTCGGCGGCAATGATACGGCGCATCTCGGCCTCGATCAGCGGCAGTTCGTCATCGACAAATG
>JANNEO010000093.1:0-21028 GCA_031378805.1 Hyphomicrobiales bacterium
GAAGACTTGCCGGGCGTTTCGAATATCGAAGAGCGCATGAATGTTTCTTGAAGAAACGCGGCAGAAATGCGTCATTCCGCCTTGAAGCGAAAGTCGCGGAACTGTTCCCGCAAGGCGGTCTTCTGAATCTTGCCTGTCGAAGTATGCGGGATCTCCTGGACGAAAGCGACGTCATCGGGCATCCACCATCGCGCAATCTTGCCCTCAAGCGCGCCCAGAATGGCGGCCTTGTCGGCCGCAGCGCCGGGCTTCAGGACAATGATGAGCAAAGGTCGCTCGTCCCATTTGGGATGCGCCACACCGATGACCGCGGCTTCGGCCACTGCCGGATGCCCCATGGCGAGATTCTCGATGTCGATGGACGATATCCACTCGCCACCCGATTTGATCACATCCTTGGCGCGATCCGTGATCTGCATGTAGCCGTTGGAATCGATCGTTGCCACGTCGCCCGTATCGAAAAAGCCCTCGGCATCCAGGATGGCATCGCCATCCGCCTTGAAATAGGCCCGCGCGACCGTCGGTCCCTTGACCTTGAGGCGCCCGAAGGTCGTGCCGTCCCAGGGTCTGGCCTGGCCTGCGTCATCGGTGATCTTCATCTCGACCGTGAAGGGCGGATGGCCCTGCTTGACCTTGAGATCGTAGAGCGCATCGCCTTGGAGGTCGGCTGTCTCGGGCTTGAGTGAACAGAAGGAGCCTAGCGGCGAAAGCTCCGTCATGCCCCAGGCATGGGCGACCGAGACGCCATATGTTGTCTCGAACGCCTCGGTCATGGCGCGCGGGCAGGCCGAGCCGCCAATCACCACCCGCTCGAGCGAGGTCAGCCGCGCTTGCGTTGCCTCGAGATGCTGCAGCAGGCCGAGCCAGACCGTGGGCACCGCCGCCGTCACCGTGACGCCGTGGTCGTTCAGCAGTTCGAGCAGGCTGGCACCATCCAGCTTGGCACCGGGCAGCACGAGACCAGCGCCGGACATGGGCGCGGCAAAGGCGAAGGCCCAGCCATTGGCGTGAAACAGCGGGACAACAGGCATGGCGACATCCCGCGCCCGCAGGCCCAGATAATCACCATTGTTGACAGCCAGCGCATGAAGGACATTCGAGCGGTGGGAATAGACGACGCCCTTGGGATTGCCTGTCGTGCCGGACGTGTAGGCCATGCCGGCGGCAGCGTTCTCATCGACCGGCAACCAGGTGAAGTCTTCATCCACTTCTGCCAGCCAGCTTTCGTAATCGATCGCGTTGCGCAGATTGGTTTCGGGCATATGATCGCCATCGGTCAGCACGATGAAGCGGCGGACTGTCGGGATCAGGTGCTGGATTGCCTCCAGAATCGGCACGAAGGTCAGATCGGTCAGGAGAAGCGCATCTTCGGCATGGTTGATGATCCAGGCCACCTGGTCACGAAACAGGCGCGGATTCACCGTGTGATAGACGCACGCCGCACCCGTGATGCCATACCAAGCCTCCAGATGTCGCGCCGTGTTCCAGGCCAGGGTTGCGACGCGGTCGCCGGGGCGCAAGCCCTCCGCCACAAGTCGCTTGGCGAGACGCAGTGACCTGCGCCGGACCGCGCCATAACAGGTCCGCTGGATCGGCCCTTCCACCGTGCGGCTGATGATGGGGCGCTCGGGGTGATAGATCGCGGCGTGATCGATGATCCGATGGATCCTCAGCGGCCAATCCTGCATCAGTCCTGTTACAGTTTCTGGCATCGATCCCCGCCCTCCTCGCGCAAACGCTGATTTTTGCGGAGAGTGACGGCAAATTTCCTGTTCGGCAATGATTGCATGACGCCGTGCATGTCCTTACGACAGGCGCAGTATCTGGAACCGGTCCATGCCTGACACCTTGACACCCGAGCGCATCTATTTCCGTTTCATCCGCCTGCACCAGCGGGTCTTCGGAGAAATGGGACAGACACTGAAGCCGACCGGGCTGTCGATCCCGCAATTCGATGTCCTGTCCACCCTGACCGAGCAGGAAGGCTTGTCGCAAAGCGACCTTGCCGCGCGCCTCTATGTCACGAAGGGGAATGTCTCGGGCCTCATCGACCGGCTGGTGGATGCCCAGCTTGTGGAACGGCGCAACGCACCGGGCGATCGGCGCTCCAATGCCGTGTTCCTCACAGCGCACGGCCGCAAGGCGGCGGATGAGGGCATTCGCCTGCAGAAAGCCTTCGTCGCCGAGACGCTGGGCAAGTTGCAGCAGACCGATCTGAAGGTGCTGGACGGCATCCTGACACAATGGCGGGACGCGGTTCGAAGCAGGACCGGCAAGCGGTGATCCACCAGCAGGAGCAGTGATCATGCCTGCTGACCCGTTGCTACTGCCGGTGCAGGACCAAATCGCCCTTCTGCGCTCGGGCCAGCTCTCCGCCGCCGGGATGCTGGACCTGACACTGCAGCGGATTGCAACGCTCAACCCTGTCCTCAACGCCATTATCCACCTCGATGCGGGAGGTGCCAGTAAAGCCGCCAACGCAGCCGATATCCGGCTTCGGAACGGCACGGCGCGGCCACTGGAAGGCTTGCCGATCACCATCAAGGATGCCTTCGATGTTGCGGGTATGCCGTCGACTGGCGGCAGTCCGGTGCTGAAGGACCGCGTTCCGACCATCGATGCGGTCGCCGTACAGCGCCTGCGAAACGCAGGGGCCATCATCATCGGAAAGACCAATGTTCCCGTCTTCTGCGGTGATTTCCAGAGCTACAATCCTCTGCATGGCATCACCCGCAACCCCTGGAACACGGCGTTTTCCCCCGGTGGTTCATCGGGCGGGGCGGCGGTGGCCGTGGCAACCGGCATGAGCAGTTTCGAAATCGGCTCCGATCAGGGCAGTTCCATCCGCTGGCCTTGCGCGACGACCGGTATCCATGGGCTGAAGTCGAGCTGGGGACTGGTATCAAGCTGGGGCATCATCCCGCCACCGCCGGAAAAACGCACCGAACGCAACACCGAGCTTGTGGTTGTCGGACCCATGACGCGCCATGCGTCCGATCTCGATTTTCTCCTGCCAATCCTCAGCGGTCCGCGCAATCCGGCTGTCGCGGGTCAGCTGCTGCCGCCACCGCGCAGGACCGCACCCGGGGGATTGCGCGTCGCGGTCTGGCTCGATGAACCCTTCGCGCCGGTTGACACGACAGTCACCGAGGGGGTGCGCCATGCGGCACGGTTGCTTGCCAACGAAGGTGCCATTGTCGATGACCGCGCCCGGCCAGGTTTCCGTTTCGAGGAGGCCTATGAGGTGTTCGCGCTGCTCAACCACTGGCTCGTGGGTTATGGCCTGCCGCCGCGCATCCGTGACAAGATCGCGGGCCGGGCCAATCTCTATGCACCTGGCGACCTGTCGCACGCGGCCTTGCAGGCCAGGGGTATGCGGATGACGCCCAGCTTCTACCAGGAGGTGGATTCGAGGCGGAAACGCCTGATCCGACAATGGGCCGCCTTTTTTGCGCGGTGGGATGTTGTCCTGTGCCCCCCTGCACCAGTCTCGGTCCTGCGTCACGACCATGAACCCAACATCATGGCGCGCACGCTCGAGGTGAATGGCGTGCCGCTGCCGTATCTCAATTTCCTGCACTGGGCGGCACTGGCGGCAGCTGGCAACCTGCCCGCCACCGTTGCACCTGTCGGATTCACGCCCGACGGGATGCCCAGAGGTGTGCAGGTCATCGGCCCGATGCTGGAGGACAGGACGCCGATTGCCGTTTCCGTGATGCTGGAGCACTTGCAGGGAGGCTACAAGGCTCCACCCTGCTTGCAATGATCGCGGCCCTTCGACAGGGCAGATTTGGTGCAGGATTGCAGGCGTCACATTGTCGCCGTGATTTTCGCTAACCGCTCGGGCTTCACGGCAGGCGGAAAATCGCGTAAATCAGGAGGGCATCTTCATTGCAGACAAAAGAAATCAGTATGCGTTTTCATCAGAACAGTCTCGGACTTTTGGCTCTGGCTGCCGCATTTGGCGTTGGTGCAAGCCTGCTTATGGCGGGTTCCGCCCAGGCCCAGGCCTCCAACTGCCAGGCTGATTTCCAGAAGGTCATGGCGCCCCGGGAAGCCCTGATGCAGCGCATCAACGGTTTCCGCACCAAGCGTCCCACGCCTGGGCAGGCCTGTTCGACGCTCGGCCAACTGGTGACTGCCGATGGGCGCGTGCAGGCATGGATGACCGAGAACAAGGACTGGTGCCAGATCCCCGATGCACTGATGGAGCAGCTCCAGGCCGCCAGTGGGCAGGTTAGCCGCTCTCGGGGGCAGGCCTGTTCTGCGGCGAAAAACCAGGCAAGCCAGATCGCGCGTGCCCGCGCTGCCCAGGCCAGAGCCCAGCAGGGTGGTGGCGGTGCGCCTTCGGTCGGCTCCAGCGTCCGCCTGCCCCAGGGCGCATTGTGACGGGGGAGCGCCTGGTGACGGGGAGCGCCTGGTGACGGACAACGCCGCGCCCGCTGATGCACCGCGCGGCAATGTCGTCGATCGTTTTGCTCCTCCCGCCAGCCGCCCCTACCTGCGCATGGCCCGCATCGACCGGCCGATCGGCTGGTGGTTGCTGCTGCTGCCTTGCTGGTGGTCCTCAGCCCTGGCAGCGGCAGCTGTCGAACAGCGGCCTGCCTTCGCGCAGCTCCTGCTGCTTCTGATCGGTGCGGTCGCCATGCGCGGCGCGGGGTCGACCTGGAACGACATCGTTGATCGTGATCTCGACGGCAGCGTCGAGCGGACGCGCAACCGACCCTTGCCATCGGGGCAGATCAGCGTGTTCAATGCGGCGCTGTTCGCAAGCGGCCTGTGCCTGGTGGGGCTGGCCGTGCTGCTGTCCTTCAACCGCTTCGCCATCGCGGTCGGCTTTCTCTCGCTGGTGCCTGTCGCCATCTATCCCTTCATGAAGCGGATGACGGATTACCCGCAGATCGTTTTGGGTCTGGCCTTTGCCTGGGGTGGCCTGATGGGCTGGGCCGCATTCGCGGGCAGCCTGGGGTTGGCGCCTCTCCTGCTCTATGCAGGTGCGATCCTCTGGGTGGTCGGATACGACACGATCTATGCCATCCAGGACATCGAGGATGACGGCATCGTCGGCATTCGCTCCACGGCACGGGCGTTTGGCGAAAAGGCACCGGCGCTGATCGCCAGCTGCTATCTCGGTGCCGTTGGACTGATCGCGGCGGCCTTGATTGTGGCGGAGGCCGATTTTCCATCCTGGCTGGGTCTTGGGGCCTTTGCCGGGCATCTGATCTGGCAGGTCAGCACGGTCGAGCTTAACAACGGCCAGCGGGCGCTCAAGCTGTTCAAGTCCAACCGCGATGCCGGTCTGCTGCTGTTTGTCGGCATCCTCGTCGATTGTTTCACCTGATCCCTTTCGGAATGGCCCGCAAAGCGCTACATTGCATCTGCGGAGCTGCAGGGTTCGCCTGGAGAAGTATTTCCCGGGGCCTTATCGATCCATCGGGAGCTGTCCCTGTCCGAGGCCGTGGTCTCGGGCATCACGGTGCCCACCTACTTATGTAGGTCTCCGGAATCGATACTCCGACGGCCCACGTGGCTCCGCACTGAATCCTCGAAAAATCCTCCTGCGGTGCAAGAGGATTTTTTGTTTTTCACTGACCAGCCTCATCCTGAGCCCGCCGAAGGATGGTCCAGCCGGAAACTACACCACATCCCGCTCGACCCTTCGACGAGCTCAAGGTGAGGGCTTGCGGTCAAACAGCGACCTTTTCACGCCGCGATTTGCAGGCTGGGTGCCGCCATCTTCACCTCGTTGTCGACATGCGCCTCGAAGCGCTTGAAGTTCTGGGCGAAGAGTTCGTTCAGTTTTTTCGCCGTGGCCGCGAAATCCGCCTTGTCCTTCCAGGTCTTGTGCGGTGTCAGGATATGCGGCTCGACACCAGGAACATCGGAGGGCACCGCAAGGCCGAAATACGGATCGGTCTTGAAATTGGCTTTGGCGAGCGAGCCATCCAGCGCCGCTGTCAGCAAGCGACGGGTGACGCGGATCGGCATACGGCGCCCGACACCATACTTGCCGCCAGTCCAGCCGGTGTTGACCAGCCAGCAATCGACATGGTGTTTGGCAATGAGATCGCGCAGCAGATTGCCATAGACGCTTGGGTGCGAGGGCATGAAGGGCGCACCGAAGCAGGTCGAGAAAGTCGCTTCAGGGTCTTTCACGCCACGCTCGGTGCCCGCCACCTTCGCGGTGTAACCCGAGAGGAAGTGGTACATGGCCTGCGCGCCATCCAGCTTGGCGATGGGGGGCAGCACACCCCAGGCATCGCAGGTCAGCATCACGATGTTCTTCGGAATGCCTGCGCGGCCCGTCGTGGAGGCATTGGGAATGAAATCAAGCGGATAGGCACACCGCGTGTTCTCGGTTTTCGCAGCGTCGTCAAAATCCGGCAGGCGGGTGATGGGATCAATGGTGACGTTCTCCAGCACGGTGCCGAAGCGCTGCGTGGTGGCGTAGATTTCGGGTTCGGCTTCGGGCGACAGCCGGATCGTCTTGGCGTAGCAGCCGCCCTCGAAGTTGAAGACCCCTGTTGGCGCCCAGCCATGTTCGTCATCGCCCAGCAGCGTGCGATCAGGGTCTGCCGACAGCGTGGTCTTGCCAGTGCCCGAAAGACCGAAGAACACGGCGACATCGCCATCCTTGCCGACATTGGCCGAGCAATGCATCGGCATGACCTTGGATTTCGGCAACACATAATTGAGGTAGGTGAAGACGCTTTTCTTCATTTCGCCCGCGTATTCCGTGCCGCCAATCAGCACGATCTTGCGGGTGAAGTCGCAGGCAATCACGGTTTCGGAGCGGCAACCATGGCGGGCGGGATCGGCCTTGAAGCTCGGCAGGTCGACAATGGTCATTTCCGGATCGAACCCAGCCAATTCCTCGCGGGCCGGACGGATCAGCAGGTTGCGGATGAACAGCGAATGCCAGGCCATCTCGGTGTAGACCCGCGTGCGCACGCGATAGGCGGGATCAGCGCCGCCATGCAAATCCTGGGCGAAGAGCGCCTTGCCCTCGGCATGGGCGAGCATGTCAGCCAGCAACACATCGAAATGCGCTCCGGAGAGCGCGCCGTTGTTGTCCCACCACACCGTGTCGGCGGTCATGGCGTCCTTGACGACGAACTTGTCCTTGGGAGAGCGACCGGTGAAGATGCCTGTATCGACACGCAGCGCGCCACCCTTGACCAGCATGGCCTCGCCGCGCTTCAGCGCTTCCTCGTAAAGGGCGGGCGCCTCGAGGTTCCAGCTGACCGATTTCAGCTTCCTGAAACCAAAGGACGCCGAATCGCTCCGGGTGTTGAAAATGCCGATATTGTTCATGAAAGGCCTCCCGTCGCGCCGTTTCGTATGGCGCTTGTGGCATAACGCCATAGCCAAAAAGCAGTGCCGACTCAATCAATCGGCGTGTTCTGGGGCTGCTCTTTTTGGGATTTCCCTGAATGAACGTGGTTGACGAAGACTTTCACGGGGTGTCTTGCAATGTCGCCCGTCCGGATTGCACCATGAACCCCCAGAACCAGAACCGCCTCGGCATTGCGCTGATGTGCCTCGGCATTCTCGTCTTCGCGCTCAATGACGTGATGGGGAAATGGCTGGTGGCGACCTATTCCGTGGGCCAGGTGCTGCTGCTGCGCAGCGCCGCCGCAGTCGTGTTGCTGGTGCCCTTCATCCTGAAGGAGGGCGCGGGATCGATCTTGGCCGCGCCGCGTCCAGGCCTGCAACTCGCCCGCGTCGCGTTCGGCACGCTGGAGGCCGCGTGTTTCTATTGGGCAGTCACAACCCTGCCCCTGGTCAGCGTGATGACCTTCTATCTCTCGGCACCGCTCTATGTGGCGGCCATTGCGCCGTTTCTGCTGAAGGAGCGGCTGGCGCGCGACCAGTGGCTGGCGGTGATTGTCGGCTTTGTCGGCGTGCTGCTGGTGCTGCAACCCTCACCGGAAACCCTCACGCTGCCCGCCTTCATTGCCATCATCGGCAGCATCCTGTTTGCGGGTCTGATGCTGTCGACACGGCAATTGCGCGGCACATCGGCGACCTCGCTGATTGTCTGGCAGACCTTGGGGGCGCTGGTGTTTGGCGCAGTGCTGTCGCCGTTCAGCTGGGTGCAGCCGACGTTGCGGGATTTCGCCCTGCTGTCGCTGCTGGGCGTGGTGGCGATGACGGCGCATGTGCTGGTGGCGCAGGCCTTGCGGATCGCACCGGCCTCGGTCGTGACGCCGTTCAACTACACGCTGATCGTCTGGGCGGCCATTTTCGGCTGGCTGTTTTTTGGGGAATGGCCGAATGTCTGGATGATCATCGGGGCCTGTGTCATTGTCGCTGCGGGCCTATACCTGCTGTGGCGTGAGGGCCGTACCGAACCCGTCCCGCAAAGTGATTTTCCATAGGCCATGCTGAAGACGCGCATCATTCCCTGCCTCGATGTCAAGGACGGCCGCGTCGTCAAGGGCGTGCAGTTCGTCGACCTGATCGATGCGGGCGATCCGGTCGAATCCGCAAAGGCTTATGACGCGGCGGGCGCGGACGAGCTGTGCTTCCTCGATATCACGGCGACATACGAAAACCGGAGGACCATCCTCGACGTGGTGAGGCGCACGGCGGAAGCGTGCTTCATGCCGGTGACGGTAGGCGGTGGTGTGCGCGCGGTCGAGGATATCCGGGCGTTGATGCTGGCGGGGGCCGATAAAGTATCGATCAATTCCGCCGCCGTGCGCGACCCCACGATTGTGGCGCGCGCGGCGGAGAAATTCGGCTCGCAGGCCATCGTTGTCGCCATCGATGCCAAACGCGTGTCGCTGGATGGCGAGGCTGATCGCTGGGAGATTTTTACCCATGGCGGGCGTACCACCACGGGCATCGATGCGGTGGAATTCGCCTGCAGGGTGGCGGAACTGGGCGCAGGCGAAATCCTGCTGACTTCGATGGACCGCGACGGCACGAAATCCGGCTTCGACCTGAAGCTCACCCGTGCGATCAGCGATGCGGTGTCGGTGCCTGTCGTGGCATCCGGCGGCGTGGGCAGTCTCGATCATTTCGTGGACGGCGTGGTGAAGGGTGGCGCGAGCGCGGTGCTGGCGGCAAGCGTCTTTCACTTCGGCACGTTCACGATTGGCGAGGTGAAGCGGCATATGGCCAAGGCGGGCGTGGCGGTGCGGCTGGATTGAGGGCGCACTTGCCCTTCTCCCTCGGGGGAAAGTGTCATGCGGGGCATGACGGATGAGGGAGAACCACCAACGGCTGGGATTCTCCCTCATCAGCCCTCTGGGCAGCTTCTCCCGCAGGGAGAAGCTAGGCGCCCCGCCATCACTCCGCCGCACGCACCACTTGCACTGCCGCCCGCGTCTCCTCGAACTCCAGCGATTCAATCCGCCCCGCCCGCTTGCCGATCTTCTCGGATGAGGTGGCGATGTCGTTCACGTCCTTCTGGGCCATGCGGAAATGGTCGTCGAGCTTGGCCGTGCGCTCCTGCAGGCGGCGCACATCGTCGAGCAATAGTCCGACCTCCTTCTGCAGCACGCCTGCCTGCTCGCGCATCCGCGCGTCGCGCACAATCGCTTGCATCACCTGAATCGCCATCATCAGCAGCGAGGGCGAAACGATGATGATCTTGGCCCGGTGCGCCTTCTGGATGATATCCTCGAACCTGTCGGCAATGGTGGCGTAGAGCGATTCCGACGGGATGAAGAGGAAGGCCATGTCCTGCGTCTCGCCGGGGATGAGATAGCGCTCCACGATATCGCCGATGTGTCGGCTGATGTCGTTGCGCACCTGCCGCTCGGCCACGATGATGCGCTGATCGTCGCCTTTCGCCACCTCCAGCGCCTGAAACGCCTCCAGCGGAAACTTGGCGTCCACCACCAGCAGCCGCTCGTCGCCGGGCAGGCGGATCGCGCAATCCGGACGCTTGCCATTGGAGAGCGTGGCCTGGAACTCATAGGCCGAGGGCGGCAGGCCATCGCGCACGATGGCCTCCATGCGGCCCTGGCCGAAAGCACCACGCGATTGCTTGTTGGCGAGGATATCCTTGAGCGCCAGCACTTCACCCGTGAGATCAGCGAGGTTCTTCTGGGCCGAATCGATCACGGCCAGGCGTTCATTGAGCTTGCCGAGATTCTCGCTTTGCTTCTCGCTCTGCTGCATCAGGCTCTGGCCCATCGCGGCACGCAGCGAATCCAGCCGGTCGCCCATCACCTTGGCCATGTCGTTCTGCCCGCCACCGAAAATATCGCTCATGGTGGACAGGCGCACGGTCAGCTCCGCCTGCAACAGGTTCATGGCGGCGACCTTGTCGTCCAGCTCGCGCTGGCGCTCGGCGCTGGCTGCGGCTTCAATCGCACGCGCCGTGTTGGCCCGTGCCATCATCCAGACCAGCGCGATCAGCAGCAGCATCGCCAAAAGGGCCGCCGCAAGCAGCAGATCACGCAGCGTGACAGGCGTCTGTCCGAGAATCAGGATCGTTTCGCTCATGGCGAAAATGTAACCGGGTTGTGCGGAAAAGTCGAACGAAGGTGGAACAATTGACCGAACGCTCCGAAGCCCATATGGGCTTGATCACAGAAAACTTCGGCATTCGGCACCATGGCGCTCCACACCATCCTCCTCATTCCTGACACGCAGTTGCGGCTTGTCTCGAAACCAGTGCCGTCGATTACCAAGGCCGTTGAACGGCTGGCGGATGACATGCTGGAAACGATGTATGATGCGCCAGGCATCGGCATGGCCGCGATCCAGATTGGTGTGCCGCAGCGGGTCGTGGTTATGGACCTGGCGAAAAAAGACGAGCCAAAGCAGCCCGTGGTCTATCTCAATCCAGAAATCATCGCGGCCTCCGAAGAGATGGCGAGCTATGAAGAGGGCTGCCTCTCCATTCCCGACTATTACGGGAGGGTGGAGCGCCCTGCCTCCGTGAAGGTCCGCTACATGGATATCAAGGGCAAGATCCATGAGATCGATGCCGATGGCCTCCTGGCGACCTGTCTGCAACACGAGATCGACCACCTGGATGGCAGGCTTTTCATCGACCATCTGTCAAAGCTGAAGCGTGACCGGGTGATGAAGAAATTCACCAAGCTGGCAAAGCGCGAGGATTAATCTCGCCTGATATAGCGGTTCCAGAGGGCTTTTTCGCCAAGGCTTTCGACGAAAGCGGCATGAGCTGCAACCTCTGTGTTGTTCAGGAGCGGTGCCAGGGGATGCGGCCTTTCACGCGGCCCACTGATCGGGACGGCCCCACTTCCAGCCTGCGACCGCTGGCCAGACTCCAGCATCATCGCGGCCTGTTTGCCGCCAAGCAATTCCGAATAGACCTCGGCCAGAATCTCCGCATCGAGAAGGGCACCATGCTTGACGCGATGCGAGTTGCTGATACCGAAGCGATCACACAGAGCATCCAGAGACGCCTTCGCGCCGGGGAATTTGCGGCGCGCGAGCTGCACCGTGTCGATCACGTTGTCCATGCTGATCAGCGGCTTGCCAACCCGCGTGAATTCCGCGTTGACGAAGCCCATGTCGAAGCTGGCATTGTGCGCCACGAGGTTTGCCCCTTCGATGAAGTCCCAGAACTCCTCGGCGATGGCGGCAAAAAGCGGCTTGTCCTTCAGGAATTCGCTCGACAACCCGTGGATTTCGAAAGCCTCGATCGGCATGTCGCGTTCGGGATTGAGATATGTGTGAAACACCCGCCCTGTGGGAAAGCGATTCACCACTTCGATACAGCCAATTTCCACGAGCCGATGCCCTTCGCGCGGGCTCAAGCCGGTGGTTTCGGTATCGAAGATGATTTCACGCATCACGGTTTCCAGGTCGCGCCGGTCATCCCGGCCAGAGCACGCAGGATATCACGGACGCCGCGCCGTGCGTGATCCAGGCCATGGCCGGTATCCACCACAAAATGCGCCCGCTGGCGCTTTTCGTCGTCCGGCATCTGGCGGGCCAGGATCTGGTGGAAACGTTCCTCGGTCATACCGGGGCGGGCCAGCACGCGTTGGCGCTGGATATGGGCTGGCGCAGAAACGACGACAATGACATCGACGCGGTTTTCGCCATTCGTTTCAAACAGGAGCGGAATGTCGATGACAGCGGCGGCGGCGCGGCGGGCGGCGGCGGCGTTCAAGAAGCCCCGCTCCTGCGCCCGCACCAACGGATGCACGATGGCTTCCAGCCGCTTCATGGCCTCCCCATCACCCAGAACCCGCTGGCCCAGAAGCGTGCGGTTGACAGTTGCGTTTTCCACAACACCGGGAAAGGCTGCCTCGATCAAGGGTGCGGCCGCGCCGGAATAGAGCCCATGCACAGTGGCATCCGAATCATGCACAGGCACGCCCATGCTCCGGAACATCCCGGCGGTGGTGGATTTGCCCATGCCTATGGAGCCGGTGAGACCGATGATCACCATCGCGGCACCTTACTTTGCCACCAGGCCGAGACCCCGCAGCTGCGCCAGGGTCTCCAGCATGGGCAAGCCCAGAATGGTGGAGTGTTCGCCAACGATGCGACGGAACAGATGGATGCCCGACCGCTCGAGCTGATAGCCCCCCACGCTTTCCAGCACGGATTCACCCGCGCCCTCGAGATAGCGCTCGATCATGGCGGGTGTCAGCTTGCGCATCGTGAGTCTGGCGCTGCCCACGACGCTTGCGACAGTCTTGTTGTTGCGGGCAATGACCACGGCAGCGTGGAGCTGGTGGGTCTTGCCCGAGAGAAAGGCCAGTTGCTCGGCCGCGGCCTGACGGTTGACGGGCTTGTGCAACAGCATGGAGCCACACGCCAAGGTCTGATCAGCCCCCAGAACGAAACGCCCCAGGGCCTTCTTCGCCACGCCCAGCGCCTTGGCATGGGCCAGGCTGCGGGCAATCATGTCGGCAGCGACGCCGCGCCGTTCCTGCGGGGCCGACAGCGCGCGTTCGTCGATGTCAGGCCTCATCACATCCACCGGGATGCCGGCGGCGATCAGCAGTTCGAACCGCGTGCGGCTGCCTGAGGCCAGCACCAGCGGCTTCTCACCCAGCCACAATGGATGGGAATCACCGCCGCTCATTGGGCCACCAGGGTCGCCTTGCGGGCATTGTACCACTCGATGATGGTGGCCGAGGCTTCCTCGATGGAGCGGCGCGTGACATCAATCACCGGCCAGTCATGCTTGGAGAACAAGCGGCGGGCTTTCGCCAATTCGTCGGAGACGGAACCCTTGTCGACATAATCCGAACTGTCCGAGGCATTGAGCGAGAGCAGCCTGTTCTGCCTGATCTGGATGATGCGATCGGTGCTGGCGACCAGGCCGACGACCAGCGGTTTCACCAGTTGTTCGAGCTGCGGTGGGGGGTCAATGCCCGGCACCAGCGGAATATTGGCGGTCTTGATGCCACGATTGGCGAGATAAATACTGGTTGGGGTCTTCGACGTGCGGCTGATGCCCACGAGCACGACATCAGCCTCCTCCAGATCCTCCGCCATCTGGCCGTCATCATGCAGCATGGTGAAGTTCAGCGCGTCGATGCGGCGGAAGTAATCCGCGTTGAGCATGTGCTGCGCGCCGGGCCGCGGCGTCGAAACCGCGCCGAGATAGGACTGGATCATGGCGTGGACGGGCGTCAGCACCGAGAGACAGGGGCAGCCCTGCTCCTTGCAGGCCGTTTCCAGCCGCTCGGACAATTCCAGATCGACAAGGGTGAACAGCACCAGACCGGGCGCGGATTCGATTTCGCTGATGACACGGTCCAGCTGCTCATGGGTGCGCACCAAAGGATAGACATGCTCGATCGAGGCCACGCCCTGATATTGGGTCGTTGCCGCGCGGCTGACTGCGATCAGGGTTTCACCTGTTGCGTCCGACACGAGATGGAGGTGAAAGTAGTTGCGGCCCATGGAGCGCCTTCATGTTTGTTCACAGGGGCTGGTAACATGCTGTGGAAAGCTGTGCAAAAGGCCGATGGAACAGGCATGACCCCCCGACGTTGTCCCCGTACTGAGTCCGCCCATCCCCGCTATGGTTAACAAAGTGTTAACGCTGCAGGCTTTATCCCCGATTCGTCACGGGCTCGAAGGGCTGTCCACAGAAAGCGCTGCATCGCTGATCGACAAGCCCCTGAAAGGGTTTCGGAATCAGGTACGTTCAATTGCTATCTTGTGAAGCCGCCCACTCTGGCCGATGGTCGCAAAGATTGGTGACAAGCTGTGGATGAAAGCGGATTCCGCGATTCGCCCTTCTAGACAGAGTCACAGAAAAAAGGATTCAATCTTTCTTGTTAGACAAAGCACACACCGCGACTCCCTCACGATCGTTCACGAAAGCCCTTTCAGGCGAAAGCCAGGCTGTGCCTCCGTTGTGGCTCATGCGTCAGGCCGGACGCTATCTGCCGGAATACAAGGCGCTCAGGGCAAAGTCGAAATCCTTCCTGCATTTCTGCTACACGCCGGACTGGGCTATCGAAGTGACGTTGCAGCCTATCCGTCGTTTCGGTTTCGATGCCTCAATCATCTTTTCCGATATCCTGACCATCCCCGACGCGCTTGGCAGAAATGTCCGTTTCACCGAGGGTGAGGGACCGGAAATGGATCCGATCACCGATCCTGCAACGATTGCCACGCTGCGATCCTCATACACGCCGGATATCCTGAAGCCGGTGTATGAAGCTGTGAAGGGTGTGCGTGCGGCCTTGCCGAAGGAAACGGCGCTGCTGGGTTTCTGTGGTGCGCCGTGGACTGTTGCCACCTACATGATTGCTGGCAAAGGCACGAAGGAACAGGCACCGGCGCGGCTATTCGCCTATCGCTATCCGCAGGAATTTCAGGCCCTGATGGACCTGCTGGTCGATATCAGCGCGACGCATCTGATCGCTCAGATCGATGCAGGGGCTGACACAGTGCAGATCTTCGACAGCTGGGCCAGCGTGTTGCCTGCGTCCGAGTTCGACCGCTGGTGCATCGCGCCGGTCAAGGCTTTGGCGGCGAAGGTGCGGGCAGCACGGCCGACAGCCAACATCATCGCCTTTCCAAGGGGGGCGACAACGGCAGGAATTCACCGATTCGCCGCCGAAACGGACATGAACGCGATTTCCATCGACACGGCGGGTGATCTTGCCGGTTTGGCACAAAGCGAAGGTTTGCCGGTGTTACAGGGCAATCTCGATCCACTGGCACTTGTGGCCGGAGGTGATGGCCTTGACCGCGCCATTGATCATATTCTTGGTATCGCGCGCGATCGGCCCTTCATTTTCAACCTCGGCCATGGAATCCTGCCGGAAACGCCGATAGCCAACGTGGAAAGGCTCATCCGGCGCATCCGCGGCTGATAGCCCCATCGAATCGGCTCCGAAATGTATCTCTGGCTTAAAGCACTGCATCTTGTTGCCGTCATCTCCTGGATGGCAGGATTGCTCTATCTGCCACGCCTGATGATCTATCATTGCGAGGCTGCCAAGGGTTCGATCCAGTCCGAAACATTCAAGACGATGGAGCGACGCCTGCTGAAGGCCATCATGACGCCTGCGATGATCGTGTCATGGGGATTGGGGCTCTACCTGGCTTTCGTGCATGTCGGTTTCAAAGGCAATGCGTGGCTGCACGTCAAGTTCGTCATGGTGATCGCGCTGTCGGTGTCGCATGGCTTTCAGGCACGTTGGGTGCGAGACTTCGCTGAGGATCGTAACACAAGACCGCAGCGTTTCTACCGCATCGCCAATGAAGTCCCGACCCTCCTGATGATCGCCATCGTTATCCTCGCGGTGGTCAAACCATTTTAAGTGGACCCCATTGCGGTTTCCCGGAAATTGGCTTATTTCACGGCTCTCTCCTCAAGGGCTGAACTTGTCGAAAGTTCTCAGGTCGATCCCGCCAGTTCAGGCATCGACCAACTCAAGCGTTTCGCCCTGCGCTTCCCCCGTCATCTTGCTTCCCTCAAATCACTTCAACCCTTCAAGACATTTTTCGGAACACCCAGACCATGGACAAATCCCAGATGCGGGAAATCAAACTCCAGGACCTCAAGGCCAAAGCACCGGCGGAACTTCTCAGCTTTGCCGAAGAGGTCGAGGTTGAAGGCGCGAACACCCTGCGCAAGCAGGAGCTGATTTATGCCATCCTCAAGCAGTTGGCTGCGCGCGAGACCGAGATCATCGGCGAAGGCGTGATCGAGGTGCTGCTCGATGGCTTCGGTTTCATGCGTGCGCCGGATGCCAATTATCTGCCGGGCCCTGATGATATCTATGTCTCGCCCGCCCAGATCCGCCGCTTCGGCCTGCGCACGGGAGACACCGTCGAGGGCATGATCCGCAGCCCAAAGGATGGCGAGCGCTATTTCGCGCTGCTCAAGGTCAACAAGATCAATTTCGAAGAGCCTGAAAAGGCCCGCCACAAGGTCAATTTCGACAATCTCACGCCGCTGTATCCCAATGAGCGGCTGAAGATGGAAATCGAGGATCCGACCAAGAAGGATTACTCGTCGCGCGTCATGGACGTGGTGACTCCTGTCGGCAAGGGCCAGCGCGCACTCATCGTCGCGCCACCGCGCACGGGCAAGACCGTGCTGTTGCAGAACATCGCCAAGTCGGTCGCTGCCAACCATCCCGAATGCTACCTGATCGTGCTGCTCATCGACGAGCGGCCCGAGGAAGTGACGGATATGCAGCGCTCGGTGAAGGGCGAAGTGATTTCCTCAACCTTCGACGAACCAGCGACGCGCCATGTGCAAGTGGCTGAAATGGTGATCGAAAAGGCCAAGCGCCTGGTCGAATCCGGCCGCGATGTGGTGATCCTGCTGGATTCGATCACGCGCCTTGGCCGCGCCTACAACACGGTGGTGCCATCCTCCGGCAAGGTGTTGACCGGCGGTGTGGATGCCAATGCCCTGCAACGTCCCAAGCGCTTTTTCGGTGCTGCCCGCAACATCGAGGAGGGCGGTTCGCTCACCATCATTGCGACCGCGCTGATCGATACGGGCAGCCGCATGGACGAAGTGATCTTCGAAGAGTTCAAGGGCACGGGCAACTCCGAAATCATCCTCGACCGCAAGGTGGCGGACAAGCGCGTCTTCCCGGCGATCGACATCACGCGCTCCGGCACCCGCAAGGAAGAGCTTCTGGTGGCCAACGACACGCTCAAGAAAATGTATGTTCTGCGCCGTATCCTCAACCCGATGGGGACGGTCGATGCCATCGAGTTCCTGCTCGACAAGCTCAAGCAGACCAAGGGCAACAGCGACTTCTTCGAGTCGATGAACACTTGAGGACAGGGGCGCATGGCACCAGTGCCGTGCGTCCTTCGAGGTTTCGCTTCGCTTCGCTCCACACCTCAGGATGACGAGCATGGTGTCTTGCATCCCACCACGGTCCTCATCCTGAGGTTCGAGCCAAAGGCGAGCCACGAAGGACGCACCACACGGCCGCAAAGCTCTTGACTGGGTGTGGGGAGTGAAGGCCATGATCACCGATCATGACGCCTCGCCTCGTTGAACTCCTTTCCCGCTTTCTCCCGGACGCTGCGATCGGCAGTGTGATTGCTGGCGCAATCGTGAGGGGCGACGGAAACGCCATCCGCCTGACTGATCCCGTCACAGGGATCGCCATTGCGGACTACGCCGATGGCGGTGCAGCGGCCGCTGATGCTGCCGTGGCCGCAGCCAGAGAAGCCCAAGGCCACTGGCAAGCCCTGACGGCGTCCGAACGCGGGCGCATAGTCTGGTCCATCGGTGCGCTGGTGCGCGAGCACGCGGCGGATTTGGCCGAACTGGAGACGCGCTCCACGGGCAAGCCGATTCGTGACACCAGGGCCGAGGTTGGCCGCGTCGCCGAGATGTTCGAGTATTATGCGGGTTGGGCCGACAAATTGCAGGGAGACGTCATTCCCGTACCGTCGTCGCATCTGAATTACGTCCGGCGCGAGCCTTTGGGTGTGGTGACCCAGATCACCCCGTGGAATGCGCCGATCTTCACGGCGGGATGGCAGATTGCGCCCGCGCTTGCAGCAGGCAATGCCGTGGTGCTGAAGCCATCCGAATGGACGCCACTCTCCTCGCTGGCGCTCGGCATGTTGATCGCGCGGACCAAGGCTCCAACGGGCCTGGTCAATGTGCTGGCGGGATTGGGCCATACGGCTGGAGCCGCAGCGGTGTCGCATCGTGACACCAGCCTTGTCGTCTTCGTTGGTTCCGTTGGTACGGGCCGGATCATCGCGCGAAGCGCAGGCGAGGCCCTCAAGCCGGTGATCCTGGAGCTTGGTGGCAAGTCCGCCAACATCGTGTTTGCCGATGCCGATCTGGGTCGCGCAAGCCTGGGTGCCCAGTCCGCCATTTTCTCAGGTGCCGGCCAATCCTGCGTCGCGGGATCGCGTTTGCTGGTGCAGCGCGAGAGACATGCAGAACTTGTGGACAAGCTGTGCATGGCGGCGGGAAAAATCCCCTTGGGTGATCCGATGGACGAGAGCACACAGATCGGTCCGATCATCGTGGAAAGTCAGTGGCAACGCATTGATTTTCTTGTGAAATCGGGAGTTCATGAGGGTGCTGTTCTGGCTGCTGGCGGCGGTCGTCCAGCCCATTTGAGCGCTGGAAATTTCTTCGCGCCGACCATTCTGGACAACGTGACGCATGACATGGTGGTGGCCCGCCAGGAGATCTTCGGCCCGGTCGTCTCGGTGATGCCCTTCGGGACCGAAACGGAGGCGGTTGCGCTGGCCAACGCTACGGAGTTCGGCCAGGCAGGCGCGGTGTGGACTGGCGACGTCGCCCGGGCCCACCGGGTTGCGGCCGCCGTCAGGGCCGGTACGGTCTGGATCAATTGTTACAAGACGATTTCGGTGATGTCGCCGTTTGGCGGCTTCGGTGCCTCAGGCTTTGGCCGCTCGTCAGGACTTGAGGCGCAAAGGGCCTACACGACGACGAAAAGCGTGTGGGTCGAGACGGCGGAAGTGCCCGCTGCGCCGTTCGGGTATGCGGGATAAAGGACAGCATCGATATTTTGCGTCCTTCGAGGCTCCGCTTCGCTCCGCACCTCAGGATGAGGCGATTTGTGCAAGACACAGATTTCCTCATTCTGAGGTGCGAGCCTTGGGCGAGCCTCGAAGGACGCAAAGCGTCCGTGCGCATCAATGCCCGTTGAATTGCATCAGTGCGCGCACCGGAATGCCCAGTTTCTCGATTTTCTTCGCACCGCCCAAGTCCGGCAGGTCGATGATGAAGCAGGCCGCGACGATTTCGGCACCCATCTGGGTCAGGAGGCGACAGGCGGCTTCCGCGGTACCGCCCGTGGCGATGAGATCATCGACGAGCACCACTTTTTCGCCACGCCCGACCGCATCCTTGTGCATTTCCATCTGGTCGATGCCGTATTCAAGACTGTAGGCGATGCTGACCGTCTCATGCGGCAGTTTGCCTTTCTTGCGGATCGGCACGAAGCCTGCTGACATCTGGTGTGCGACGGCACCACCCAGGATGAAGCCCCGCGCCTCGATGCCGGCGACCTTGGAAACATTGGTTCCCGCATAGGGCTGCACGAGTTCATCGATGGCTCGGCGGAAAGCCCGCGCGTCGGCGAGCAACGTCGTGATATCGCGGAACATGATGCCCGCTTTGGGATAATCCGGGATGGTGCGGATCGTGTCCTTGAGGTTCATGGATGCGACATCCTCGTTTTGCGCAGGTCAGCGTTTCAGCACACGTCCTGCCACGGCGTCCAGCGTCTTCATGACCTCGGGATCACGGGCATCTGCTGCTGTCATGATCGCTCCATCGAGGGCGCGGTGCGAGCCATGGGGACAATCCTCGCGTTCACTGGGGAAATCCATGGCGATTCGGGTGATGACGCGACGCGCCGCCTCCGTGTTCTCGTGCATTTGTCTGACCACCATGCCCACATCGACCGCGTCGTGGTCGGGATGCCAGGCGTCGAAATCGGTGACCATGGCGACCATGGAATAGGTGATCTCGGCCTCTCGGGCGAGCTTGGCTTCGGGCATCGAGGTCATGCCGATGACGTCGAAGCCCTGTGCCTTGTAGGAAAGGCTTTCGGCGGTTGTGGAGAATTGCGGTCCTTCCATGCACACGGCCGTGCCGCGCGCGACATGGGGCACATTCTCTGCCTTCAGCGCCAAGACCACACGGGCTGCCAATCCTGGTCCCACGGGATGAGCAAACGGCACATGCGCCACGCAGCCATTCCCGAAGAACGAGGTCTGCCGCTGAAAGGTGCGATCAACGATCTGGTCGGCCACCACGAAGGCACCCGGCGGCAATTCGGCCTTGTAGGAGCCGACGGCGGAGAAACAGACGAGGTCCGTCACCCCGGCGCGTTTCAGCACATCGAGATTGGCGCGGTAATTGATACCCGACGGGGACAGGCGGTGGCCTCGACCGTGGCGGGGCAGGAATACCAGTTCCGTGGTTCCGATGCGACCGAAACGCAAGGCGTCAGACGGCTCGCCCCAGGGGCTGGCGATCCGCTCCTCGCGCAGATCAGAGAGACCTGGCAGGTCATAGAGGCCCGACCCACCGATCATGCCGAGCTTTGCTTTGACCATGTCTGAACCTCACCCTGAGCCTGCCAGAAGGACGCTTTAGCAAGCCCGTTGGGACTGCGTCGTCAAATGAAAAAGGCCCCGATGAGGGGCCTTCGTCAAGTCAGGTCACGCAGGGTCAATGCGCGTGCGCTGCGCCGCCCTTGCCCTTCACATCTGCCCAGACTTTTTTCTTGGTGAAATAGAGCAGGCCCGCGAACACGATCAGGAAGATCATGACCCTGAAGCCGATCTGCTTGCGCTGCTCGAGATGCGGTTCGGCGGCCCACATCATGAAGGCTGTCACGTCCCTGGCGTATTGCTCCGCGGTGGCGGGCGAGCCATCGGTGTATTCGACTTGGCCATCAGCCAGCGGGGCAGTCATGGCGATCTTCTGGCCTGGCATGAACTTGTTGTAGTGCAGCCCGTCCTCGACCTTGATCGGCGGCTTCTCGCCTTCCTTGAGGTAGCCCTCAGCGAGCAGGGCATAGATATAATCGACCCCTCCCTCCTGGTAGGTGAAGCCCGGCAGCGCATCGATCACGAAGCC
>JANNEO010000132.1:0-28089 GCA_031378805.1 Hyphomicrobiales bacterium
ACGACGCAGGAAGTCGAAGTGCAGGTTCTGGAAGTCGATGCCTCCAAGCGCCGCATATCGCTCGGTCTCAAGCAGACCACGGGCAATCCGTGGGAGAACTTCACCTCGAAGAACCCCATCGGCACGATCGTCGAGGGCGAGGTCAAGAACAAGACCGAATTCGGTCTGTTCCTCGGCCTCGAGGGCGATGTGGACGGCATGGTGCATCTGTCGGACCTGGACTGGAATCGTCCGGGCGAGCAGGCCATCGAAGACTTCAAGAAGGGCGACATGGTCAAGGCCGTGGTGCTCGATGTGGATGTCGAGAAGGAGCGCATCTCGCTCGGCGTGAAGCAGGTCAGCGGTGCTGATCCCTTCGCCTCGGCGGACGACCTCAAGAAGAACCAGATCGTGACTTGCGAGATCACGGCGGTGAATGACGGCGGCCTCGAGGTCAAGCTGGTCGGAACGGACCTGTCGACCTTCATCCGCCGTGCGGACCTCTCGCGTGACCGCAACGAGCAGCGCCCCGAGCGCTTCGCGGCGGGCGAAAAGGTCGATGCCCGCGTCATCCTGTTCGACAAGAAGGCCCGCAAGGTCCAGGTGTCGATCAAGGCGCTGGAAATCGCCGAAGAGAAGGAAGCCGTGGCGCAGTACGGATCGCAGGATTCGGGTGCATCGCTCGGCGATATCCTCGGCGCCGCCCTCAAGAACGCTGGCCCGAAGAAGTAAACCTTCGGCCGGATGCGTCGCTCCCTGCGACGCTGACCATCCCATCCGCATGGCGCCCCCGCGCCATGCGGTTTTTTTATCCCGACGATCTGACAGGTAAAACCCATGCGTGGCATCGGGATCGATTTTGGCACCACCAACAGCGTTATCGCCATGGCGGATGACGCCGGGCAGGTCCATGCCCTGTCCTGGCCCAGTTCCGCGCCTGACCTGACCTCGAACGCTCCAGGAATGACAGCGACGTCTCGTACCGCGCTGACCTTCCGGACGCAGACCATTGCTGGCGTACGGACGACGGCCAGCCGCGCTGGCCCTGCCGCGCTGGCCTGGGCGCTTGACCCGGCCGGCAACCAGCGCTTCGTGCAATCCATCAAGACGCATCTTGGCTCCAGCGCCTTTCGTGAAACCCGCATCTTCGGACAGAAATTCACACTGGAGGGGCTGATCGCGCTGTTCCTGCGCCATCTCGTCGCGGAGGGCGTGCTGCCCGATGGCTCCCCCATGCCGGCAGATGTGGCGATCGCCGCTGGGCGTCCCGTGGTGTTTGCGGGCGACCGCCCGGATGAGGCACTTGCGGTGTTGCGGCTAGCCAGCGCGTATGAAGCGGCCGGTCTGGGAACCCCCGAGCTTGTGTATGAGCCGCTGGGCGCTGCCTATTGGTACGCGCGGGGCCTGACGCAACCGCAGACCGTGCTGGTTGCGGATTTTGGCGGTGGTACCAGCGATTTTTCAGTGATGCGCTTCGAGCGTCGCAACGGGCGGCTGATCGCGGAGGCCCTGGCCCATGATGGCGTGGGCGTCGCAGGCGACACGTTCGATTTCCGCATCATCGACAATGCCATCGCACCGCAACTTGGCAAGGACAGCCGCTATCGGTCCTTCGAGAAGCGCCTGCCGGTGCCGCAACATTTCTTCGCGGCGTTCTCCCGCTGGCATCGATTGTCCTGGCTGAAGGATCCCAAGGTGCTGGCCGACCTTGACGCCATCACGGACGAATCAGAGGAGCCTGCGAAACTCGCCGCGCTGCGCACCATCATCGATCACGACCTTGGACTGGACCTCTACGCTGCCGTGACCACAGCCAAAATGCACCTCTCGGACAATGCCACGGTGGATCTCGTGTTCAACCGCTCGGGTGTGTGCCTCGATGCGCGGATCACCCAGGCGGATTTCGAGGGCTGGATCGCGGATGACATCGCCCGGATCAAGGCGGCGATGGAGCGCGCGCTCGCGGCAGCTGGCGTTGAAGATGGCGCCATCGATGCCGTCTTCATGACGGGTGGCACATCAAGCGTTCCTGCGGTAAAACGCCTGTTCACCCAGCGCTTTGGCGAGAAGCGGCTGCATTTCGGCAATGCTTTCCAGTCCGTCGCCTCAGGTCTGGCACTGGTGGCGAGGGATCGTGCCATGGCGTAGCACGGATTTTATCAGCGTGATGCTTGTCTCCGCCACAATCCGGTGGCAGGCACAGTCAAACGATCCTTGGTCGAGAACAGGAGCTTCCCATGGCCTTTGATGCCGACAGCATGGCGGAACGGCGTCGCCTGACGCGCAAGCTCTCGCTGTGGCGCGTGCTCGCCGTGGCCGCGGGCTGCATCGCGCTGGTCGGCATCGCCATCGGCGTGTTTGGGCGTTCGATGCTCGGCACCAGCAGCGCACATATCGCCCGTGTCACGGTCAGCGGCGTGATCACCGGCGACAGGCAGACCCTGCGTATTCTGGAAAACGTGGCGAAGTCCAATGCGTCAGGCGTCGTGCTGGTCATCGACAGCCCGGGCGGGACGGTGCCGGGATCGGAAATGCTGCATGAGGCCATCCGGCGCCTCTCGGAGAAAAAGCCGACGGTGGCCGTGGTCAATTCTCTCGCCGCATCCGGTGGCTACATCGCCGCGATGGGTGCGGACCGTATCGTCGCCCGGCAGACCTCGATCGTCGGCTCCATCGGCGTGATCTTCCAGATGCCGAATGTGGCCCAGCTCCTGGACAAAGTGGGCGTCAAGGTGGAGACCGTGCGCTCCACACCGCTCAAGGCAGCGCCATCGGGCACAGAGCCGACCTCGCCTGAGGCGCGCGCGGCCATCAATGCGCTTGTTCTCGAAAGTTATGACTGGTTCCGCTCCATGGTGAAGGCTCGCCGTGGCATGGATGACGCACAACTCGCCGTCGTGACGGATGGCCGGGTTTTTTCGGGACGGCAGGCTGTCGGCCTCAAACTGATCGACGAAGTGGGTGGCGAACGCGAGGCCGTGGCCTGGCTGGAAAACGCCAAGGGCCTCAGCAAGGACTTGCCGGTGCGTGAATGGCGCAGGCGGTCCAGCTTCGAGGAATTCGGCTTTTCCGGATCGATCGCCGGGGTGGTGCGCAGCCTGGGGCTTGGGCGGTTTGCCAGCACAATCGAACGGACTGGCGGACAGGCCGAGGCGCTTTCGCTTGACGGGCTGCTGGCGCTCTGGCAGCCTGTCTTGGAAAATTGAGCAGATTCAATAGCCTGCCCGAAAAGAGCCGTCCTATGATCAAGTCAGAACTTGTCCTCAAGATCGCCGAGCGCAACCCGCATCTCTATCATCGTGATGTCGAGAATATCGTCAACACGGTGCTGTTGACGATCACGGATGCGCTGAAGAACGGCGACAGGGTTGAGCTGCGCGGCTTTGGGGCGTTCTCGGCCAAGCAGCGCCGCGCGCGCACGGGTCGCAATCCCCGGACGGGCGAACAGGTGGCTGTGGAGCAAAAGCAGGCGCCTGCCTTCAAGACAGGCAAGGAATTGCGCCTGAGGCTGAACGGCACGATGAAATTGAACGGCACGTTGTCAAAGACATCCTGAATTCTGGCGGTGTGGGGGTTTGGCGATGAAGCGCTATCTGAAGCTTCTGTTCCTGCTGCCGATCGCTGTGGCAGTCATCGCCCTGGCGGTGAGCAACCGTGCTGCCGTGCGCCTTGTCTACTGGCCTGAGCAGCTGGGCGGTGAAATGGGCCTGACGCTGCCACTCTTTGCCGCCCTCATGCTGGCGCTGATGCTGGGGGTGGTGCTTGGAGGGTTGGTGACCTGGCTGACACAGGGCAGCCATCGTCGGGCAGAGCGGCAGTATCGCCGGGAGGCCGAGAGGCTGAAGAGCGAGGCAGAACGCCTGAGGGCCATGCAGCCGTCCTCGGGTGAGCTGGCACTTCCCATGCTCAAGGGCCGCTGATGCGCGTTGTCCCAGCGGCGGAAATCGACGCGGCACTGACTTTTGCTGATCTCATCGAAGCGCTGCGTAAGGCATTCACCTCAGAAATCACGGTCCCGGTGCGTCACCATCATGCCATCGAGCGCGAGGGACAGGCCACGGCCACACATCTGCTGATGCCGGCATGGACCAAAAAGGCCAAAGACAATTTTCTCGGTACCAAGATCGTCAATGTCTTCCCCGACAACGGCCGGAAGGGCCTGCCAAGCATCCACGGCACTTATCTCCTGATGTCCGGTGAAACCGGCGAAACACTGGCTGCCATGGATGGCACAAGACTGACGGTGTGGCGCACGGCGGCGGCTTCCGCACTCGCCGCGTCCACCCTCGCGCGGTCCGATGCGAGTCACATGGTCATGGTGGGGGCCGGCGCCTTGGCACCCATGCTGATCGAGGCCCATGCCAGCGTGCGCCCCTTGCGGCATGTCACGTTGTGGAACCATACGCCGGGCAGGACAGAGGCACTTGCGGTCAAGCTTGCGGGGATGGGACTGGATATCGCGGTGACTGACAAGCTCGAAGCAGCGGTTCGCCAGGCCGATCTGATTTCCTGCGCCACGCTATCCAGCCAACCCCTTGTGAAGGGAGCATGGCTCAAGCCCGGGGCGCATCTCGATCTTGTGGGGGCTTACAATCCTGCAATGCGGGAAAGCGATGACGACTGCGTGCGGCGCGCGCGGATCTATGTCGACACACGCGGCGGCGCATTGAAGGAAGGCGGCGATATCGTGCAGCCCCTGGCGGATGGCGTCATCACCAAGATGGATGTGGAGGGGGATCTGTTTGATCTGTGCCGTGGCAGCGTTAAACCGGAGCGCCTGCCGGGCGATATAACCCTTTTCAAATCGGTCGGAACCGCCATCGAGGATCTCGCCTGCGCCATGCTGGTGTGGCGACGGATCAACGGATAAGATGGACAGACGGGAGAACACCTTGACTGACCATCATCATGACCATGGACATCACCAGCATGATCCTGTGGCGGAGGCCGAAGCGCATTGCGCCAGCAAGGGCCTGAAGTTCACGGATACGCGCCGCCATGTCTTTGAGCTGCTGGCAAAAAGTCAGCAGGCCATGGGCGCCTATGACCTGATCGAAGTGCTGGCAGGCAACGGCCACAAGCGGATGGCTCCGATTTCCATCTACCGTGCGCTGGATTTCCTGCTGGAAGCGGGGCTCGCCCACAAGATCGAGAGCCGCAACGCATTCGTGGCCTGCCCACATCGGCACGGGGCCAATGACGTCGTGGTGTTCATGATCTGCGACCAGTGCAGCAGGGTACAGGAATCCACCTCGGATGCGGTGTCGAAGGCGATGGCCAGTGTGGCGAAGGGCCTGCATTTCACCCCACGCGGCCAGGTGATCGAGATGCACGGGCGCTGTGCGGGGTGCAGTTCCCAGCAGGTGATGACCGCTTAAGGCCCAAATACCCACTGCTTAAGGCCCGTATGCCCACTGTTCGGGCACCCGCGCCTCGAGTGCTTCGCCCATTCTGATCTGGCCCGGCTTTTCCACCCATCCCACAAGGCCACGCGCATATCGCCCGGCACGGACGAAGGCCAGGTCCAGTCCCTCACGACCTGGATAATGTGTCGCAACGGAGCGCCCGGAGAAGCGGCAGGGCACGTTCAACCCATCGATGCGGATGGTGACGCCGCCTTCGAAGAACAGACAGGTGCGTGGCGGCAACAGCGTGAAATCCTTGATGCCGCTAATCAACAGGTTGCCACCGATCCATTCGGGCCTAATCTCCGGCACATCCATCCCTTTGGCGATCACTGCCAGATCGTTGGGAGCCAGCAGACTGAGCTGGCGCTCGTTGCGCATCTCCGTGCCACGGGGATACCACGGTTCCCGCCCCCCTGAGCGGCGGATGGTCCCTCCATGCCGATCACCCGCAATGCCGTCGAAGCCAAGGGTCAGGCTATCAGTGGCGACCGTTTCGAAACTTCGCGGATCAACAGTGCGAAACAGGCCGTCGACACGCGCGGCAATCTTCATGGCGGGGATACTCTGCATGGCGGTGGATTAGCTGGATTCCGCTGGTTTGCCAAACGCACAAAACACATATATTTCTGTTTAATATGGGTATTGATTTAACTCACTTTCAAATGTATATATTTAAAATAATAACATTTTCTGGTGTGATTATGGCACTCTTCCCGTCGCTGCAACCTCTTCCAACGCTGTTTGCCGCTCTTGCGCTCGGCGCACTCACCCTGCTGGGGTATCAGAATGGTGGCTTGGTCATGGCTGGCCTGGCGCTGGCTGGTGCCCTGGCTGGTGTTTCGCTGTTGCAGGCATCTTTCGGTTTCACTGCGTCCTGGCGCGCCCTGGTGCTTGAGGGGCGCACCCACGGCCTGCGCGTGCAGTTGCTGATGTTCGCAGCGGTTGGCGTGGTTGTTATGCTGCTCGTCGCCCATGGCGGAGGTGCCTTCAAGGGTGCGCTTGCCCCGGTCGGCGTTGCCGTGGTGCTGGGCGCATTTCTCTTTGGCATCGGAATGCAGATCGCGGGAGCCTGCGCCTCCGGTTCGATGTTCGCGGCGGGCAGCGGCAGCCTCAAGAACCTGGTCACCATCCTCGGCTTCATCCTTGGCGTGACGGCAGCTGTCAGCAGCTTCGAAACCTGGTCGGCCTGGCCGATCCTGCCGACGGTCTCATTGACACATAGCCTTGGTGGCATTGGCGCCGTGGGTGCGCATCTCGTGACCTGCTCATTCGTGATCGGCCTGGCCCTGGTGTATGAGCAGTATCGCCGCGGGCGCATCGAAGGCCTGCTGGTTGATCGCACCCCGGAGACCCGCGTGACGGGCCGCTGGCCGCTGCTGTGGGGCGCGGCAGGACTTGGCGTTGCCGCCGTTCTGATCGTGGTGCTGTCGGGGCGCCCCTGGGCGCTGATCTCGGCCTATGCCCTTTGGGGATCGAAGATAGTGGCCTTGACGGGTGAAGATGTCACCTTCTGGGGGCATTGGGCGGCCAATCCGGATGTGCTGGAGAAGAGTATCTTCACGGATGCCGCGTCCATCGTGGACCTTGGCACAATTGCCGGTGCGATGCTGGCCGCTGCCGCCACTGGCCGGTTTGCGGTGCGGGGTGGATTGCCTCTGAAGGGTCTCGCGCTGGCACTCATCGGCGGCATTGTCATGGGATTCGGCGCACGCCTTTCGGTTGGCTGCAACATAGGGGCCTTCTTCTCCGGCATCGTCTCGGGGAGTCTGCATGGCTGGATCTGGGGCGTGTTTGCCCTGTCCGGCACAGCCTTCGCGCTTGGTTGCAAGGCGCTTTTGGTGCGCACGTCGAAAGACCGCTCAGACACCGCCGCCAGTCGAGAACCCATCGCCGCCGCCACCGCCGCCTGAACCACCACCTCCGCCACCAGATGAACCGCTGTCCAGCCAGGGCGGAACCCACTGCCCTCCGGATGATGGCGGGCTCGGTGAATTGTCCGGAACGCTCCAGGGACCGAAGACCGAGCCGCCGGATTGGCCACCACCCCAGGGATTGTCACGCTGGCGGTAGCCGTCGCGGAGCGCATCCCTGAGGATGGTGCCCTGCACTGCACCCTGCAGGATGCCACCCAGGATCTGGCCCAGGATGCCCTCGTTGCCGAAGCCACCATAAGGATTGTCATAGCCCCGCTTGCGGAAATGATCGCGCTCACGCTCGATGTCCGCGCGGCGGCGGGCAAAGTCTCGGGTTTCCGCGCGGATCTGGTCGATCGTGCTCTCCGCCCTGGCCAGCTTCTGTTCGATCCCCTCGATCTGGCGGACGGCCTTGTCATCGTCCTTGGTGCGGGTGCGTGATGCGTCCGAATTCAGCTCGCGCACATCCGCGCGAGAATCGGCTTCCGCCAGAATGCTGATGGCTTGCTCGTAGGCCGGGTCTTCCGAAGCGGCAGCGGTGTTTGTCTCGAATTCTTCCAGTGTGCGCTTCTTGCCCGAGAGATCCCGCTCCACCTCGATGAGGGATTGACGCGCTTTCTCGACTTTGGCCACGAGATCACCCGCTCCCACTTCCGACAACGCCGCGGATTCAGCCTGCGCCAGTCCCTGTCGTTCGGTCTCGATGGCAAGCTTCCGGCGCTCGGCGTGTTCGCGCAAGCGCACGGGAATTTCAGTCAGCATGGAATAATTGGCGCGGGCGTCGGGATAACCCACTTTTCGTGCGATCATGCGATCGAAGAACTTGGTCAGTAACCCGGCCTCATAATCAGCCGTGCCGAATTTTGCCCTCCAGAGATACATGAACAGCGGGTCCGCCTCATAGGGCTTGCCCTTGGTGACACGATCCTCCTCGGCCTGCTTTGCTTTCTTGTCCGATTCTTCGGCGATGGCTTCGGCCGCGGCGATCTTGATCTGCTGGGCTTTCCAGGCTGCGGAGGCGCGAATCTTGGGTTCGGCGGCCCGGCGCACGCCCTCCAGTGCCGCCAGGGCCTGCTCCAGCACCTCGGCGCGTCTGTGGCGCTCTGACTCGACCGCCTGCACCGCGTCGAAAAGAGACTTTCGGGTTGCGGCCTGTTGCTTCAGCTCGAAGCTGCGGTCTTTCACAAGGTCAAGTGCCCAGCGCTCCGCATTGTCCAGTTGCTGGATCAGCGCGGGTTGCTCAGGCCCTTCCTGCACGAAGGCATCAAGGCGGATGCGGGCGAGCTGACGAAAGGCGGCGGAACGGTCGGCACGCAGCCGGGCCGCCTCCTCCTCCGCAGAGCGCAGGGCAGCATCCAGCTGCCCTTCGCTGGTGCGGGCCTTGGAGATGGTCTGCTCGATGGAAGCGAGCGCATCGCGGCCGGAGATCATCTGTCACTTACCACTTCGTGATGTACCCGCTCAGGACGGGCATCGTGTAGACGACATCCAGCTCACCCCGCTTCTTGTCACCAAGACGGTTGCGCTGGACGATGCCGTCGTCCCGCTTGTCGCGGGCGATCGTTTCGAACACATCCGCAGCGATGCGAACGCCGAACTTGCTGACTGTCTCGCTGCGTCCGTTCTCCTCGCTGGCGACGGGGAGCGACAGCACGCGCCCGTCGGGCGTCACGGCTTCGACCAGAACGTAATAGTTCCGCGCATTGGGATTGCGCTCCGGCACGCGCCAGACAGCCGTCTGTTCACCGGGCCGCGAGATGATGCGCAGCCAGTATTCCTGGGTCAGCGCCGAACGCAGCGCCTCCATGTCCGTGATCGCCTTGCGGCCACCTGCGGCATCCTTGCGGCGCAGCGCCGCCTGACCGTCGGCCAGGAGCTGGTTGGCCCGTGCCCTGGCACTCTCGACCTTCGCCTCGGCCAGCGCTTCCTGGTGCCCTGCCGTCAGGCCGCGTGGAATGATCTGGGTGATTTCCTGCTCGATGCGGCTGGCTTCCGCCCGCTTCGGCTGCTCGACGCCGAACCACCATCCGCCTGCGCCCAGACCAATCGCCATCACGCCAGCGCCCGCAACCTTGCCTATCTTGCCACGCGCGATCCAGACCTTGGCGAGCGATACGCCCAAGCCCGGCTTGGGTGGCGAATAGGCGAAGCGGTCCTCCTTGATGGCGCTCACGCCCTGGCGGATCACCTCGTCCGAGACCTCGATGCCCTGGCTCTTGTAGATTGCCCTGAGACGCTCGAGCAGGTCCGCATCGCGGCGCGTCTCATCCAGCTCGCGCTCCACGAGTGTGTCCTGATGGCGCAGCGTATCGACCACATCCATGGCGAGCATCAGCTCGTCGAGGGTCTGCGGTTTGGCGTCGATGGCAGGAATGGCAGTGGTCATTCGTCTGGTCTCCCCCTTCTCCCCTTGCGGGAGAAGGTGGTCGGCGGATGCCGACCGGATGAGGGGTCACGCAGTTCTGAGGCGTCAGCGTGACCCCTCATCCGCCTGCCATCCGGCAGGCAGCTTCTCCCGCAAGGGGAGAAGGAAGATTCACATCACACCCCCAGCGCCTTGCCTTCGGCCACGAGCTTGGCGATGCGCTTCTTGCCATCTTCCACCGCATCGCGGATTTCGTTGGCGTTCTGGGTGGAGAGTTTGCGCATCTCGTCGACGATGGTGATGGAGCGCTCCTGGAAACCCACAACGCTGTCGACCAACTTTTTCACAGCATCGGCGCGAACCGTGGGACCATACCCGGCCCTGACGGCGGCTTCCTGCACCTTGTCGCCAATATCGCCCAGCGTTTCGAGACTCTTCGATACGCCCTCCTTCATCACTTCCAGCGTCTGCGTTGCCTCATGCAGGCCGAACATGCCGGTAAATGACGCCTTCAGCGCAGTCAGCACGCTGTCGTTGGTGGAGAAAAACGAGATCGCCTGCGCATAGACCCGCTCCTTCGCGTTGGTGGTCTGCATCAGGCGGGCCATCACCACTTCGGACGTGTTGTAGGAGATGGTGAGGTTGTCCGAGAGATCCTTCGAGATCTGGTAGCGCTTGTCCATGTCCTGCGTCATGCGCAAGCGCTCGTCGCGGGTCATTTCCAGGCGCGCCCGATCCGCAGGCTCCGTGCCTGCAAAGCCGGAAACCAGACTGGACGCTTCATCGAGCGCTTTCTTCTCGGCATCGAGCTTCTGCTCGGCGACCTTGAGCACCTCCAGCGCCATGACCTCGGACTGCTTCAACGCGCCGCGGAAATCGCGGTAGGCATCGAGGATGATGCCCTCGCGCTTGATCTGATCCTTGGTGGAAGCCGTAACCTCGAGATACTTCTTGCGGATGGAATCGAAGCGATCGGCAATGTCGCCACGGCTGATCTTCATCCAGACATTGGTGACCCGCTCCAGGAGGTCGATCTTCCCGTCGGCGATCTGGTCCACCATTTTCTTGGCGTCGTCGCGGATGGAATTGAAGCTCTGCGCGATGTCCTGGTAGCGCGTGCCGATATCCATGGCCGCGGTCTGTTCGCGCACGACATCGTTGAACACCGACGTCTGGCCCAGGGTGCGGGCAATGACGGCGATCTTGTCCTTGTCGAGGTCGGAAATCTTTTCCAGAAGCGCGTTGATCGGCGCATCCTCGACTTTGGAAGGCTGCAATCCAAGCTCGCGCAGGGCGCCGACGGCCTTATCGAGATACTGCATCGGTGTTTTCAGCGCGACGGGCGCGGCTGTCATCGTATTGGCCATTCGGACCTCCCCAAGGGGCGAATTCCCGCCCATCATGCGCGGGAATGTGGGGGAGTTCCGGGACAAGCGCAAGATGCCACACGTGCCAAACAGGTGGAGAATCGCGGCGCGGGAGCCTGTCAGGCCACGGCTTCGACCGACTGCACGTCGGGCAGGAAATGCCGCAGCAGGTTCTGGATGCCATGCTTCAAGGTGGCGGTCGATGACGGGCATCCTGCGCAGGAACCCTTCATCGTGAGATAGACCACGCCATCCCGGAAACCCTTGAAGGTGATATCACCGCCATCGCTGGCAACGGCCGGGCGAATGCGGGTTTCGAGCAGTTCCTTGATGGTGGACACTGTTTCGGCATCTTCGGGCGCAAAAAATTCCGCCGCATCATCACCCGCCGCTTCCACACCGCTGCGCAACACGGGCGCACCGGACATATAGTGCTCCATGATCGCGCCCAGGATGGCCGGCCGCATATGCGCCCATTCCGTTTCGCCCTTGGTGACCGTGATGAAATCCGAGCCAAAGAACACGCCTTGCACGCCTTCGATGCCGAACAGCTTCTCAGCCAGCGGCGAGGATGCAGCTGCCGTTTCGGCATCGCGCATTTCAAGGGTGCCTTCGCCCATGACATCGCGTCCGGGCAGGAACTTCAGGGTGGAGGGATTGGGGGTGGGTTCTGTCTGGATGAACATGGCGACTCTCCTTGCCGTTACGGTTCAAGGCCGCAGGATGGAATTAAATTATTCTAACAGATACGGGCAGGACGGGAAAGGGTGTGAAGGGGCGTGCTTCGCGGCTATTCCCGGCAGGAGAATGGTAGAAATGTGCTCGCCATTCCCGCATTCATCGCCTGAATGGTGAGGATGTTGGCAACCTCGATCTCCCGTGCAGTGCGGGGGCAGACATCGGCTCGGGCGTTGCACCCGCCATCAACGAAAGCCTGATGCCGGGCGATGAAGTCCGGGCCAAGCCCCGCCGAGCGGCTGCGCTCCAGAACCTCAGACCAGGATTTGCGATACCGGGCGCACTTTTCCTCAGTCCAAGTCTGCTGCCGGCCAGCGGACTGGGCATTGCCTGGTTCGACCACAGATAAAACGAGCAATGCACTGCCCAGACCGCCGACTAGCGCCGGCAGCATTCGGGCCAACGATGGGCGCATGCTTTCAGGCCCTTCTCGACGCCAGCATGTAATTCACTGCCATGTCCCGCGCCAGCGACCACCTGTCGGTCAAAGGATTGAACACGACGCCCTGCCGGTCGAAGACCTCCAGATTGCCCGCCACGATGGCCTCTTCCAGTTCGTCCGGCGTCACGAACTTGTTCCAATCGTGCGTGCCGACCGGCAGCCAGCGCAGCACATATTCCGCGCCCACGATGGCGAGTGCGAAGGAGCGCTTGGTGCGGTTGATGGTGGCGGCGATGAACAGCCCACCCGGCTTCACCAACCGCGCAGCGGTTGCGATGAAATCAGGAACGCTTGGCACATGCTCCACAACTTCCATGGCGAGCACAACATCAAAGGTTTCGCCCTCGTCCACAAGCGTTTCCGCCATGACGCCGCGATAGGTCACCGCAACACCGGTGCGCGCAGCATGGACCTTCGCCACATCGACATTGTTGGCGGCCGGATCGATCCCGGTGACGGCAAAGCCCAGCCTTGCCAGTGGTTCCGACAGCAGCCCGCCCCCGCAGCCGATATCCAGCACGGACAGCCCCGAGAACGGCTGCATCGCCTTCGGATCACGATCAAAATGCGCGATGATCGTGTCGCGCAGATAGCTCAACCGCACCGGATTGAACTTGTGCAAGGGTTTCATCCGGCCTTTGGGATCCCACCAGTCGCTGGCGAGACGGTTGAACTTCTCGACCTCCGCTTCGTCGATCCGCGCGGTGCTGGCAGCGGTCATGGTGCTCTCCTGGCGGATAGCCTTTCTTGACTCCCGCGTCAGTCGCTTTCATAAGGCCGCGCGTGTCGTGACGCCATTGGCATTTTCGCCGCTGGCAATACCCGGCGCCTTCCCCACCGGACCTGAGACTCCAAATGGCCCGCCTCGTGATGAAATTCGGCGGAACCTCCGTCGCCACTGTCGAACGCATCAAGAATGTCGCACGCCACGTGAAGCGGGAGTGGGATGCTGGCAACGATGTGGCTGTTGTCGTGTCGGCCATGTCGGGCAAGACCAACCAACTCGTGGGCTGGTGCAAGGAAAGCGCGACCCTGCATGATCCGCGTGAGTACGACGTCGTCGTCGCATCGGGTGAGCAGATCACGTCGGGGCTCCTCGCCATCGTTCTCAACGACATGGGCATTCCGGCCCGCTCCTGGCAGGGCTGGCAGGTGCCGCTCTATGGCTCTGATGCGCATGGCTCTTCGCGCATCGTCGATATTGACGGCACTGGCATCATCGCTGGCTTCACGCGCAACCGCGAAGTTGCGGTTGTCTCGGGCTTCCAGGGCGTTCACAAGGAATCGGGCCGCATCGTGACGCTGGGGCGGGGCGGTTCGGACACCTCTGCGGTCGGCATTGCCGCCGGATTGCAGGCCGACCGTTGCGATATCTACACCGATGTGGACGGTGTCTACACAACGGACCCGCGCGTCGTCGCCAAGGCCAGGCGGCTGGAAAAGGTGGCGTTCGAGGAAATGCTGGAGATGGCATCCGCCGGCTCCAAGGTGCTGCAGGTGCGCTCGGTCGAGATCGCCATGTCGCAGCGCGTGAAGACCTATGTGCGGTCATCATTCGACGATCCCGAGAACCCCAATCCCGGAACACTGATCTGTGACGAGGAAGACATCGTGGAAAAGCAAAACGTTACCGGCATCGCCTTCTCCAAGGACGAGGCCCAGTTCACCCTCAGGCGCGTGGCCGACAAGCCGGGCGTGGCAGCAGCCGTGTTCGCGCCGCTGGCGGAGGCTCAGGTGAATGTGGACATGATCGTCCAGAACATTTCCGCCGACGGCAACACCGACATCACCTTCACGGCACCCGCCGCCGAATACGATCAGGTGATGGCCGTGCTGACGCGCAACAAGGACAAGATTGCCTACACGACGCTTGAGGCCGAGCGGGACGTCTGCAAGGTCTCTGCCATCGGCATCGGTATGCGCAGTCATGCGGGGGTTGCAGCCATGGCTTTCAAGGCGCTGGCCGACAAGGGCATCAACATCCGGGCGATCACGACGTCCGAAATCAAGTTCTCGGTGCTCATTGACGCCGCCTACACCGAATTGGCAGTGCGCGCCCTGCACACGCTCTACGGCCTCGACAGAGCCTAGACCGTGCAGGCCGTCGTGATCGGCGCTGGCGTCGTGGGCCTTGCCGCCGCGAGGGCACTGGCGCTCCACGGCCATGATGTCATCGTGCTCGAGGCCGCCGACGCCATCGGCACGGGAACCTCCGCGCGCAACAGCGAGGTCGTGCATGGCGGCATGTACTACCCCCTCGGGTCCGGCAAGGCCCGCTATTGCGTCGAGGGCCGCCGGAAACTCTATGCGTTTTGCGACAGCCACAGCGTGCCATATCGCCGCTGCGGCAAGCTGATCGTGGCCACGTCGCCTGCTGAAGTAGCCAAGATCGAAAGTCTTCTGAAACAGGGCCAGGCCAATGGTGTGGAAGGCCTCAGCCTGCTAAGCGGCGCCGCGGCAAGCGCATTGGAGCCGAACCTGCGCTGCACGGCCGCCTTGCTCTCGCCCGAGACGGGGATTGTCGACAGCCATGCCTTCATGCTGGCGCTGCAAGGTGATCTCGAGGCAGCGGGTGGCGCGATTGCCTTCGAGACGCCGCTGGAGCGGATCGAGCAGATCGACACCGCATGGCGTGTGCATTTCGGCGGGCGCGACCCTGGCGTGATCGATGCCGACATCGTGGTGAATGCCGCCGGGCACGGGGCCTGGCAAGCCGCCCGTATGACAGACGCCTACCCTGCCCAGCGCATTCCCAAGCGCAGTTTTGCCAAAGGCAATTACTTCTCCTGCGCAGGCAAACCAGCCTTCAGCCGCCTGATCTACCCGGCACCGGTGGATGGCGGTCTGGGCGTCCATCTGACGCTGGATCTCGCGGGACGCATGAAATTCGGCCCCGATGTCGAGTGGCTTGGCGATATCGAACCCATGACCATCGACTACACGGTCGATCCCAGGCGCGGTGACAGTTTCTACGCGGCGGTGCGCCGCTACTGGCCCGCGATGCCTGACGGTGTGCTGACGCCGGATTATGCCGGCGTTCGGCCCAAGCTGTCTGGCCCAGGCGAAGCCACAGTGGATTTCATGCTCGACGGGCCAAGGCAGCATGGACTGGCCGGGCTTGTGCATCTCTTCGGCATCGAGAGCCCGGGATTGACGTCATCGCTGGCAATCGCGGATGCAGTGGCCCATCAGATCATACTGGACCCATTGCGGCATCATAGGAATTAAATCTGCAACCAAAGTGCCAGAATAAGAACCTTCGTAGCTTTTTCAAATCTTGATTCAAGCGAACAGCCTGGTTCTTCAGCCAAACCCCGCTTCTTTCTGATGCCGCACGGCCAGAAGGACAGCGGTGTCTCCATCCAGTCGATACCGTACACAATAGCCACTGTTGCCGAATTCGATTAGCCATTCACGGTATTCCGCATCCATATTGTCTGCAGGTCTGCCGATTTCCGGTTGTCTGGCCAATATGCGAACGCCAGCACGGATGACCGCAACCGCTCTTCGGGCAGCATCAGGATTTCTAGGGTTCAGAATACGGTAGAGGCGCTGCACATCAGCCAGTGCGCGCGGCGACCAGATCAGCTCCGGCATTCTGGCGGCTCGACATCCTGACCGGCCTCAAGCTTGCCGAGCCAGGCATCTGCGTCCTCGAAGGTCACATGCTGACCAGATGTCTGATAGGCCTCAAAGGCAGCAATCGCATCCTGTCTGAAAGATTCCCGCTTTTCCTCGCGGTCGATGTATTGCGTGATAGCCTCACGCATCATCCAGTGCGGCGTGCGTTGCCGGGCATCCGCCAGCTTCTTGATTCTCGCGCGGGAATCATCATCCAGCTTGACCGCAACAGGTTTGGCAGTGGACGTGTTCATCAGCTTCTCCTTGCAGGGTATATAAAGGTATTACCTTATCATACCATGACTCTGGCAGCAATTCCCTGCCGACTTAAGCATTTCCCTCGCCCGTCCGTTCCGCTAGATACCTCGCTCATGACGACACGCATTGCCGACACCTTTTCCGCCTGCGCCCGAAACCATCGCGCCGCTCTCGTGACCTACGTGATGGCGGGGGATCCCGATCCGGAAACCGCCCAGGCGATCATCGACGCGCTGCCAGCGGCTGGTGCCGACATCATTGAACTTGGGATGCCATTTTCCGACCCGATGGCGGATGGCGAGGCGATCCAGCAAGCCGGCCTGCGCGCCTTGAAGGCCGGTATGTCGCTGGCCGGGACGCTGGAAACAGCACGACGCTTCCGCACAAAGGATGCGACCACGCCCATTATTGTCATGGGGTACTACAACCCGATCTACATCTACGGGGTTGACCGCTTTCTGGCGGACGCGAAGGCTTCCGGCGTTGATGGCCTGATCATCGTTGATCTGCCACCCGAGATGGACGAGGAATTGTGCATCCCGGCGCTCAAGGCAGGCGTCGCCTTCATCCGACTTGCCACGCCGACGACCGATGACAAGCGCCTGCCCAAGGTGCTGAAGAACACCTCGGGCTTCGTCTATTACGTGTCGATGACTGGCATCACCGGCGGAAACATCGCGGATTACAGCAAGGTCAGCCACGCCGTGGCCAGAATCAAGCGCCACACGCCGCTGCCCGTGGCCGTGGGCTTCGGCGTCAAGACTCCGGCGGATGCGGCCGCTATCGCGGCAGGTGCGGATGGGGTGGTGGTTGGCACGGCCTTGATCAACGCGCTCAAGGCAACGCTTGGTCCTGAAGACAGGGCGGGCAAAAACAGCGTATCCGCCGTGACCGGCCTGGTAGCCTCTCTCGCGGGAGCAATCCGCAGCACCACGAAAACCACAGGGGCAAGCACATGAACTGGATCACCAGCTACGTCCCGCCCCGCATCAAGAGCCTGTTCAAGCGGGAATCGCCCGAGAACCTCTGGATCAAATGCCCGGAGAGCGGGCAGATGGTGTTTCAGAAGGATGTGGAGGCCAATCTCAACGTCATTCCCGGCTCTGGTTATCACCTGCGCCTTGATGCAGGAGCGCGCCTGAAATCGATGTTCGATGAGGCCAAATGGGTCGACGTTGCCCTGCCCGAAGTGCCTGTCGATCCGCTGAAGTTCCGCGATGAGAAGCGCTATGTCGACCGCCTGAAGGATAGCCGCGCCAAGACCGGAATGCAGGATGCGATCAAGGTCGGCCTTGGCCGCGTCGAAGGGGCCGCCACTGTCATCGCTGTTCAGGATTTCGATTTCATGGGCGGCTCGCTGGGCATGGCTGTGGGGGAGGCGCTCGTCACGGCCATGATGACGGCAGTGGAAAAGAAGGCGCCATTCGTGTTGTTCGCGGCGTCTGGCGGAGCGCGAATGCAGGAGGGTATCCTGTCCCTCATGCAGATGCCACGGACGACCGTGGCCGTGCAGGCGCTCAAGGCAGCGAAGCTTCCTTACATCGTCGTCCTGACAAACCCGACGACGGGTGGCGTGACGGCGTCCTACGCCATGCTGGGCGATGTCCATATCGCCGAGCCGGGAGCGTTGATCGGCTTTGCTGGCCCCCGCGTCATCGAGCAGACGATCCGTGAAAAATTGCCCGAGGGCTTCCAGCGGTCCGAATTTCTCAAGGCCCATGGGATGGTCGACATGGTCGTGCCACGCCAGGAGCTGAAGGCGACCATCGCCCGCCTCCTGCGCCTGCTGATGAAGCAGCCCGCACCCAAAAAGGCTGCCTGAGCCAGCGGAAGGACTTCGCCATGGCGGATTCGACCATGCTGATGGCGCGGTTTCTTGCGCTGCATCCCAAGAAGATCGATCTGTCGCTTTCACGCATGGAGCAGATCCTTCCCAAGCTGGGCAATCCGCAACGGCGCCTTCCCACGACGATCCACGTTGCAGGCACCAACGGCAAGGGCTCGACCATCGCCTTCATGCGGGCGATCCTCGAGGCTGCGGGCAAGAGGGTCCATGTCTATACCTCGCCGCATCTGGTGCGCTTCCACGAGCGCATCCGGCTGGCTGGCAAGCTCGTTGACGAGGACACGCTGGTCGCGGCCTTCACACGCTGCGAAGAGGCGAATGGCGGCGCACCCATCACCGTTTTCGAAATGACGACAGTGGCTGCGCTGCTGCTGTTTGCGGAAACCCCGGCGGATGTGCTGCTGCTGGAGGTGGGACTGGGTGGGCGTTTCGATGCCACCAATGTGATCGAAAGCCCTGCAGCGAGCGTGATCACACCCGTGTCCCTCGATCACATGGAGTATCTGGGCGATACGATCCCTAAGATCGCGGCGGAAAAGGCAGGCATCCTGAAGCGCGGAACGCTGGCGATCTTTGCGGAGCAGAGCGCCGAGGGGCTTGCCGTGCTGGACCGCGAGGCGCGGCGCAAGCGCACCGGCGCAGTGCTTGTGGGCGGGCAGGATTTTCGGTCCTACGAGGACGCCGGGCGACTGGTCTTCCAGGACACGGAGGGCATGATCGACCTGCCCCTGCCGCGCCTTGGAGGTCGGCACCAGCACCTGAATGCCGCGACGGCCATCGCCACGCTGAAGGCCGTCTTTGGCGACACGATCACGGAAGATGACATTGCAAAGGGCTTGAGCCGCGTCGATTGGCCCGGTCGGCTGCAACGCCTCGTTGGCACCACGCTGAAACTCGCGCCAGTGGGCGCCGAAATCTGGCTCGACGGTGGGCATAACCAGGATGGTGGCCGGGTGCTGTCAGCCGCCATTGCCGAGATGGGGGCGCGTGACCCCCGCCCCCTGGTGATGATCGCGGGAATGCTGTCCACCAAGGACTCAACGGCGTTTCTCGGTTGCTTCAAGGGCATGGCCAAGGAACTCCACGCCATTGGCATCGCGGGGCAGGATGCAGCGAGAAGCGCAGAAGATACGGCGGATCAGGCCCGCAAGGCCGGGCTCACGGCAATCAGCGCCAACAGCCTGGCCGAAGCGCTGGCGCGGATCGGTGACAGGCCATGGCCCAAGCCACCCCGCATTCTGATTACAGGATCGCTGTATCTCGCGGGCGAAGTTCTGGCCTTCGACGGGACGATGCCAACCTGAACCCAATCTGCCTGAGACCAATCTGCCTGAGACGGGGCTGCCTGAAAACCGCGATCAGGCCCGGATGATCTCGGCGCTAAGCTGGGGCTTGTTCGCAATCGTCTGGAATACGACGCAATAGCGCTCGGTCAGCTTCAGCAGCGTGTCGATCTGCTCCTGGGGAGCATCGGTCTCCAGTTCGAAAATCAGCCGGATATTCTCGAACCCCACGGCGGCGTCCTTGGCGACGCCCAGCGTACCACGAAAATCGAGCGTGCCTTCGGCGCGCACGACACCGGAGCGCAACGGGATCGCCAGCGCCGTGGCAACGGCCTTGAGCGTGACACCGGCACAGGCCACCAGCGCTTCCAGCAGCATGTCCCCCGAGCACAACTCAGCACCTGATCCGCCGGTCAGTGGGTGCAGCCCTGCTTCGGCGATGGCCCGTCCAGTCTCGACCTTGCAGGCGATCTTGCTGTCATCCAGCGTGCCTCGCGCCTTGAGCGTTATCTTCGCCCGCCCCGCTTCGTTGCGGTAGGCATCCTTCAGGGGGGCTTGCGTCGCGCGCAGCGTATCGGCGTCCATGGCATTGTTCCTTGGTTTTGGACCGGATTCACCACCAGCTTCCAGCGCCGGCAGCGATCCTTTCGCTCTTCTGGCTTTCGCCCGGTTTCATGGTCTGATCAAGAGCGGACAACACACGGCGACGCGCCATCGAGAAGCTGTCATCCAGCCGGTCCCGCGGTCGGCCAGACACGATCATGATCTCTTCGGCAATCCTTCCGGGCTTGGGGGCCATCACGATCACGCGGTCGGCCAGCGCCACCGCCTCGTCGGCATCATGGGTCACCATCACCAGCGTGGGCTTGTAGGCTTTCCACAGGTCTATCATCTGGCCGTGGAGGTCATGGCGCGTCACGGGATCAAGCGCCGAGAATGGCTCATCGAGCAGCAGAACCTTGGGTTGTGCCACCAGCGACCGGGCGATGGCGACCCGCTGCGCCTGCCCGCCGGAAAGCTCCTTGGGCAGGCGCTTGCCATAGCCCTCAAGGCCGATCAGGGCCAGAGCTTGCGTCACCCTGCGCACCTGTTCCGCCTGCGGCAACTGGTCGATGCCGAAGGAGATGTTCTTCTCCACCGTGAGCCAAGGCAGCAGGCGAGGCTCCTGGAAGATCAGGCCAATCGCGGGATGGGGCGCGGTAACCGTTTCCCGGTCAACCGTGATTGTGCCTTCCGTCGCCAGGTCCAGCCCGGCGATCAGGCGCAGGAGGGTCGATTTCCCGCACCCCGAGCCACCGACGATCGCCAGGATCTCGCCCTGTCCGATATCAAGGTTGATGCTGGTGAGAGCATGGATTCCGTTGGGATAAATCTTGGACAATGCGCGAATGGACAGCATGGCTAGAATTCCCTTGGCTTGTCCGGAGACAGGGTCGAGGCCGTGTCCTGCCAGTGCAGAAAGGGCCGCATGATGGCGACAAGCACCGCGTCTGTGAGCTTTCCAAGCGACGCAAATATGACCAGCGCGGCCAGAATCTGCGCAGGCCTGCCCAATTGCTGCCCGTCGATCAGCAGGTATCCCAGACCTTCGGACGCCCCCATGAATTCCGCGGCGACCACGAACATCCAGCCAAGGCCAAGTCCGCTGCGCAACGAAATCACCGTGGTCGGCAGGATGGCCGGCAGGAGGATTCGCCTGATCTGGGCCAGTCGATTGAGGCGGAACACGCGACCCACCTCGATGATCTTGCGGTCGACGGAGAGGATGGCGCCCGCCACACCGAGATAGACCGGGAAGAACACGCCAACCGCGATCAACACCACTTTCGATGTCTCGAAGATGCCGAACCACAGGATGAACAGCGGAACCCAGGCAATGGACGGGATGGCGCGCATGGCCTGCAAGAATGGGTCTGCAAGTTGCCGGGTGAGCGGCGAGACACCGGAAAGCGCTCCCATGACGATGCCCGCGATGCTGCCGAAGGCGAACCCCGCCGCGACCCGCGCCAGCGTTGCGCCAACATGGGTCCAGAGTTCACCGCCCGCCGCAAGCTCCAAGAGCATGGCCAGAATGCGCGACGGTGGGGGCAGCAACCTGCCGCTGATCCAGCCCTGCCCAACCGCCAGCTCATGGGCCAGAGCGAGGCCGAGGGGAAGGATCAGACCGATCAGCCAGCCTGGAACCTGCGGCAACCCGGCGGGTTGCCTGGCCTGTGAAGCGCTGGTCACGGGTGTCTCGGTCGTTGCGGACGATTCAGTCATGGCAGGTGTTTCAGTGGTGGCGGGCGCGGCTGTCATGTGACCTCTCGTCCTTCCCGCAGCAAGCGGGAAGGAGCATTCACCTCAGCTTTTCACTGAGCTCTGGCGCTTTTCACCAGACGGTCGTCGATCAGCGCCCGCACGGTCTCCCGCACGTCGAGATCGGGCTTGATCAGTCCGGCTTCCTGAAGCGCAAGGCCGGCAGCAAGGATCGTCTGCTTGCGGGCAGGCGTGAAGGATGGATCGCTGAAATCAGTGCGTTCGAGCTGGCGGGTGATGACGGCGTCCGGCAGCTTGGTGGCGCTGATCAGCACTGCCTTCACAGCGGTGGGCTCTGCAAGAGCCAGCTTGCGACCGTCCTCATAGACCTTGAGCACGCGGTTCACGAGTTCGGGATTGGCCTTGGCGAAGTCCTCACGCACGTTGAGCACGCCCAGCGTGTTCGATTCCGGCTTGCGGTGGAACAGCGTCGCACCCGATTCCACCTCGGCGGCCGCCATGAGTGGATCAAGGCCCGCCCAGGCATCCACGTCCCCGCGCTCCAGCGCGGTGCGTCCATCCTGATGCTGCAGGAGAACGAGTTTCACGTCCTTCTCCGTCAGTTTGGCTTCCTGCAACGCGCGGATCAGGAAGATATGCGGATCCGTGCCGCGCGTGACGGCGACGCGCTTGCCCTTCAGATCCTCGACCTTGGTGATACCGGTCTTCGGTGTGGTGACCAGCGCCGTCCATTCAGGGCGGGAATAGACATAGACCGACTTGATGGGATTGCCTCCGACCTTGGCCAGCAGGGCAGCAGCACCCGCCGTCGAGCCGAAATCGATGGACGAGGCATTGAGGAACTCCAGCGCCTTGTTGGAACCAAGCGACTGGACCCAGCGGATGGAAATGCCATCGGCGGCGAATTCCTTTTCCAGCAATCCGCGCTCTTTCAGAAGCAGGGAAACCGGATTGTAGGTGGCGAAGTCAAGGCGGATTTCCTTGACGGCCTGCGCATGGGCGGACCCGATGCTGAAGGCGATGGCGGTGGAGAGGACAAGACCAGTGAAGGTGCGGCGGCTGAAAGTCGACATGGGGAAACTCCGTTTGTGTGTCGATGCCGCAGCGTCAAACGGAAGGACGACCGGGCTGATCTTCGGTTCAGAAGAGTCCCGCGCGTCCAGGCGCTTTAGCTGCATTTGTTTACCGACGGGGGTGATGGACCCCGCCGAAGCGCCCGCAAGCTGTTGCTCAAATCGGCGCTGTTTGTTTTATAGGACGATTAATCCGCTTTGTCAAACATACACATTGCAAGATGGAAAATAATTTAATTCCACATTTTCATCTGCTATTTGGTGCCGTACATCCTGTCCCCGGCATCGCCAAGGCCGGGCACGATATAGCCGTGATCATTGAGGTGGCTGTCGATCGCTGCCGTGAAAATCATCACATCGGGGTGCTCGGCCCGCAGCTTGGCGATGCCTTCGGGTGCGGCCAGCAGGCAGACGAAGCGCAGATCCTTCGCGCCACGCTCCTTCAGCCGGTCTATGGCAGCGGTCGCTGAATTGGCGGTTGCCAGCATGGGATCCAGCACGATCACCTGCCTGTCCGCGATATCGGGTGGAGCCTTGAAATAGTATTCAACGGCCTGCAAGGTCTTGGGATCGCGGTAGAGGCCGATATGGGCGACGCGAGCCGAAGGCACCAGCTCCAGCATCCCGTCGAGGAAGGCCGTGCCCGCCCGCAGGATCGGCGCGAAAACAAGCTTCTTGCCTGCGATCACGGGCGCACGCATCGGCTCAAGCGGCGTCTCGATGTCCCGCAGCTCCAGGCGCAGGTCACGGGTGACCTCGTAGCACAGGAGAATGCCGATCTCGTTCATGAGCTGGCGGAATGATTTGGTCGAGCGCTGCTTGTCGCGCATCAATGTCAGTTTGTGCTGCACCAGCGGATGATCGACCACCACCACGCCGGGTTGAACTTCCTTGGCCATGCCACTCACCTCACCTGTTTATGTCGATCAGAATACCGTTCCATCGCTGAGGATGGAAAGAGGTGGCCCTCCACCAGGCCGCAAATCCCGGGCAATCCGGCGCCCGGCAGACCAGGTGCCGCCCTCCAGCACCTTGGCGAGGGGCAGCGAAACCGCATCCATGTCCAGGTCACGGCGCACCAATATGGCAATGTCGTCGAGAAGCGCGACAGTCAGCGCCCGCCATTCAACGACCAGCGTCGAGCCTGCCTCATGGCTGATCGAAGCGGCGACGGGGTCTTTCAGGCGAATGACCCCGCCATCCAGGAACAGCCCGCCATTGCGGTATTCCGGCAGACCCGTGAGGCCATCGATATCACTGACGGTCACGCCCGCCCATTGCAGCGGCTCGATCAGGCTGTAGGCCATCCATTGCGAGAGCTTGTGGAAAGGCACGAGTCCGTTGGTGGCGTCGCCTGTCCGGACCAGAGGGTGCCGCCAGCAATCGCCCAGCGACAGTCCACCCAGCATGGTTCGCCCCGGCCAGATGCGGCCGAGATGCAGAAGGATGCCCTGCAGGATGGCGGGAGCAGGCAAGGTGCTGTCCCGCACCTGCGCCGTCAGATGATCGAAGAGGCCGCCTGGCCTTGGCCGATCAGCCGACCCGAACACGTCATGGCTTGCCCTGACAACATCGCCCAGCCGCCGGAGCAGTGCCGCGCGGCCTTCCAGCCCCACCAGCGGATTCTCCGCAGAGACCTGAAACCCCTGGGCGATGTCTTCCGCCGTCAGATTGGCGAGCTTCGCCCCATCCGCCCGCAGCGGATCGCGCGGATCACTGGAAAAGGCACCCGCTTCGAACATGCGCAGGCTGGCGATGCCCAGGCCCTCCGAACGCGACACGACGCGCCCGGTCAGCGCATCCGTGTACCGCCAGTCTGGACCGGCACCGGCATCCAGCAACACGCTGGTGATCGCAAGATCGAAGGCCGCGCGCCCCCGCTGGTTCTGGTCGGTCCAGCGGCGCGACATGTCGATCTCGGCCCACAGGTTGCGATCCGCCAGCATGAAATGCCGCCACCGCGCATGAAACGGGATGGCCAGAGTGGAATAATTCTGGCGGATGGTGTCGATCACAAACGCTGCCAGGGCAGGCAGCTTCCCCCGATCGACCGTGAAATGGTCCAACCTTCCCTCAACCCCTGCTTCGTGGAGCTGGCGTGTGCGCGTGCGCACGGCGGCTGGGGTGAGCAAGGCAAGTGCCAAGGATTTGTCGGATGTCATCGGCTGAACAAGGACAACACGGACAGCGATTTGGCAAGCTGCATCACTTACGGGCAACGCGTCAGTAGAAGCTGACGGGAAAATACTTGAGCATCAGGTTCTGATAGATGCCCTGTTCGGCCAGACGGTAAAGCGCGTAGTCCACGGCACGGCGCAGTTGCACACCATCGCGGCGGAAGGCGATTGCGGCCCCTGTGCCGAAATAGCGGCTTTCAAAATAAGGCCCACCGACAAAGCGGCAGCAGGCCGATCCGCCCTGCCCGTTCAGCCACAGCGCCAGCCCCACGCCGTCGCCGAACATCACGTCCACGCTGCCTGATGCCAGCAGCTTCAGTGCTTCCTCCCGGTCGGGCGCGACGATCCGTTTCGCCCGTGGAAAAAAGGCGGTGACGAAGGCGGCATGGGCCGAACCGGCGACAACCGATACGGAGCGTTCCCCAATGGCAGAGACAGAGCTGTCCACCAGGTCGGTGCCCTTGCGGGTCACGAAGCGCCCCGGCGAGCGATAATAGGCAAGGCCGAAATCGACCCTCGCCCGCATTTCTTCCGTATCGGTCATGGACGCGATCACCGCGTCGCCACGGCCTTCTTCCAGTGCCGTCAGCAAGGTGTCCCATCGCCGGGCCTGGATCGTGCAGGCCACCTTGAGCTCGATGCAAATCGCGCGGGCAATATCCACATTGAAGCCGGTGAGCTGGCCATCGGGGCCAGGGAAGTGAAACGGCGGATAGTCATCATCGGTCAGAAACCGGATGGCTCTCAGCCCCGTCAGGTCGGGCCGGTCAGGCTTGCGGGATGTGTCGAAGAACGGAACATTGTCAGTCGCTCCGGGTGTCACCTGCGCCTGTGCCGTCCGGCCCGCGGCCAGCACCACCACAGCCAGCAGCAGCGCAGCGATGATCCTGACTGCCGCAGCCATCATGCCTGAACAGCCTTCACGGCCCAGCACCTTGCGCAGGAGTCAGGCCTTGGCATTGGCATTCACGAACGCGATGCGGATCATGTTAGTGGAACCGGGCGTACCGAACGGGACACCCGCGATGAGGATCACGCGCTGACCAGGCTTGGCGAAGCCTTCCTTCAGCGCGGCACCCGCGCCAATCTCGGCCATTTCCGTGACATCGTGAATGTCCTCGCCGACGACAGGATGAACCCCCCAGACCAGCGTCAAGCGCCGCGCAGTCTGCAGCTTCGGCGTCATCACCAGGATCGGTGTCAATGGCCGCTCGCGGGCGACGCGGAAGGCTGTCGACCCCGACAGGGTCCAGGCCACGATGGCCTTGAGATCGATCGTCTCGGCAATCTGGCGCGCCGCCGCCGCAATGGCGTCTGCCCCGGTATGCTCCGGTTCGCCGCGCTGCCCCGCCAGGATCACGGGGTAGTTTGAATCCGCCTCGATCTCCTCCGCGATGCGGCTCATGGTCGCCACCGCCTCGATGGGGAATTGCCCTGCGGCGCTCTCGGCCGACAGCATGACGGCGTCCGCGCCCTCGAAGACCGCCGTGCCCACATCGGACACTTCGGCGCGGGTCGGCACCGGACTGGTGATCATGCTTTCCAGCATCTGCGTGGCCACGACGACAGGCTTGCCCATGCGACGGCCAAGCCGGGTAATGCGCTTCTGGATACCTGGCACCTTCTCGAGCGGCATTTCCACGCCCAGGTCACCACGCGCCACCATCACTGCATCGGAGATTTCCATGATCTCCTCCAGGCGGGCGACCGCCTGCGGCTTCTCGATCTTGGCCATCACCAGCGCCCGGCCCCGCGCCACCTTCTTCACCTCGGCCACGTCTTCGGGGCGTTGCACGAAGGAGAGCGCGATCCAGTCGACACCCGCGTCCAGCGCTGCGTCGAGATCGGCGCGATCCTTCGGCGTCATGGCGGAGACAGGAATTGTCGTATCGGGAAGGCTGACGCCCTTCTTGTTGGAAATCTTGCCACCTACCTCGACGACGGTCACGGCCTCGGTTGCGGTTTCCTCGATGACCCGGAGCCGGAGCTTGCCGTCATCGATGATGACGGTGTGGCCGACCCGCAGCGGTTCAAGGATTTCGGGATGGGGGAGATGCACGCGGGTCGCGTCACCCGGCTCAGGGTTGCTGTCCAGCGTGAACTGCTGGCCGTTGACGAGCATGGCGGACCCGTCCTTGAACGTGCCAACGCGTAACTTCGGCCCCTGGAGATCAGCAAGAATGCCGACTGGCCTGTCATATTTGGCTTCCATCGCCCTGAGCTGCTTGACCCTGGCGCGCAGCACATCATGCGAGGAGTGGCTCATGTTGATGCGGAAAATATCCGCCCCGACCTCGAACAGCCTTTCGACAATCGCATCGTCCTGCGAGGCCGGCCCGAGGGTGGCGAGGAGCTTCGTCTTGCGCATTCGTCTCATCGTTGCTGCCCCCCCGGCTGCTGACCCGCTGGCGGTTGACCGCCCTGCCGGTTGGCTTCGGTGAGTTGAACCGTCCAGTTCTTCTGCTCACCCGTATCAATTTCGAAAAATCCCGTGCGGTCAAACCCGCGCGCCAGACAATTCTCGAAGCCGCGCACCGAGAACTCTCGCTCACGCGTACACATGAAGGAGACACCGCCCCATTCACCGCCGCGATCATAGTCGACTGCATAAACGTAGTAGTACTTGAAATTCAGATCGCCCTTGAGCACCGCCTCGCAGGCGTTGGCCCTGAGATTGAACCATCCTTCCGTGACCCAGCCCTGCGGATCACGATAGCCGACCGTCACCCCGATGCGGTTGGCAGTGGCGTTGCACACCCGCAGGTCGGCCTGCGCGGGACGCACTGCCGCGAGCAGCGCGACGCTTGCAAGGAGGGCGAAGAGCCCCGCTCTCATCGAAACACCACAAATCATGGGGTCACCACAATCATGGGTCCACCAGGATGACACGCAGGTCATTGGCGTTGGTCAGGGTTGGCCCCGTTTCCAGCAGATCGCCAAGCGATCGGAAATAGGGCGTGGAATCATTGCGGGCGAGATGCGCAACCGCATCAAGGTCCAGTCGCCGCGCGCGGGCAAGTGTCGTCTCATCAACGAAGGCGCCTGCCGGATCGGCAGGATCACCGCGACCGCCATCCGTACCGTCAGTATCGCCGGCCAACGCCATAATGCCCGACGCGCCCTCCAAGGCAGCTGCAAGGGCGAGGGCATATTCCTGGTTCGGCCCGCCCGCACCCTCTCCCCGGATGGTCACGGTCAGTTCCCCACCCGAGACAATTGCCGCGCGGCGACCCGCAGCCTTCAGTTCACACGCCAGACGGGCATGGGCGGCGGCGACATCACGCGCTTCACCCTCCACATCGGGGCCCAGTGACACCACCTCATACCCACCATCCGCGGCGGCACGCATGGCGGCCTCCA
>JANNEO010000129.1:0-9949 GCA_031378805.1 Hyphomicrobiales bacterium
GGCGGCGAGCAGGAAGAAAAACACGCCCCAGCGGAAGGTCAGCTTCTTCCAGCCCTCCTGTGTCAGCCGGAAAACGCTGTCCAGAACATAAGGCAAGAGCGGCTTGCCCAATGCCAGACCGCCCAGCAACACCGCGCCGAAAAAGGAGTTCACGATTGTCGGCTTCAGCTTGATGAAAACATCGTCATGAAGCCACAAGGTCAGGCCGCCGAACACCAGCACCACGGCGCCGGAGACCAGCGGCATGATCGGCAATTTCTTCAGCAGCAGCTTGGTCAGCACCAGCGAAATCAGCATGGCGATCATGAAGGCGGCCGTGGCGACGAAGATGCCGCTCTGCGGCCCGTCGATCAGGGAGGCAGGCAGAAATGTTCGCAAGAGCGGGCGAAACAGGTCCGGCTTGTTGTTGGACAGGAAGAACACCATCAAAGGCCCCATCTCGAGCGCCAGCTTCAGCAGGGCGTTCTCGGGCGGCTTCGGCACGGTGGCGGGCGGGTCGATGGGCGATGTCTGGTTCATGGGCGAGGGATATAACGCTGATCCACGGGATTCATAGCCGTTTGATGGCGGTGATCGGGCCAAAACTCTTGGCGAGGATGCGGCTTGCGGCCTCGTGCAACGGCTCGCTTGCCACCAGCATGTGGTGCCCGTTGGCGTGCAGCAGCGTCATCGCGTCGCGCATGATACCCACATGGCCTTTCCAGAACACCGCGTCGCCGCGCCGCAAGCCAGAAAGCTCAGGCGTGATCGGAATGTCTTTTGAAAAGAAGCGCTCCAGCATGTCGCTGTCGCGGGGCGCGGCGATGCCTGCCTCGCGCAGCGCTGTCTGCAGCAGGCCGGAGCAGTCGAGACCGACGCTGGTCCGACCGCCCCAGAGATAGGGCGATCCGAGATAGGCCTCGGCGACAGCGACGAAATCCTCGGCCACTTCCTCCAGCGGCGTGACATGCGCGGCAAAGACACACCCACCCCGATCAAGCACAGCGAAATCCTTCTCGAAGCGCGTGACCGCAAGCAGTGCACCCTGCGGAGCAAGAATAGGATCAGGAACCTTGATGCTGGGACCGGCATAGACATAGCTGCGCAACACGCTGATCCGGTGCGTGGCCGCTGCACCAGCGGACTCCAGGCTGAACGAGGGCAGCCAGCCGACGTAGCCGTCGCGCAGGGCTTGCACATAGCTCCAGCCCTCCATCTCTTCGAACAGCATGAGTGCTTCGCCGAATATGATTTCGGTATCGATTCCGGCATCCGTTCCGGGGTGAGGCCGCAGCGGGATGGTGCCGTTGGCGAGCCGCATCGGCGTGCCACTGGTGCCAGGTGGCACGTCTGGCGTCAGACGGCGATCAGGCTTGGTCATGATAATCGGAACAGGTCATGGTTGCAGCGCTCTCGCATTGGCGATCACGAGATCGCCGAGTTTTTCCAGAAAAAGCGCACCTTGAACAGTCCTTTGCACGATCACGTTGCGCCGATCGGCCGGATCACGCCTGCGCGCCACGAGATCCATCTCACCCATCGCATCGAGCGCGCGCGTGATGACCGGCTTGGTGACATTCAGCTTGGCCGCCAGCCCGCGCACGGTATGCGGCGGCAGCTCCATATAGATGGTCAGCAGGATGGCGAGCTGGCGGTTCGACAGATCCACACCGCCCGCCCGCACCTGGGCGAGAGACACGTCGTGAAGCAGGCGCAGGGCCTGCGAATGGCTGAACTCGACCGACAGAGACGCAACTGTGGCATAAAACCGTTACGGAGCCGTATTGGTTCGCTGGTTAGCGTTAAGATCAATGGCCTGTCTATCGCTCTCCCAAGAAACAAGGATAGGCCGGCACAGTCCTGGGTTACCCCTTGCTCTTCTCGTACCGCGCCTTGGTTTCGGCATTCATGGGATACAGTCCCGGCAGTGGCAGGCCTTTCTCCACCTCGGTCATGATCCAGGCCTCCATGCGTTCCTGCTCGGGCCCGGCCTTCAGCACCTCCGCCAGCAGGGCCTGCGGGATCAGCACCGCGCCATCATCATCCACCACAATGATGTCATCGGGGAACACCGCGACGCCTCCACAGGCAATCGGCTCCTGCCAGTTGACGAAGGTCAGGCCCGCGACGGAGGCCGGTGCGGCAACACCCTGACACCAGACGGGCAGGCCTGTGCCCATCACACCTGCATAGTCACGGATCACGCCATCGCTCACCAGCCCGGCCACACCCTTCTTCGCCATGCGGGCGCAAAGGATATCGCCGAAGATGCCTGCATCCGTCACGCCCATGGCGTCCACGACGGCAATGCAGCCCGCTGGCATCGCCTCGATGGCGGCGCGGGTGGATGTGGGTGAGGACCAGCTCTCTGGTGTTGCCAGATCCTCGCGGGCTGGCACGAAACGCAGGGTAAAGGCCGGTCCCACCAAGCGCGGCTGGCCTGACCGCAGCGGCTTCGTGCCCCGCATCCAGACATTCCGTAGGCCTTTCTTCAGCAGGACAGTGGTGATCGTGGCGGTTGAGACCTGCTTCAGTTCGGCGATCGTGGCGGCATCGAGCGGCATCAGGGCTGTTCCTTGGGTTTATCGTTCTGTAAGGTTGTCCGATATCTCAAAGGCGTGCAACTCAAACGCGTGCAATTCAAAGACATGCAACCCAAAAACACGCAACTCAAAGACATGCGGACGCCGAGGCGTCAATCAAGGGAAACGGAAACATGACCAAGGTTGCTTTGATCACGGGTGCCGGAACCGGCGTGGGCCGTGCGGCGGTGCTGGCATTGGCAGGGGCGGGCTATGCCATCACGCTTGTCGGTCGCCGCAAGGCAATGCTGGACGAGGTGGCGGCTGAGGCGGCCGCACTTGGCGCGAAAACTTTGGTGGCCGTGGCCGATGTCGGCAAGCCCGAGGACGTGAGCGCGGCCTTCGCGGCCACGGTGAAGGCCTTTGGACGCGTCGATGTGGTCTTCAACAACGCAGGTGTGGGCGCTCCAGCGATTCCGCTGGAGGATCTGACGTTCGAACAATGGAAATCCGTGGTGGATATCAATCTGAGCGGTGTTTTCTACTGCATCCAGGAAGCCTTTCGGGTGATGAAGGCACAGACCCCGCGCGGTGGCCGCATCATCAACAACGGCTCGGTCTCGGCCTATGCGCCGCGGCCCAATTCGGCCCCCTACACATCCACCAAACACGCCGTGCTGGGTCTGACAAAGTCGGCCTCGCTCGATGGTCGCAAATACGACATCGCTGTGGGCCAGATCGACATCGGCAACGCGGCGACCGAAATGGCGATGAAGATGGCCACGGGCGTGCCGCAAGCCGACCTTTCGATCAAGGTGGAGCCACTCATGGACGTGAAGCATGTGGGGGAGACCATCCTTTACATGGCCGGCCTGCCGCTGGAAGCCAATGTGCTCAATGTCACGGTCATGGCGACCAAGATGCCGTTTGTTGGCAGGGGATAGGTCGAACCCGCCATACTTCAATCGGCTTTGCGTGAGCAGACCCAAGGGCCTATATCGAGGCTGACACGGGAATTGTAAGCCATTGCTCGACCGACCTGCCAAGGAACCTGGCCAGACGATACCGCCACCCGACGGGCAGTCCGGCGGGGCACGCCTCGCTGTGCGGCTGCGGCTTGTCCTGCGCCAGGCAGGCCGCCTGCTGTCCCTGCGTCTAGGCTCAAGCCTGGTGCGGCGCATCGTGCTCCTCAACATGTCTGGTCTTGTGGTGCTCCTCGTCGGGTTTCTCTGGCTCAACCAGACACGGCCTGGTGTGGTCGATGCGCGGGTGCAGAGCTTGCAGGTGCAAGGGGCCATCATTGCCGCCGCGATTGCCGGAACCGCAGTGGTCGATGGCGGCTCGATTGTCATCGATCCCGAGCGGTTGCTGGACCTGCAATCCGGCGAGAGCATCCTTGAAGAAGGTCTTGGCCTTGAATTCTCGCTCAATCCCGAGCGCGTTGCCCCCATCTTGCGCCGACTGGTGACGCCAGCCAACCTGCGCGCGCGCATCTATGACCGCGATGGATCACTGCTGCTCGATACCCGCAGCTTCTATGCCAGGGGCGACATCCAGCGGCTCGATCTGCCGCCCGCCGGGGAAACGACGCTGTTTGAGCGTTCCTGGTCATCCTGGAAGCGCCGTTTCGGGCGTACGGGCCTGGGCATTCCCGAAGACAATCCGGTCGGCCGCTTGCAACAGGAAGTGCAGCGGGCCTTCACTGGCGTCAGCAGCCCCGTCGTGCGCGTGAATGCCAGCGGCGATACGATCGTCTCCTATGGCTTTCCGATCCAGCGCCTGCGCGTGATCCGTGGCGTGCTGCAACTCTCCACGGAGGATGGCGACATCGACGAGGTGATCGCCGATGAACGGCTGAGCATCCTCATCGTGTTTGCCGGGGTCTTCGCCATCATGGCGTTGCTGTCGCTGTTGCTGGCCAACACGATTGCCAAGCCGATGGAGCGGCTGGCGCTTGGTGCCGAGCGTGTCCGGCGCAGCATCAAGTCTCGCCAGCAGATCCCTGATTTTTCGCACCGTTCAGACGAGATCGGCCACCTTTCAGGGGCGCTGCGCGACATGACGAACGCCCTCTACAACCGCATCGCGGCCATCGAGAGCTTCGCAGCGGATGTGGCCCATGAGTTGAAAAACCCGCTGACATCGCTGCGCAGCGCCGTCGAGACATTGCCGATGGTCAAGACGGATGAGGCCCGCACCCGCCTGCTCAACGTCATCCAGCATGATGTGCGACGGCTTGACCGATTGATCTCGGATATCTCCGATGCCTCACGGCTTGACGCGGAAATGGCCAAATCAGACGCAGAGCCGGTTGATCTTGCGGCCCTGATGGAGGCTGTTGTTTCGCTCTCCAACGACATGCGCAAGCCAGGCCAGCCAAGGGTCTTGCTCGCTGTGGAACGGCTGCCCGCCGCATCGCCCGGAATGAAGCCCGCATCGAAGCCTGTCGGCGGCTACAGCGTTATCGGGCATGACAGCCGCATCGGGCAGGTCTTCACCAACTTGCTGGACAACGCCCGCTCCTTCGCGCCGCCGGGAACGGACATCAGGGTCAGTCTGCGCAGGACTGGCGACCAGATCATTGCCAAGGTCGAGGATGAGGGGCCCGGGATGCCGGATCATGCCCTGGAGCGCATCTTCGAGCGGTTCTACACGGACCGGCCGGTCGAACAGGGCTTTGGACAGAATTCCGGGCTTGGGCTTTCGATCTCGCGGCAGATCATCGAGGCGCATCGCGGTACAATCACGGCCAGCAACAGGCCAGGGCAAATCAGCGGCATGGTTGACGGGGCCTGCTTCACGGTCACGCTGCCTGTCGCTGATGCCCCATGACGGTGCCGACACAGGACAACTGCCACGGCGGTGCAGTCGCGCTGGGCGACATCGGCATTCTCATCATGGGCGAAAGCGGCGCAGGAAAATCGTCTCTGGCGGCAGGATTGCTGGGGGAGCCGCGCTTCGGTGCGGTCCGGCTGGTCGCCGATGACAGGGTTCTGTTGCGACGCCATGGCGACCGTATCGTTGCCCGTCCGCACCCCAGCATTGCAGGCGCATTGGAACTGAGGGGGTATGGCGTCGTGCATCCGCCGGGCCTTGATGCTGTTGTCTTGCGCGGCATCATCCGGCTTTCGGACGAGCATCTGGCACGACTTCCGGATACCGAAGACCGGGTAGAAATGCTGCTGGGCCTCCACTTTCCCAGCCTCAGGCTGCCCAAAGGCGCGGCAGCGCTTGGCAGGCTGCTAACGATTTGGCCACATTTCCGTGGTGAACTGTGTAATGTTCGATCAAATTTCGATCACAGACCTTGAATGATGCACTGCACTGCATCATTAGAAACATTGAAGGCTAGGGCGAGCAGCCCTTTGCCAACACCGATAACAACATGATTGGCATGGTCCTGGTCACCCACGGGCGCCTCGCTTGCGAATTTCGCTCGGCGCTGGAGCATGTGGTTGGTCCGCAGCAGCAGCTCAACGTGATCACGATTGATCCCGACGACGACATGGATGGTCGCCGTCAGGACATCATGGACGCGATCCACCATGTGGACACAGGCGACGGTGTCGTTGTGCTGACCGACATGTTTGGCGGCACGCCGTCCAACCTGGCGATTTCGGCCATGAATGGCTCCAATGTCGAGGTTGTGGCCGGCATCAATCTTCCCATGCTGATCAAACTGGCCTCCGTGCGGGATGAAGCGAAGCTTCAGGACGCCGTGATCCAGGCCCAGGATGCGGGCCGCAAGTACATCAATGTTGCAAGCCGGGTGCTTTCAGGCAAATAGTGTTGCTTCAACGATAAGATGCAGGCGATTATGGTGGATGGTGGAGCGGAATTGGACGGCGTGCTCAGCCGCGAGCTTCCGATCATCAATCGCAAGGGCCTGCACGCCCGGGCCACGGCCAAATTCGTGCAATGCGTGGAAATGTTCGACTCCCAGATCACGGTCAGCCGCTCGGGAGAGACTGTCGGCGGCACCTCGATCATGGGCATTCTGACACTTGGTGCGGGCATTGGCAGCACCATCACCGTCACAGCCCAGGGAGCGGATGCGGACAAGGCTCTCGATGCGATCGCCGCACTGCTCGCCAACCGCTTTGGCGAGGGCGAATAGCCTCAGGCGGCTTTTGCAGCTGTGCGGCTCTTGGGCTGCAATGCGGACTCAAGCGCCTCGCGCACGGCCCGCGCCGTCACTGGCTTTTCAACGAACCCGTTGGCACCTGCTGCCGCAAACGCGGCCTTGTCTGCCTGCGACACCCGCCCCGTAACTGGAATGACCGGCAGCGATGCCAGAGGTTCCGGCATGGCACGGATTGCGCGCAGGGCCTCGATCCCGCTGAGGCCAGGCAGCGTCTGATCCATCATGACCGCAGCGAACTGACCTGATGATAGCATCGTGAGTGCGTCCTCCGCCGTCGCGGCCTCCGCCATTTCGAAACCGAAATGCTCCAGGACGGCCGCCATGATCATGCGGTTGGCCTGGTTGTCGTCGACCACCAGAATGCGCCGTCCAAGCGGTTCGGCAGCCATGCTGACGTCATTCTGAATGACCGGAACAGTACCCTCAGGCCCTTCCGGCAGCTTGAGGCGCAGCGTGAACCAGAACATGGCACCTTGGCCAGGTCTGCCTTCGCAACCGGCCTCCCCACCCATGGCATTGGCCAGGCGGCGCACCATCGCAAGGCCGATGCCGGTGCCCGGCACACCGTTGTCGATGCGGGCAAAGCTGCGGAAGAGCTTTCTCGCCTGGTCGTCGGTGAAACCCGGCCCGGAATCCTCCACCATGAACCGCAGGCCCTCAAAGGCCCCGCGCCGGTCGACAGGGGTCACGGACAGGCGAATGCCGCCGCTCTCCGTCACCTTGATGGCGTTGTCGAGCAGGTTCTCAAGCATCTGACGGATGCGCCGCGCGTCAGCCAGCAAGACAGGCGCAATCCTGGTATCAAGATCAAGTGCGAAGGAGAGGGACTTGGCAACGGCGCGGGCTTCTGCGGAAACCGCGACCGTACCGATGAATTCCTTAAAATCGAAGGCCTTCTCTCTGCAGGCCAGATGGCCCGCGCGACCGGCGCTTTCGTCAAGGATATCGCTGGCGACAGCCCGCAGATGGCTGGCCGCCGCACACAAGCCATCAACCAGCCGCAACTGCTCAGGCGACAAGCCGGATTGGCGCAACAGCGTCGCCATGGCATCGATGCCACCCAGCGGCGAGCGCAACTCATGCGCAATCTCCGCCACGGAATGGACGTCGTGCGCTGCCGGCTTTTCCTTGGCGTCTCGTGACATCGAACAAGCTCCATCACGCCTCGCCCCGAGACATGATTTCATACCGTTGTACGCCAATCCCCTTTCGTGATGACTAAGAGCCGAGGCACTTTGCGGGGAATGCGATTCATCGCAAATTTTTTCTTTCCAGCAGTTGAGCGCCGGTATCGATGCCGTCGGGACTGGGGGACGACGCGAGAAACGGGTGTCGTCACAGGCATCGTTGTGGTCCAGACTGGGTTTTTCAGCGAAAGCGCTGTCAGACAAGGCCAGGACATGCAGACACTCATCGAGTCCCAGAGTGATATCGAGGTGGGCGTGGCGGCCCTGCAGAGGGAGTGCGAGGTGATGCGCCGCATCGTGCCGCTCACCGGCACACCCCCGCTGCGCCGCCAACGCCATGGCCTCGATGGGCTGATCTGGATCATCATCGGTCAGCAGGTTTCGGTCGCGGCGGGCAACGCCATCTGGAACAAGCTTGCCGCCAACTTTCCCGAGCGCAGCCCGGCGATTTTCCTTGCTGCGGAGGATGATGCGCTGCGGGGGTCTGGTCTCTCGGCCCCCAAGATCCGCACGGTTCGCGCGATTGCACAGGCCCTGACCGACGGATCCCTGGACCTTGAGGTGTTGCGCTCCATGGATGCCGATGCCGCCAAGGCGAGCATGACGCGGATCAAGGGGATTGGCCCCTGGACGGCCGATATCTACCTGATGTTCTGCCTTGGCCACGCCGATGCCTTCGCGCCCGGCGACCTGGCCTTGCAGGAGGCGATCCGCATCGCCTTTCGATTGCCAGAGCGCCCGACCGACCGCGAAATCGGACTGATCGCCGTACGCTGGAGGCCCTGGCGTGCCGTGGCGGCGCGCTTGCTGTGGGCCTATTACAAGGTCGAAAAGGAGCGCGAAGGCGTGGGCGCATGAGGCGAAACTGTGCCGCACCGCTGCATTCCCCTTGACGGAAGCCGCCTGACCACCACACAGCGTCCAGTGTATCCAACCAGGCGCCGCGCGTGACCTTTCTTCTCGGCCATCTTTCCGATCCGCATGTCGGCCCCGTGCCGCGGCCGCGTCTGCGCGAACTCGCGGGCAAGCGCTTCACCGGCTATCTCAACTGGCAGCGCGGCCGTCACCTCATTCACGACATGGGCATGTTGGAAAAGATCACGGCGGATCTTCTTGCCCACCGGCCGGACCATGTGGCGCTCACCGGTGATCTCGTGAATATCGGCCTGGAGAAGGAGTTCGTGACAGCGCAGCGCTATGTCGCGCGGCTGGGCAGCCCGGACTTCGTCAGTGTCATTCCCGGCAACCATGATGCCTATGTGCGTTCGTCTTTTGCCTACATGGTGGGGTCCACCGCGCCGTGGATGACGGGAGACGGGCAAGACACGCCGCGCTTCCCCTATGTGCGCATCCGCGACGGCGTGGCGCTGATCGGCCTGTCCTCGGGCGTGCCCACCGCACCGCTGCTGGCGTCAGGTGTCATCGGCGCGAAGCAGATGCAGGCATTTGCACGCGCGCTGGATGAGGCGAAGGCCGCCGATCTCGTCCGCGTCGTGATGATCCACCACCCGCCGACCCGCACGGGCGCCTCCTACGGGCGCGGCTTGCGCGATGCACGGGCCTTCGAGCGCATCATCGCAACGCACGGCGCAGACCTGGTGCTTCACGGCCACAACCACCGGCACAGCGTGGTGATGATCAAGGGGCCGGAAAGCATGGTTCCCGTGGTTGGCGTAGCCTCGGCCTCCGCCGTGCCGGGCAGCCCCAATCACCGCGCGGCGTATCATCTCTACCGCATCGAGCGCGTGAAGGGGCAGACGGCGATCACCTTGCAGATCAGGGGCCTGCTGCCGAGCGGTGCCATCGGTGATGTGGCGACCGAGCAGTTGGGCTGAGGCGCAGCCATGCTATCCTGTCGCCATGCAATGGACTGATTCAGGGATCGTTCTGGGCACCCGCCGCCACGGCGAGACGGGGGTGATCCTGGAACTGATGACGGCGCAGCACGGGCGGCATCTGGGCATGGTGCGGGGCGGGCGGGGCAAGCGGAATGCCGCTGTTTTGCAGGCCGGAAACACGGTCGGCGTGACCTGGACGGCGCGGATCGAGGAGCAACTTGGCCAGTACAGCGTCGAGGGCGACGTGATGCGTGCGGGTGCCCTGATGGACAGCGCGGC
>JANNEO010000150.1:0-15921 GCA_031378805.1 Hyphomicrobiales bacterium
ACGCCGTCGATATCATAGCCGAGAAGTGCGCGTTGCGCCTCGATACCACGATAGACCGCCAGCATCTCCTCGATCGACGCACACAGCGCCATGCGCGGATTGGTCTGGAAACCAAAACGACTGAAGGCTTGCACCATGCCCTGCTGGGTCTTCGCGGGCATGGTACTCATCTCGCCCCAAGCGTAAGCGAAGAAGCGCAGCGGACGCCTCGCGGTGATCGCGGAATCAAGCTGGCGCAGGCTGCCTGCCGCAGCATTGCGGGGGTTGGCGAAGAGCTTGTCGCCATTCTTCGCCTGTTCGGCGTTGATGGCCGCGAAATCGGCATGACCCAGATAAATCTCCCCACGGATTTCACAGACGTCCGGCCAGTCGCTGCCCGCAAGATGATGGGGTATCTCGCGGATTGTCCTGACATTGGCCGTCACGTCCTCGCCTTCCGCGCCGTCACCCCGTGTGGCCGCCGTGAGGAGCCTGCCCTTCTCGTAGCGCAGCGCACAGGACAGGCCGTCGATCTTCGGTTCGGCGGTGAAGGCGGGAGGCGTGGAGAGATTGAGAAAGCGGATGACGCGCCCGACAAACTCCCCCACATCGGCATCCGTGAAGCAATTGTCGAGGGACAGCATCGGCACAGTATGCTGCACCTTGGCAAAGCGGGAGGCGGGTGCGGAGCCGATCTTGGCGGACTGCGAAACGGCGTCCTTGAGTTCCGGAAAGGCCGCTTCCAGCGCGTTGTAGCGCAGGCGCAAGGCATCATAGGCCGCATCGCTGATCGATGGCGCATCGTCCTGATGATAGCGCTGGTCATGGGCGGCGATCTCGCCACCCAGTGCGCCATGCTCGATGCGGGCTTCAAGCGGCGTCAGGCGATCAACCGAAGGAGGACTGCCCGCCATCATCCCGCTCCGTCAAGCAGCCTGCCCGCCGCAGCACGTGCTTCGTCGCTGATCTCGGCCCCAGACAACATGCGGGCGATTTCTTCGCGTCGCGCCTTTGTTTCCAGTGCGACCACGCGGGTCGCAACACGTTCGCCCTGCCCCACGTCTTCCTTGGCAATCAGGAAATGTCGTCCGGCTCGTGCTGCGACCTGCGGTGCGTGTGTGACCGAGAGAACCTGAACAGTGTCGGCAAGCCGCGCAAGGCGCTGGCCGATCGCATCCGCCACAGCACCACCCACGCCGGTGTCGATCTCGTCGAACACCAGGGTGGGAGCCGAGCCGCGATCCGCCAGTACGACCTTCAGCGCCAGCATGAAACGCGACAGTTCACCGCCAGAAGCCACTTTCATCATCGGCCCCGGCTTGGTGCCAGGGTTGGTCTGCACGTGGAACTCGACAAGATCGATGCCCTCCGCTGACGCCTTTGCGTCATCAGAAGTGATCTGGGTGATGAACCTTGCGCGTTCCAGCTTGAGCGGCGGCAGTTCAGCGTTGACGGAACCATCCAGTTCCGCCGCAGCTGACTGGCGATCCCTTGACAGGGCAAGGGCCTGTTTCTGGTAGGCATCCCTGGTCTCTCGCGCCGCAGTTTCGAGCGCTTTCAGATGCCCCTCGCCCGCATCGAGTGCCGCCAGATCAGCCGTGTAGCGTTGCGCCAGGGCCGCCAGTGCATCCACCGGCACATTGTGCTTGCGGCTGGCGGCGCGCAGCGCGAACAAGCGCTCCTCGATCCGCTCCTGTTCACGCGGATCAAACTCCGCCGCACGCAGCGCCTTCTCCAACGCATCCCGCGCTTCCTCGAGCGCCAGCAGGGCCTGATCAAGCGCCTTCGCGGCGGGCGCAGCGAGATCTGGAGCCTGTTCCGCACGGCGGTCCAGCCTGCGCTGTGCAGAGGACAGCGCAGGGACGGGCGAACCATGGCCGGACAGGAGATCGAAAACCTCCTGCAATTCACCCACGACCTTTTCAGATTGCATCATGCGTTGCCGACGCTCGGCCAATGCGGTCTCTTCGCCCTCCGCTGGGGCAAGTGCTTCCAGCTCACCGGCGGCATGGCGCAGATAGTCGGCATCTGCGCGGGCTTTCTCGATCCGGGCCTTCTGCGCTGCCAGATCAGCCTCTGCCTTGCGCAAGACGGCGTGGGCGCTGGCCAGCGCTGCCGCCTTGTCCTTAAGGCCGCCAAAGGCATCAAGCAGGGCGCGGTGTTCGCTGGTATCCGTCAAGGCGCGGTCATCATGCTGGCCGTGTATCTCGACTAGCATCTGGCCGATGGAGCGCAAGGTCTGCACGCTGACGGGCTGGTCGTTGATGAAGGCCCGCGTGCGGCCATCCGCGAGTTGCACCCGACGCAGGATCAGGTCGCCTTCCATATCGAGATCAGCGCGTTCAGCCAGGTCACGGGCGGCGTGTCCGGGCGGCAGTTCGAACACGGCTGTCACCTGTCCCTGGGCCATGCCCTGCCGGACAAGACGGCCCTCGCCACGCCCGCCCAGCGCGAGCGCGAACGCATCGAGAAGGATGGATTTACCAGCACCTGTCTCACCCGTCAGCACCATGAGGCCGGGCTCGACCGTCAGGTCAAGGCGGTCGATCAGGACGATATCACGGATGGAAAGGCGCGTGAGCATAACCGCGCTTGTGCCATGACAGAGGAAGGCGGGGAAGAGCTTGAAAGGCGCCTTATGGCGCTATCCGCAGATCAGATGCCGACACCGCGCCGGAACCCGCGGAAAGCACGGCTGATCCAGGAGCTTTCACTCTCGCGCGGCTCGACGCCGCCGGCCTGCAGAAGCTTGAAAGCGTCCTTATACCACTGACTGTCCGGGAAGTTGTGCCCCAGAACCGCCGCCGCCGTCTGTGCCTCAGGAACGATTCCCAGTGACATGTAGGCTTCCGTGATGCGCAGGAGCGCTTCCTCGGTGTGGCGCGTCGTCTGATAGCGCGTCAGAACCTCACGGAAACGATTGACGGCTCCCGTGTAGTTGCGCTGCTCGAGATAATAACGCCCGACATCCATCTCCTTCGCAGCCAACTGGTCGCGTGCGACGGCGACGCGCTGGCGAGCATCAGGAACATACTCGGATTGCGGCCACTTGTTGATCAGCTCATCCATCGCTAGCAGCGCACGCTGTGAACGCTCCTGATCGCGGCTGATGTCCGGCATTTGGTTGAAATAGGACATGCCGACGAGATATTGCGCGTAGGCGGCATCCTTGTCGGCCGGATAGAGCTGCACGAAACGGCGACCGCTGGAGATCGTATCCTCGTAGTTGCGATTCTCGTAATTCGAGAAAGTCTGCAGCAGCAGACTGCGCTTGGACCAGTTGGTGTAGGGATACTGCTTGTCGAGTTCGGCGAACTTGCGCGCGGCGCCATCGAAATTCTTGTTCTGGAGACGGGCCAGCCCGTCGTTGAACAGTACCTCGGCCGGCTCTTCTTTCGACAGATCGCTGGTCGCCTTCGCACTGGCAAAGGGATTCAAGGACGAAACCGTTTCGCAGGCAGCCAGTGGCACAGCCACGGCGAAAACGGCAAGCAACTTCGCCAGGCTCTTCAAAGTCATTTCACGCAGCAAAACCGACATCCTACGAAACGCCCCATCAAAATCGCCGGGAAAGTGCCACGACAGCCGACTCAAAGCAAGCTGATGAACCGGATCAGAATGGCTTTCGTCGGAGATCGTTAACTCTAACGGGGCGGAATATGGCGATCACAAGGCGAATACAGCCAGATCGCCCTTGAACAGTGCCGAAAAGCCTCAGTTCTTGTCCGCGCTAAATACCGCTGCAGGAATGCCGATGTCACCACGACCTAATTCACGACGCTGTGTTTGAACGTCCATCAGCGTCCAGGCCGTCCGGTCAGCAAACAGGCGCTCGAGGATCATGGCGTTCACCTTGTGGCCCGGAGCATGAGCACGGTATGTCGCCTGGAGGGCGGCACCAGCCAGGGCCAGATCACCGACGGCATCGAGGATCTTGTGGCGCACGAATTCATCCGGGAAGCGCAAACCCTCCGGATTGATGATCCGGTCGTCGCCGAGGGCAACAGTGTTTTCAAGAGACGCTCCAAGCGCCAGATTCTTCTTCCACAGATATTCCACGTCCTTCATGAAGCCGAAGGTCCGGGCACGCGCAATCTCTGTCCGGAAGGTCGATGGAGACAATTCGATCACGCGGCGCTGGCGACCGATGAGGGGTGTGGGAAAATCAATCTCGACATCGATCATGAACCCACGATCACGCGGAGTGAGTTCGGCCCAGGAATGGCCCTGCTCGTAGCGAACTGTTTTCAAAACCTTGATAACCTTACGACGCGGCATCTGGCTCTCGATGCCGACCTGATCGATGGCATCCACGAAAAGAGCCGAACTGCCGTCCATGATCGGCACTTCCGGGCCGTCCACCTCGACGATGGCATTGTCCACGCCCATGCCAGCCAAAGCCGCCATGAGATGCTCGATGGTTGAAACCGAAGCACCGCTTGGCTCTCCAATCACCGTGCAAAGTTCGGTTGCTCCGACAGCCTCGCGCCTTGCAGGAATGTGGCGCTCGAAGCCACCAGGCAATCCAGTGCGGCGGAAAACGATTCCAGTGTTGGCATCAGCAGGGTGCAGTGTCATCCTGACTGGAGCACCGCTATGGACACCGATGCCCTGCAGCGAAACCTGGTCACACAGTGTCGTCTGATTCAAGACGTTATCCTCTTTGGCGATTGCCTGCCGACGTTAATCGCCGGTCGTGGCTTTCGCGGAGTTTAGGATTAACGCGTGAACACATTGTGCAATGTGCCCCTGGCGGAACGCGTGTCACTCAGTAAGCGATGGCGCGGAAAATACGCGGGGCTGCAGCCTTGAACAAATCACGCTTTTTTACGCCGTGTTACATAAAAAAGTCATATTTTAACGAGTGCAAAAAATAGATTTTCCTCTTCTATTTCAAATAGATAAAACCAGCGCTCGGTGAAGCGCTGGCCCCAAAATCGTCAACACTGCTTGTGGAAACCCACTATCCCTGCCGGCGCAGGAAGGCGGGAATCTCGAGTTGATCATCCTCGATCGAACGGGCCTGGACCCGCCCGTGAGAATCAAGCTGACCTTGCGCTGCACGCGCAGGAGCCTGAATGACAGGACGACGCGGCGGCTCGACCGGAAGACTTGCGACGGGCTGCTGCGGCACGGGTGCCGCGTACTGGGTGTGCAAGTCCGGTTCCTCACGGCGACCAAGGCCCACTGCCGCAAGACGTTGCAGCAGCGTCATGCGCTTGGTCTCGACAGAGGCCAGCGGCTGGGTTGGAACTTGTGTAGAAATCTGGGCATTGCGAAGCTGGGCCTGGGCAACGACAGGGAAATCCTCAATGCGCGGCATACGCGTCTGGGGCACGACCTCATGCGCGTCGTAGAGACGCGGAACCGATGGTACGACAGCTTCTGAAGGAATGCTGGGTGTAACTGCGGCAGGAGCGACTGCGGCAGGAGCAACAACAGCAGGAGCAGAAGCAGGGGGAGCAGAGGCCACCGCAACTGGCGCAGGCTGCGGAGTTGCAGCAACTGCTTGCACGGTGTTGGCAACCGAAGCGACCACGTCCATCACTGGCTCGACTGCAATGGTCGGCTCGACCACCACTGGCGTGGCAAGCGTGGTGCGGGCAAGCGGGATCACTGGCTCCGCAGCTGCCGTCTTCGCAGCAACCTGGGTACGCAAGCGCTGGGCCATCTCCGCCAGGCGCGCGTCCAGAATGCGGACAGGTTCGATAGCGTCAATCGAGGCGCGGTCGATGCCAGTGGCGACGACCGAGACGCGGATGATGCCTTCGAGGCTGTCATCCTGAGTCGCACCCAGAATGATGTTGGCCTCGGGGTCGACCTCCTCGCGGATGCGTGTGGCGGCTTCGTCCAGCTCATAGAGCATCATATCCTTGCCGCCGGTGATGGAGATGAGCAGGCCCTTGGCGCCCTTCATCGATACTTCGTCGAGCAGAGGATTGGCGATTGCCGCCTCCGCTGCGGCGAGCGCACGCTTCTCGCCCGAAGCCTCGCCCGTTCCCATCATCGCCTTGCCCATCTCGCGCATGACGGCGCGGACATCGGCGAAATCGAGGTTGATAAGGCCGGGCTTGACCATCAGGTCGGTGATCGAGGCCACGCCGGAATAGAGCACCTGGTCAGCCATGGCGAAAGCCTCGGCGAAGGTGGTCTTCTCGTTGGCGACGCGGAAGAGATTCTGGTTGGGAATCACGATCAGCGTATCGACATGCTTCTGAAGCTCTCCGATGCCGGCCTCGCAGATGCGCATACGGCGCAAGCCCTCGAACTGGAAGGGCTTGGTGACCACGCCCACCGTCAGGATACCCATTTCACGGGCTACCCGTGCGATCACGGGTGCAGCGCCTGTGCCGGTGCCGCCCCCCATGCCTGCGGTGATGAACACCATGTGTGCGCCCATCAGCTGGTCGCGGATTTCGTCGATGACCTCTTCGGCAGCGGCGCGTCCGACTTCCGGCTGTGCGCCCGCACCAAGGCCCTCGGTCACGGCCAGACCCATCTGGATCACCCGCTCCGCCTTGGCGTGGCCAAGTGCCTGGGCGTCCGTGTTGGACACAACGAATTCGACGCCCTGAAGGCCGCATTCGATCATGTTGTTGACTGCATTGCCGCCAGCGCCACCGACGCCAAAAACAGTGATGCGGGGCTTGAGTTCCCGAACTTCCGGGGCCTTGAGGTTGATGGTCATGATCGTCGCCTCTCTTCGGAAACGGGTTAGATTCGGGAAACGGGTAGGTTCGAAAAACAGGTTAGAAACTGTCTTTGAGCCACCGACCCATGCGGGACAGGTAGCCGTCGGTTCCAGTGGCTTGCATTGCGCCACCCCGGCCCACGCCGAGATGCTCAAGGCCTGCCACCTGCGGATAGATGAGAAGGCCGACAGTCGCGGCGAAGGCCGGACTCTTGGCGGATTCAGGCATTCCCTTGATCGCCATCGGGCGGCCAAGGCGAACCTGCTTGGAAAGGATGCCCTGCGCCAGCGGCAGCAGCCCGGTGAGCTGCGAGGCACCACCAGTCAAGACGACACTGCGATTGAGGACATTGCCAAAACCTGCATTGCGCAGCCTGTCGCGCACGAGTTCCAGGATTTCCTCGACGCGCGGACGCACGATGCGCGTGACATGCGAACGGGGCACGTAGGCAGCGGTCGCGCGTTCATCGTCGCCGACCTGCGGAATCGTGATCATTTCGCGTTCCTGGCCCGCATCTTCGAAGCATGACGCCGCCAGACCCTTCAGCCGTTCGGCATCTTCAAGGCGCATTGACAGGCCGCGCGCAATATCCATCGTGACGTGATGGCCACCAACAGCGATGGCATCGACATGCTGGAGATGACCGCCGGAAAATACCGCGACGCTCGTGGTGCCCCCACCGCAATCGATCACGGTGACGCCCATTTCAGCCTCGTCCTGATCCAGCACCGACAGTCCGGCTGCGTAGGGCGTGGCAACCACGGCTTCCACCTCAAGATGACCGCGCTCGATCGCCAGCATCAGGTTGCGGGCAGCGGCCGTGTCAGCGCTTGCCACATGCATGTCAACGGACAACCGCTCGGCGATCATGCCGCGCGGCTCCTTGACCGCTGCCCGGCCATCCAGCCTGTAGGCCGTGGGAATGGCGTGCAGGACAGCCCTGCCCTGCCCGATGGACTGGGAGGTTGCGATATCCATGGCGCGGTCCACGTCGCGGTCCTGGATGGCGCGGCCAGCCGTCGAGACCTCGGACATGAAATGCTGCGAGCCGATGCGCCCGCCCGTCATGGCGACCACCACACTCTCGACCGTGACGCCAGCCATCCGTTCCGCCGCATCGATGGCGGCGCGAACAGCCCGCTCGGCTTCATCCATATCGATGATGACGCCGCCCTTCACCCCGCGCGAACGCTGGTGACCAATGCCCAGAACACGGCAGCGGTGAGTCCGGCCATGACCAGCATCCGCCGCATCCGCCGGCTCGAGCCTCGCAATGACGCAGCTGACCTTGGTGGTGCCAAGGTCCAACACTGTCAGTACCGCGCTCTTGCGTGCCGAGAGCGGTCGCATCTTGGGGGTCATGCCGTGAGAGAAGCTGTTCATGCCCGACCCTTCACCTTCGGCAGCGTCCTCTCGAAATACTCGCGCCTTGTTGCGGCAGATTCTTCGCTGAGGCGCACGGCCACGCGACCGGGAGTGCGCATGTCGACGGCGATGATGTCCTTCGTCATGATATGCGCCTCGCGGTTCAGCTTCTCGAACTCGCGCAGGGCCTCCACCGGGCGGCTCTCGGGCAATTTGACATCGATGCCGTTGGTCATCTTGATGGTCCAGCGGCGTTCAGAGATCAGTGTTCCGGCGCGAATCTGACTGCGCAGCTCGGGCACGCCGTCGAGAATTTCGGCATATTCCTTCACGCGCAGGCGCGCACCTGGCCCCACGACATGCGGAAGCTTCAGGTAGCGTTTGTCACGCAGGCTATCGATCACTGTGCCATCGACAGAAACCACACTGATCACGCCATCCTGCTGCCAGAGGGCAAAGGGCTCGCGCTCGACGATCCTGATGTCCACCCGATCAGGATACAGCTTGCGCACCGTGGCTTCGGCCACCAGCGGCAGGGATTTCACCTTGGCGCGCACCGCTGCCAGGTCCAGGAAGAGGAGCGAGCCTGATGGTGCCATGCCGGAGACATCCAGGATTTCTTCCTTCGTCAGCTCCTTGACGCCCGTGACGTCGACACTGCGGATCGGAAATCCGAAGGCGCGTGCGGCGATATCGACAAAGGTGCCATGGTCTTTTCGCAACGCATCCTGATGGCCGCCTGCAAACCAGCCAGCAGTCCCCATGGTCACCAGAAACGCCAGTGTTGCGAGTGTGCCAGCACCACGTTTCACAGGGAGATGGGTTGATCCGAGACGAAAACCGGCACGGCTGAACGCCAGCAGCGCACGCCTGCTTGACAGTCCGTCGTCCAGGGAGGGCTGTGCCGCAGCATCGAGACGCGGCCGAAACCACTCTCTCAACGATCCAGGGAGGCGTCTTCCACCATCCATCGTACCAACTCACCAAAGGACATGCCCGCATGGGCGGCTAGCTCAGGCACTAATGATGTCTCGGTCATGCCGGGCTGAGTGTTGACTTCCATCCAGATGAGTGTGTCCGTCTCATCGTCATAGCGGAAATCTGACCGGCTGACGCCACGGCAGCCAAGCGCATCGTGCGCCATCACCGCCTGTTGTTGAACCTTTTGGTAAACATTTGGTTTAATTTTCGCAGGAAGTACGTGGGTTGATCCTCCCGGCGCATATTTCGCGTCGTAATCGTAGAACGCTCCGACATTCGACAGGATCTCGATGACATCGAGTGCGTACGAGCCGGTTTTCTCGCCCATGACGGCGCAAGTCAGCTCACGACCTGGCACGAACCGTTCAACCAGCATGTCGTCGCCCAGCGGCCAGGCAGGATCGTTCAATTCCTGCGGGGGATGAGAGCGGCCTTCCTTGACGATGAACACGCCGAAGGACGATCCATTGGCCACGGGCTTCGCTACATAGGGCGGGCTCATCACATGACGCTTCGCCACCTCGAAGCGCGAGGCCGTGACACCCTCCGCGACCAGGACACCCGCAGCCGAGGCAACCACCTTGGCGCGATCCTTCCGCATGGCCAGCGCCGAGGCCAGCACACCCGAGTGCGTATAGGGAATGCGCAGCATCTCGAGGATGCCTTGCATACAACCGTCCTCACCGAAGGGGCCGTGCAGGGCGTTGAAGGCGACGTCCGGTTTCAGCGCCTGAAGCGTGCTGACGATATCGGGCGTGACATCAACCGGGGTGACGCGAAACCCCACGCTTGCCAACGCAGCCGCACAACCCGCCCCGGTTTTCAGGCTGACGGGACGCTCGGCGGCCCAGCCGCCCATCAAGACGGCAACGTGTTTGGTCATGGCTCAATGCTCTGTGACAGGCGCGGTCGCACGCGGAAAGAGAGACATGACCCTCTGATGGGACTGGTTAAGGAGGGGTTAAAGGGAGAAAGGATTGCGGATGAGCATTGACTTAGCTAGACTTAGCTAAACTAATAGGAGGCCGACATGGGAATGATCAACGTCCACGAAGCCAAGACAACGCTGTCCAAGCTGCTTGACCAGCTTGAGCGCGGAGAGATCAGCGAGATCACGATTGCCCGCAATGGCCAGCCGGTCGCCGTGCTGTCGCCAGCGCCAAAGTTTGATGTGTCTAAGCGGATCGGTATCGCCGAAGGCTTGTTTATCGTACCCGATGATATCGGAAGGGAAGACGCGGCCATCGAAGTCCTGTTCAATGCGGGGCCACAGTGAATCTGCTTCTGGATACCCATATCGCGCTCTGGGCTGTGACGGGGAGCAGCAAGCTCCACCCTGATACCATCCGGACGATACGCGATCCGAAAAGCACTGTGTTCGTCAGTGTGGCAACCATTTGGGAAATCGCGATCAAATTCGCCCGCAACAAGGGCCTATCCGATGACATGCCGATTTCGGGAACGCAGGCACGTGAAGTCTTCAAGCTGGCAGGATATCAGTTGCTCAGGATCGAGGCAGATCATGCAGCTTTCGTAGACCAGCTGCCCATGCTTCATGGCGATCCTTTTGATCGCTTGATCGTCGCGCAATGCAAGGTTGACGGCCTGAGGCTGATCACCAGGGACAGCAAGGTTGCTGCTTATGACCCGTCAATCATGCTCATATAAAGCATCAATTAACCCGCCCCACCCGCTTGATCTCCCACTTGAGCTCCACGCCACTGGTGTCCTTGACCCGGCGGCGGACTTCCTCGCCCAGCGCCTCGATGTCGGCGGCGGTGGCGCTGCCGGTGTTGATCAGGAAATTGCAGTGCAGCTCCGACACCTGCGCCCCGCCGATCTGCAATCCGCGACAGCCTGCCTCGTCCACCAGCTTCCATGCTGAATGGCCAGACGGGTTCTTGAAGGTGGAGCCGCCTGTCTTCTCGCGGATTGGCTGCACCGTCTCACGATGGTGCTGAACGGCGTCCATGCGCGTGCGAATGACGCTCTCCTCCTCGCGCTGCCCCGCAAACAGTGCAGAGGTGAAGATCACATCCACGGGGACACCGCAGCTGCGGTAGGCGAATCCCATTTCGGCGGTAGAGAAGGTGAGGAAATCGCCTTCGCGGTTGACGCCCGTGGCATAGACGAGAACGTCCTTCGTCTCGCCGCCATTGGCTCCGGCGTTCATGCGCAAGGCGCCTCCAATGGAGCCTGGAATGCCATGGAAAAACTCCAGGCCACCAACCCGGTGCTGCAAGGCCGCTTCCGCGAGCTTCTTGTCGAGAACCGCGGTCCCCACGTTGATCTGCGCCTTGCCGACATAGTCGACGTGGCCGAAACCCTTGGGCGAAAGACGCACGACGATGCCCTCCAGACCGCCATCACGCACGATCAGGTTGGACCCGACCCCCACCGTGGTGACAGGAATGTCTTCCGGCAGGCGCGAGAGGAAATAGGCCAGATCCTCCTCATCTGCCGGAGTGAAGAGCAACTGTGCCGCTCCGCCCGTGCGAAACCAGGTGAGCGGTGCCATTGGCTGGTTGGGCAGGAGACGCCCTTTCAACCGGGGCATCAGCGCCGTGAGTTGCGGCGTCAGATCGGGAAATGGGACGAGGTTGGGTGGGGCAGGATCAGTCATGACACGCGGTTTAGCGGTTTCTCCCAACACGAAGCAACCATGGAAATCGTCTCGTGCGTGCCGCGTGTCGCGCTTTCTCACTTCCGATACATCTGTGCTAAACTGTTCGAACATGATTCATTTACATGCGCTCACTTTTCCCAATCCAGCCTGAGGATCGTTCCATGACAAAGAGCATCGCACGTCGCGCAATACCTATCGCAGCAGCACTGGCCCTTCTGGCTGGCGTGACTTCGGCGCAGGCCCAGTCCTGCGGCAGCACGGCCGCAGCCTTTGGTCCGTGGCTTGAGGGGTTCAAGCAGCGGGCGCGGTCGGCGGGAGTTTCGCAAGCCGCGATCGATCGGGGGCTTGCGGGCGTCACCTACAATCCCACCGTAATTGGCCTTGATCGCAACCAAAAATCCTTCCGCATGTCCTTCGAGGAATTCTACCGACGGCGCGTCTCGGATGCGATGATTACCAAGGGGCGCAACTGGATCGTGCAGAACCGCGGCCTTGCGTCACGACTGGAAACGCAGTTTGGCGTACCAGCCGAAATCCTGGTGTCGATCTGGGCTCTGGAGACGAATTTCGGTGCGCAGCGCGGCAACCTGCCGATCATCCGCTCTGTGGCGACGCTGGCGTCGGATTGTCGCCGTCAGGCGTTTTTCGAAAATGAACTGCTGTCGGCCCTGAAGATTGTGGAACGCGGTGATCTGCCGATTACATCGATGAAGGGGGCATGGGCGGGCGAGATCGGCCAAACGCAGTTCATGCCATCATCCTATGTCAACTATGCCGTCGATTTCGACGGCGACGGGCACCCCAACCTCGTGTCCTCCGTCCCTGACGTGCTGGCCTCCACAGCCAACTTCCTGCGCCGCAAAGGATGGCAGCGCGGCGCGGGCTGGGGCGAAGGCAGCGCCAACGAAGGTGCGCTCCGCGAGTGGAACAAGGCGGGCGTTTACATGAAGACGATAGGTGCAATGGCCACGCGGATGAAGGGTGGCGCCTGAGCGCACGCGAGAAAGGGTGAACACCGAGGTTGTGTTATGCGCCCCAATCCTCGACCTGTAGTCCGGGCAGGCGCACAGCCTGGCTGCGGCCATGCATGAAGAGCTACGCTGTCGGTGCCATACACCCTCACTATGATAGATACATTTGATATCTATTATAGCGGTCACTCCTGTTCAACTCACGCCTTCGCCAATTCCTCCGGCAGCGCATAGGCCCAGCTCGTGATTGTGCCTGCGCCCAGACAGATCACGAAATCGCCTGGCTTGGCCCGCGCTTTCACCAATCCGGCCAGTTGTTCCGGCCCCTCCATCAGCACGACAGAACGGTGGCCCCGCGCCTTGATGCCCGCCACTAGATCGTCAGCGCCCGCACCCTCGATCGGCTGTTCGCCCGCCGCATAGACCGGGGCAACGATGACATGATCGGCATCGTTGAAACAGGCTGCAAAATCCGAGAACAACGATGACAACCGGGTGTAGCGGTGGGGCTGCATGACGGCGATGACCTGTCCCTGGGTGGCCGCGCGGGCAGCCTTCAGGACTGCGGAAATCTCCACGGGATGGTGGCCGTAATCATCGAAGATCGTGACATCATTCCATTCGCCGGTCTTGGTGAAGCGCCGCTTCACGCCGCCGAACCCTGCCAGAGCCTTGCGGATGGCCTCCATCGGCATCCCAAGGTTCTCGGCCACGGCGATGGCGGCGGTGGCATTGAGGGCATTGTGCTTGCCCGGCATCGGCATCATCAGTTCGCGGACCACGCGATCCTCACCCGTCTTGCGGTCGCGGACCAGGAGCGTGAAGCGCATCTCGCTGCCCTTCGCCACGATATCCAGCAGGCGATAGTCCGCCTGCGGGTTCTCGCCATAGGTGATGACCCGTCGATCCTGAATCTTGCCGACGAGTTCCTGTACCGTCGGATGGTCCAGACACATCACGGAGAAGCCGTAGAATGGCAGATTCTCCACAAATGTCCGGAAAGCATCCTTGATGGCATCGAAGGTCTTGAAATGATCAAGATGCTCGGGATCGATGTTGGTGACGATGGCAACATCGGCGGGCAGCTTCAGGAAGGTGCCATCGCTCTCGTCCGCCTCGACCACCATCCAGTCGCCCGCCCCCAGCCGCGCGTTGGTGCCATAGGCATTGATGATTCCGCCATTGATCACGGTGGGGTCGAACTTGCCGGCATCGAGCAAGGTGGCGACAAGTGACGTGGTCGTGGTCTTGCCATGGGTGCCCGCGATGGCAACACAGCTCTTGAGCCGCATCAACTCGGCCAGCATTTCGGCACGGCGCACGACCGGGATGCGCTTCTCGCGTGCCGCCACCAGCTCGGGATTGTCCTTCTTGATCGCGGTCGACACCACGAGCACCTCGGCCTCGCCCAGATTCTCTGCCTTGTGGCCGACAAAGCAGGTGATGCCCATGTCGCGCAGCCGCTTGACGTTCGCGCCGTCCGACGCATCGGAACCTTGTACCTTGTGGCCAAGATTATGCAGCACTTCGGCAATGCCGGACATACCGATGCCGCCGATGCCGACGAAGTGAATGGCGCCGAGTTCATGCGGCAGTTTCATGGGCTTTGTCTCCAGACCTATGCGGTCGCTTTAACCAGATTTTGCAAGCCCGCAACCCTCAGCACCACATCCGCCAGGCGGGAGGCCGCATTGGAAATACCCATCTGCTTCGCCCGCGCAGCGATATCCATGAGGGGTACAGGATTTGCCAGAATATCGGTCAGGCGGGCGGCCAGAGCAGCCGGCGTGAACGCCGCCTGCACCATGATCTCGGCGGCACCACCATCCGCCAGAACACGGGCGTTGGCGGCCTGATCCTGATCCAGTGAGCCGGGCAGTGGCACCAGGATCGAGGGGCGGCCGATCACGGCCAGTTCCGCCACGGTGGATGCGCCGGAGCGGCCGATGATCAGATGGCTTGCCGCCATGCGCTGCGGCAGATCACGAAAGAACGGCGCACAGTCGCTGGCGACACCCAGGCGAGCGTATTCGGCCTGCACGCGCTCCATGTCCTCCTGGCGGACCTGCTGCGTGACATGCAGCCGATTGCGGTTCTCGAGCGAGAGGCTTGCAATGGCGGGCGGGACAATCTCACCCATGATGCGCGCACCCTGGCTGCCACCAAACACCAGGAGCTTCAACAGACCGCCGGACTGCAAGGGCGGCATGGCGCTCTTCGCGGCTTCCAGCACGGTAGCCCGCACGGGATTGCCCACATGCACGAAGCGCGGGTCGATGGCGAAACCTGTGGCGATGCCGTTGACCCGACTGGAGAGGAACCGGTTGGCTCTGCCCATCACGGCGTTCTGTTCGTGCAGGACGGTGGGAATGTTCAGCAAGGTTGCCGCTAGAACAGGGGGCACGGTGGGATAGCCGCCGAAGCCGACGACTGCGCGGGGTTGCAGGCGCTTGAGCAGGCCCCGGCATTCCCACACGCCACGCACCAATGCGATTGTCCCGGTGAGCTTGCCGAGAAGACCCTTGCCCGTCACCGTGCCCGAGGTCACCTCGTGGATGGCATTGGCGGGAAAGCTGGCGGAGAAATCCGCCACGCGATCATCCGAGATCAATTCGACGCTGACTCCACGCAAGCGCAATTCGCGGGCGAGCGATTCCGCCGGGAACAGATGGCCGCCAGTTCCCCCCGCCGCAAGAACAATCAGCGGAGCGTTCACGATCAGCGGAGCGTTCATGCCATGGCACCGGCGGGCTGCGCGATGGCGGGGGTGGCTGGCAAGTGAGCCTCCGCCCTTGGACGCCTGCGCGTGACGGCCAGGAGGAAGCCCATGCACAGCGCCAGACTGAGCAGCGATGACCCCCCGTAAGAGATGAAGGGCAATGTCATGCCCTTGGGTGGCATGAGGTGCAGGTTCACCGCCATGTTGATGCAGCTTTGCACGCCAAACAGCAGCGCAAGTCCCGCCGCTGCAAAGCGACAGAACGGATCCGCCGTGCGTCCGGCGAGCCAGAACGAGCGAAGCACGATGAAGGCGAAGAGACCAGCCAACACGATGCAAATGACAATGCCGAATTCCTCGCCGATCACCGCGAAGATGAAATCGGTGTGTGCATCGGGCAGGTGACGCTTCACGGTGCCTTCTCCCGGACCCTTTCCCAGCAGGCTCCCGCTGATGAAGCTTTCAAGCGCGGAGTCGACCTGGAAGCTGTCCTGGTTGCCCTTGTCGTCGAAGAACTTGTTCACCCGCTTGGTGACATGGGGAACGAATTTGTAGGCCAGCAGGATGCCGCCCACGCCAAGGCCTGCC
>JANNEO010000001.1:0-3092 GCA_031378805.1 Hyphomicrobiales bacterium
CAAGGTGAACACTTTCTACACCGCGCCGACCGCCATTCGCGCCCTGATGCAGGCCGGCGAGGAGCCGGTGAAGAAGACCAAGCGCACCTCCCTGCGTCTGCTGGGTTCAGTCGGCGAGCCGATCAACCCCGAGGCGTGGGAGTGGTATTATCGTGTGGTTGGCAACAAGAAATGCCCCATCGTCGACACCTGGTGGCAGACCGAGACTGGCGGCATTCTCATCACGCCGCTGCCTGGCGCCACCGCGCTGAAACCCGGCTCCGCCACGCGGCCCTTCTTCGGCGTGCAGCCCGCCATCGTCGATGCCGAGGGCAAGGCCATGAGCGGCGAATGCCAGGGCAATCTCGTTATTACAGATTCTTGGCCGGGACAGATGCGCACGCTCTACGGCGATCACGCGCGCTTCATGGAGACGTATTTCTCGACCTATCCCGGGACGTATTTCACCGGCGATGGCTGCCGCCGCGACAAGGACGGCTATTACTGGATCACGGGACGCGTGGATGATGTCATCAACGTCTCGGGCCACCGCATGGGCACGGCGGAGGTGGAAAGCGCGCTGGTGGCGCATCCCAAGGTCTCGGAGGCCGCGGTCGTCGGCTATCCCCACGACATCAAGGGCCAGGGCATCTACGCCTATGTCACGCTGATGAGCGGACAGACGAGTTCGGACGATCTGCGCAAGGAACTGGTGAGCTGGGTGAGAAACGAGATCGGGCCGATTGCCTCGCCCGACAAGATACAGTTCGCGCCGGGCCTGCCCAAGACGCGCTCGGGCAAGATCATGCGGCGGATTTTGCGGAAGATCGCCGAAGATGATTTCGGGGCGCTGGGGGATACGTCAACGCTCGCGGACCCGGCGGTGGTGGACGATCTGGTGAAGAACCGGCAGAACAAGCGGGGGTAGGAGCAAATCGGGGACTGCTTCAGCTTTCTGGAGTGGAGCATACGCGCAGCGGAGGAAGGCGGAAGCTGTCCACGGTTTACGGGCAGGATGGGGGAAAGGTGGTGTTGCGGCTAATGATGCAATCTTGATCGTGTTGCCCCGTGATCCATATCATGCCCCTCATCTGCACCTGAAACACTCAGCTCAAATCGCTTGCAGCCTTGGAACTATTCATCCTGCACATGCGTTTCCGTTCAACGTTCATGAACAGGAAATCAACACCATGCGCCTTCGACTTCACGCCGCCTTTGCCCTTATGATCCTGTCGTTTCCAGCTTTTGCACAGACAGCAAAGGAATCGACCCCCACCACCGCTGAACTTGCGGCGTGCAAGGCAACTGCCCTGAGTGCGCTTTCCCAGAAAGACGCATCAATTACAGACATCTTGCTCGATGAGGACGGTCTGACTGTCGCCACCGCAGACACAAAGGTCGAAGATACGCCGATCAAGCGCATCATCATGGGCGATGCCTATTTGCACACCCTCAAGAAGGACAAGCCGCGCCGGTTTTTGTGCCTCGTTGGCGAGAAGGGCAAAGTCCTGCTGACGTTCTTCACGCAGAGCTAGCATTACGGCATTGCGGGCTTATCGGGCGTGTCTCAATGGCATCATGACCCCGCTCCGTCATCCCGCCACATCCCCGACATGCATCGCGGCACACGCGGAGAAGCTCTCCGGCTTGATGCCTACCCCCGCAACCATGCAGCTCCGCGTGCATATAGCGCTTCCACCTCAGCCCCCTTCAGCCCCGGCATATCCGGTTTTACGGTGTAGCCGATCTGCGTCTGCACATAGGCGAGGTGGCGGTAGCCCTCGGGGAATCGCTCCAGCAGCGCTTTGTCCAGCACGATCCGGGCGGCGGGGTCCACGGGTGACAGCCTGTCGCGCTCGTAAATCGGCTGGCGCAGCACGAGCCCCCAACGGTTATCGCGCTTTTCGAGAAAGTCGTAGAAGCGTCCGGTGCAGACGATATCGGCCATCTGGCCGTCCACCATGCCGCGCTGGGAAATCGTCATCTTGGTCTGGGCGATAGCGCGGCTGCCCGCCAGATCGATGGAGATTCCGCCCAGGAAATGCAGAATGCTGACACCCTTCTTCCAGCCTTCCTGCGACACGCGGATGAACTCCGCCGCCGGTCCCTGGAACCACGTCGCCATCATCACGGCATCATCATGCCAGACCGTGCGGAAGCGCTCCCAGTCGCCCGCATCGCGCCACACCACCCAGTTTTCGAGGAGTTCGCGGATTTGTCGCCTGTCCTCGATCTCGGCGGCAGTGGGGGATGCATTCATGCTCATGATCCAAGTCTGATCCCGATCCGGAATCCTGTCAATTTGCTGCAAGGTCGATTGGAAATCCGTTCATGCCAGACCCGCTAGAACCCGTGTCATGCCGGATGAAACGCCCGGCGGGGAGATGAAGACCATGTCTACGCTTAAGGTTGCCGCGCTCGCAGTTGCCCTTTCGGGCGGCATCGCGGCTTTCGCGCCGGCCGATGCGCAGGCCCAGGGTTATGGCTATGGCTACGGCCATGGGTACTATCGCCCGGCCCCGCAGCCGCAATATGTGCATCCGAAGATCCTGCGCAAGCAGGCCCAGATTCAGGAGCGCTTCTACGAGAAATACGGCTACGCGCCGCAGTATGGTCATCGCCCCGGTCGCCCGTGGAACCATGGCTATGGATATGGTCAAGGATACGGGCAGGGATACGGACAGGGATATGGATACGGCTATGGACGCCCGCAGACGCAGTCGTTCGTATTCGGCTGGTAGTTGACACGGCCACGCCCTCCCGCAGGACATCGCGGGAGGGTTTGGCAGTTTTTGGCAATTGATGCCTTTGCACCATTGATCTTGTGAGCGACCCGCTGCCACCATATTGGTTTCAAGGGCATTGCGTGGTATTCAATAATCATGAACACCGCACTCAAAGCGCTGCTGCCAGCCATCGAGAAATGGCCAGCCGAGGATCAGGAGTCCCTTGCGGATTATGCCCGTGAGATAGAGGCTTTGCGCTCGGGACTCTATACGATGACGCCAGAAGAAGAGGCGGCTGTCCAGGAGGGCATCGATGATGCTGACCGCGGCGATCTTGTGTCGTCTGAAGCCATTGCGGCGCTCTTCAAACGCTACGAAGCATGATCG
>JANNEO010000048.1:0-25855 GCA_031378805.1 Hyphomicrobiales bacterium
ATCCTGCTCCAGCGGCACCAGCCGTGCGGTCCATGCGCCTGTCCCGGCATGGATATGCACAGGCGTCCAGATTGCCAAAGGTTTGCCGTCGCCATCGGCCATGCGAACTGTTGCATCGAAGCGCTGCGTCGGCTGGTGCAACGCGGCCTCCACCAGCACATCGCCACGGCTGATATCGTCGATACGTACCCCTGCGAGGTTGACCGCCGCGCGGTCCCCGACCGCGGCGCTGTCCGCTCGCCGGTTCTGGGCATGCAGTCCCCGCACGCGGACCTCGCGTCCTGATGGCGAGATGATGAGCCGGTCATTGATGCTGATGCACCCCGCCAGAACACTGCCCGTGACCACGGTGCCTGCTCCCTGCACCGAGAACACTCGGTCCACGGCGAGGCGAAAGGGCTGCTTGCTGCTGCTCTTCTCCTGTTGAACCAATGTGCGGAGAGCGTCCTTGATCTCTGCCAGTCCCTCGCCCGTCACGGTCGAAACCGGGATGACGGGCACATCCCGCTGCGACATCCGCGCTAGGATTTCGCCGATCTCGCCCCGCCTCTGCTCCCGCATAGCCGCACCCGCAAGATCAGCCTTGGTCAGCGCAACGACACCGATCCGGATACCGAGCAATTCCGCGATCAGCAGATGCTCCCGCGTCTGCGGCTTGATGCCTTCGTTGGCCGCAATCACCAGCATAAGTGCTGACACCCCGGTGACGCCCGCCAGCATGTTGTGGACATACCCCTCATGCCCCGGAACATCGACAAAGCCGATGCTGCTGCCATCCTCCTGCGGCCAGTAGGCAAAGCCGAGATCGATCGTGATGCCGCGTGCTTTCTCTTCTTTCAGGCGGTCCGCATCGACGCCGGTGATGGCCTTCACCAGGCTGGTCTTGCCGTGATCGATATGTCCTGCCGTCCCGATGATCACGCGCCTGATCCGAAATGCCTGAGCTGGCCGGTGAAGGTCTCGATGGCATCGAGACAGCGCAGATCAAGCAGGAAACGCCCCTCGTTGATCCGCCCGATGACGGGCATCGGCAGCTTGCGGAAACGCTCGGCCAGGCCGTCCAGCGCACGTCCCGGCAATCCCTTCACTGGCGTGATTGCGAGGCCACCGCTTGGCAGCGATTCGAGTGGCAGGGCACCTGATCCGATCTGGCTCGTCAGTTCTGTGACATCAACAAGCCAGCTCGATCCGAGTGCTTCCTGCAATGCGGGCTGAAGCTGCTCGGCCATTTCAAGCAAATCAGCTCGCTTGCGGGTGAAGAACCGCATAACAGGCAGATGCTCCGGCAATGTCTCCGGATTGCGGTAGAGCTTCAGTGTGGCCGCCAGTGCCGCCAGCCGCAGCTTGTCCGCCCGAAGCGCCCGCTTGAGAGGGTTTTTCGCACAGCGCCGCACCAGATCCCGACTCCCTGCGATGATGCCGACCTGCGGCCCGCCCAGCAGTTTGTCTCCGGAGAAAGTGATGAGATCCGCACCGTCCTTCAGGGCATCCTGAACGGTCCGCTCGCGGCTCATGCCATAAAGCGAGAGATCGATCAGCGTGCCCGAGCCAAGATCATCAATCAGTGGCAGATTGTGCTTGCGGGCAATGGTGGCCAGATCAGGGCCTTCCACCTCTGCCGTGAACCCCTGCACGCGGTAATTGGACGTATGCACCTTCATGATCGCGGCAGTGCGCGATGAAATCGCATCTTCGTAATCCGCCGGATGGGTGCGGTTGGTGGTGCCGACCTCGCGCAGCTTGGCCCCGGCGCGGCGCATGATGTCGGGAATGCGGAACGATCCGCCGATCTCGATCAGCTCTCCCCGCGAAACGATGGTTTCCCTGCCCTGGGAGAGCGAGGACAGCGCGAGCAGAACGGCAGCGGCATTGTTGTTGACGACAACGCAGTCCTCCGCGCCGGTCAACTCCCGGATCAGGCCACGTACATGATCATCGCGTTCGCCCCGTTTCCCGCTGGCCACGTCATATTCGAGAGTCACCGCGTGCCGCATGGCCAGCGTGACGGCCTGAATGGCCACGTCGGGTAAAATGGCACGCCCTAGATTGGTGTGCAGAACCGTGCCGGTGAGATTGAACACCGGACGCAGGCCCGGCGCATCCGCCGCGATCAGCCGGTCCAGTGCCTCGGATGCCACGGCTTCGGCCGCAACAGGTCTGGCATCGGCCCTTCGGCCAGCACGGAGCCTGTCGAGCGTTGCCCGCACCATGGCTGTCGTCGCGACGCGCCCAAAACGCACTACCGCAATCCCCGCGCCCTCCTTTTTCAGGACGGCATCGACGGACGGCAAGGGGGAGGCGGGTTTGATTTCAGGGCTCGGCATGCAGCCAGATTTCCTCTTTGGCGGGCTCCAGCGCAAGCGGGTATCACATTTCAGCCCATCACAATTCGCTCCGGCGTGTTGCACAGCTTCAACAGTCTGTTGCTGCAATGCAATGTATGGTGCCAATGGCAGCGGATGAATGGGTTGGGGCCGGATGACGGTTGGTATTGGACATCGCACGGTTGATCCGGCGGAACAGGCGGCCCAGCTGCTGTTTCGCATCGGCTTCGGCATCCTGTGCATAATGCTGCCCGTCGCAGCCGTGTTCTCACGGCGCGCGTTGGTCGTTATTGCGCCCATCGGCATCCTTGTGCTCATTTCTGCCGCCCTGATGATGAAGGGTCGGTCCGATGCCGCATTGCGGATCAGGCAGGCGCTTACCAGCCCCGTGGGCTATGCGGCGCTCTTTCTGGCGGCATGGTCGGCTATGTCTTTGGCCTGGACCCCCTATCCCGGTCCTGGGGCTGAAAGACTGTTTCGCGTCGTGGGCTCGGCCGCCATTGCGATTGCGGCCATTCTGGCTCTCCCTGAACGGATGCGGGCCTCCAATCTCTATCTGCTCTCCCTCGGCGTGGGTCTGGCTGCGCTCTGTGCGCTGGGAACAGCCGTGCTCCAGCCTTCGCTCTCCGACCCGCTGGTGATGGAACGTGCCACGATCCTGATTTCGCTCATGGCCTGGCCGGCGGTGACATGGCTGTCGATCAAGCGCCGCAGTGTCGCCGCCATGGGTATCGCCGGTGTGGTCGGCTGTCTCGGGCTTGTCTTGCAGGGAACGACCATCCTGCCCGCGCTTCTGGTTGGCGCGGTACTGCTGGGCGGTGCCATGAATAACCTCAGGGGCTCTGCGGTTGCCTTCATCACCGCGATCACCATTCTGGTGATGGGTGCGCCGCTGATTGCGGTTGGCATCTCCCTGCTGACGCAGCAGGGCAGCGGCTTTGGCCGCACCATGCAGGTCTGGGCGGATGTGATCATGGCCGATCCTTCGCGGCTCCTCACCGGTTATGGTCTGGAAACAGCGCTCCGCAACCGCCTGTATCAGGCGCTGGACACGTCCGCACCGACCAGCCTGCTGTTCGAGCTCTGGTATGAACTGGGCCTTCTCGGAGCCTTGGCCTTCACAATCGGGATGGCCATGGCCACGCTCGGGATTGCCCGGCTGGGGCGCGTGATGGGTCCATTCGCGCTGGGTTGCACGGGTTTTGCTTTCGCGCTGGCCGTCATGGGCCTCGGCACGTCCCAGACCTGGTGGGTCACCGCCATCGCCACGACCTGCATTGCCTTCGTCGCGGTGGCAAACGGAGAATATCGCACCGAACGCCCCGCAGCGCGTGTTGCATTGCTTGGTGGTGGAGACGCCTGAACCTACCGGATCATCCCCATGAACCGGGGCAACCAAAGTGTGATCTCTGGAATGAACGTAATGGCGATCAGCGCCGCGAAAAGCGGGGCCAGCCACGGCAGGATCGCCATTGTCGTCCGCTCCACCGAGAGTTGCGCTACCCGTGACAGCACAAACAGCACCATGCCCAGCGGTGGATGCAGCAGGCCGATCATCAGGTTCAGCGTCATGATCAGGCCGAAATGGATCGGATCGATGCCGAGCTTCAGCACGATGGGCAGCAGGATCGGCACCAGGATGGTGATCGCCGCGATGGTGTCGAGAAAGCATCCCACGAACAGCATCAGCAGGTTCACGAGAACAAGGAACACGTGCTTGTTATCGGTGATCGAGAAGATGAGGTTCGAGAACGACGCCGCCGCCTGACTGACCGTCAGCAGCCAGGCGAAGATCGAAGCAGCCGTGACGATGAACAGAACGGATGCCGTGGTCTCGATGGTGTCGAACGTGGCCTTGGCCAGCGATTTCATGGTCATCGAGCGGTAGCGCACGAGGCCGAGGAACAGCGACCACATCACGGCGGCAACGGCGGCCTCCGTTGGCGTGAACCAGCCCAAAGTCATGCCGCCGATGAGAATGACCGGCGTCATCAGCGCCATGACAGCTGAGAATTTGAGAACGTAGTCGAGCAGCAACACCACACCGAGCGACAGGAAGATCGCCGCATTCTGGGCTACGCCGTATTTCTCCAAGAGATAAACTGCGAGCGGAAAGGCAAAAACAACGATGACCTCGATGCAGGCGTGACCGATCCGGCGCAGATCAAAGGGCGCATCCGAGCCCCAGCCATAGATGCGGGCGAAGATCATCACGGTGATCATCATGAACACCGTCATCAGCACGCCGGGGATCACGCCTCCGAGAAACAGCGAGCCGATCGAGACATTGGCCATCATGCCGTAGATCACGAAGGGCAAGGACGGCGGGATGATCGGCCCCAGCGTCGCTGAGGCCGCCGTGACGCCGACCGCCACCTCGATGGGGTAGCCATGGTCCTTCATGGCCTTGATCTCGATGGTGCCGATACCCGCCGCATCGGCGATGGCGGTGCCCGACATGCCGGAAAAGATCACCGAGCCGATGATGTTGACCTGCGCCAGGCCGCCGCGCATCCAGCCCACGAGGTCGACCGCGAAGGCATAAATCCGGCCGGTCACGCCCGCGATGTTCATGAGATTACCCGCGAGGATGAAGAACGGCACCGCGAGAAGCGGGAAACTTTCCACGCCCGCAATCATGCGCTGCGCCACAATGACATCAGGTGCGCCGCCATGCACCGCGAGATAGGCCAGCGAGGCCGCCACCATCGAGACAGCAACGGGCACGCCCAGCACCATGAGCAGCAGAAAACCACCGAGAAGAACCAGCATCAGCGCAACTCCCTGGAGTCTTCAATCTGGGAACCATCAAATGCGCCGGGTCGCTCCAGCACGGAATAGCCGCGCTTCCAGTTGTCCCATCCCACCTTCACGCTCCAGAACGCCATCAGCAGGAAGGCCGCAAACACCATCATGAAGAACGGCATCTTGGGAAAATCGATCGTCGTCATCCGCTCGTCGTGGATGATGGCGGCATAGCGCCAGACGAGGAGGGCAAGATAGGCAAAGACAATGGTGCGCAGGACATCCACGAAAGTCGACAGGACGCGCCCCGGGGTTCCAGGGAGGTAGCGATAGATAAAATCGACATGGATATGCCGTGACAGGCGCACGCACATCGCAGAACCCAGAAAGACGATGGCCACGAGGCAGAAGATGGCGATTTCCTCGGTCCAGGCGAAGCTGTTGTTCAGCACATAGCGGGTGAAGAACTGCAGGAAGACGCAGCCGCACATCATCCAGAAAATCGCCAGTGTCACCCAGTCCTCGGGACTGTGATCGGAGAGATCAATGGGGATTTCCACCTCGTCGAAGGTCCTGGCGATTTCTTCGGACGTGATCTGTGTGTGAATCTCAGCCACAGGCGATGCTCCGGAAGGTAGTGGGAGTTGGCTGAAAAGCCGTAAGGACAACAAAGCGGAGCACCGGATTATGGAGCTCCGCCTCGTCAAGTCGGCCATACACAGTGGCTGGCCAGCGTTACCGGTCTGTGATCAGGAGCCCTGACCCGACTTGATCGCCTGGATGCGGTCCCAGTCGGACTTCTTGTAGCCGAACTGCTCGAAGGTGACTGCTTTGTTGACTGAATCGAGGAAGTCCGCCCGGTTGATCTCTGTCACGGTCAGGCCCTTGTCCTTGAAGAACTGCACCAGCTTGGCTTCATCCGCCTTGATCTTCGCCGTGGCACGCGCCGCTGCTTCCTGCGTCACATCGGTGAAGATCTGCTTCTCGGCATCCGACAGCTTGTCCCAAGTGCCCTTGGCGATGATGGTGTTCAGCTGATCGACGATATGACCGGTCAGTACGATGTGCTTCTGCACCTCGTAGAACTTCTTGGCCTCGATGGTGGTCAGCGGGTTCTCCTGCGCTTCCACGGTGCCGTTCTGCAAGGCGAGATAGACCTCGGCGAAGGCGATGGGCGTGGTGTTGGCGCCGCATGAACGCGGCATGGCGAGATAGGCCGGGACATCAGGCACGCGGATTTTCAGGCCCTTCATCTCGGCGCAGGTCTTGAAGGCCCGGTTCGTCGAGGTGTGGCGCACGCCGTAATAGGTCGTGGCCGTGATCTTGTGGCCGGTCTTGTCCTGATACCCTTGCGCGAACTCTTTGAACACATCGCTCTTGGCAAAGGCGAGCAGGTGATCGGAATCGCGGAAGGTGAAGGGATAATAGGTCACGCCCATCGGCGGGAAGGACCGCGCCGCGAAACTCGATCCCGTATAGATCATATCGACCGAGCCAAGCGAAAGGCCCTGATTGATATCGGTTTCCTTGCCCAACTGCGAGGCCGGGAACACATCCACGGTGTACTTGCCATTGGTGCGCTTGGCGATTTCGGCCGCAGCCCAGACGGCCTCGGTGTGAAAAGCCTCGGCTGTCTCGTAGACATGACCCCATTTCAGCTTGGTCTGGGCCATGGCTGGCGCGGCCAGGAGTGAAAGGCTGGCGAAAGCGGCCAAAGCGGTGAATATGCGTCTTTTCATGGTGATCTCCTCCCGGTTGTGCGGTCTGTCTTCCAATTCAGCCGGGGGACGGTTCTCGAAGCCGCTTGACCGGATGGCGTATTTGTCAATTCGTCAGACCAATGCTCGTGAAGCTATCGGTGCGGGGAGCGCCGTGTCAAGGCACAGCGTCAGCCAAGCGTGAAATCCGACCCCGCGACTGTCTCTCGCCGCAGCGCCGCCATATCCCAGGCAATGCCGAGGCCCGCCTCCTGCGAAGGAAAGGCGCGGCCATCGTGATGCGCCATCGGAACCGTCGTCAGTGTGTCCAGCTGCGGGATGTATTCGACCCAGCGCGCATTGGGGACCGCGCAGCACAGCGCGACATGCAGTTCCATCAGGAAATGCGGGCAGACAGGCGTATTGAAGGTTTCCGCGAGATGCGCGACCTTCAGCCAGGGCGTGATGCCACCGATGCGGGCGACATCGACCTGCACGACGGAGCAGGCGTTGCGCTGCAGGTACTCCCGGAAATGCAGCGGGGAATAGAGGCTTTCGCCCACCGCAATAGGTATGGTCGTGGAGGCCGAGAGGCGCTCGTGGCCGGAAAGATCATCCGCCGCCAGCGGCTCCTCGAACCAGGCGATGTCGAGCGGCTCGTAGTGCCGGGCGCGGCGGATGGCTTCATCCACCTGGAAAGCCTGGTTCGCATCAGTCATGATCTCGAAGGTTTCGCCCGCAGCCGCGCGCACCGCGGAAAGCCGCGCGACATCCTCGCGCACATGCGGACGGCCCACCTTGAGCTTGGCACCCCTGAACCCCTCCGCCTTGGCCCGCAACGCATCATCGACCAGGGCTTGCGGCTCGAGGTGCAGCCAGCCACCCTCCGTCGTATACATCGGCACGGAGTCCTGCGCCCCGCCCGCCATGATGTGGAGCGGCAGACCGGCCTTCTTGCAGCGCAAATCCCACAGGGCGGTGTCGATGGCGGCCAACGCCAGCGCGGTGATGGCCCCCACGCTGGTCGCATGGGTGAGGAACAGGAGGTCGCGCCAGAGTCGCTCCACCTCACTTGCCTCACGGCCGAGAATAGCCGGCAGCAGTGTGCGCTCCAGCAGCGCCATCACCGACGGGCCGCCGGTGCCGATGGTGTAGCTGTAGCCGATGCCGGTGGCGCCATCGGCATCGGTGATGCGCACCATGGGCGTTTCCTGGCTGACGAAGGACTGGATGGCGTCGGTGCGCTTCACCCTGGGCTTGAGATCGAGCATCCACGCCTCGATGCGGGTGATTCGGGCCATGCTGTGCTTCCTTTTGCGGATAAGCTAAGTCAGCTTCAGCCGCCCTGCAATCCGCGCCACAGCAGGCCTAGCCCGCCGATGACGATGACGGCATCGAGGATCGCCGCGTGAACCTTGACGGGCAGCAGGGTCAGCAATTTGCGAGCGATAAAGCCAGAGGGGAATGTCGCGCAGCCGATGACGACGGCGAACACCACAAGCTCCGGCGTCAGCGCGCCCAGCGTGCCGAAGGTCAATGACTTGACCGCGCCGGTCAGCACGGATCCTGCCGCATCGGTCGCAATCAGTGCCGCCCCAGCGAGGCCAGCCCCCGACAGCAGGCCGATGAAGATGACACCCGAGCCTGTGGTGCCGCCCATGAGCAGGCCGAGGCCAAAGCCGACGAACGGCATCGAAGAGGCCGGAATCGACAGACTGTTGCGCTCCAGCCAGCGCCGGAGCGGCAGCATCGCAAGCAATGTCACGCCGAGCAGGACCAGCACGCCCGGCCCGGAAAGCCAGGTGTTGAACGTCGCTCCCAGCACCACGCCCGGCACGGCGGGCAGAGCGATGCGCCAGACGTAGGGCCAGTTGATATCGTGCCAGAAGGCCACGACTCGTCCCAGATTGGTGAAGATGGCGGTGAGGCCCAGCACGGGCACGGTCGCCTCAGCCCCGATCACCGGCACCATCACCAGGGGCAGCAGCAGGCCGGAGCCATAGCCCGCGACGCCGCCGATGATCGAGGCCGCCGCAGCAGCGGCCGCCACGACCAGATAGCTGGACACCGGAAAGCCGAAAAAGGTGAGAGCTAGAATATCGTGCAAGCCTGATGATCCGTTGCCACCCGTATGAACACAGGTAAGGCTGGTTTGTCGCATGAAAATTTTTCAACGGGACAACCGATCCGGACTCTGGCTATCCTGCCCCCATGTCCATCACTCTCACCATTCTCGGGTCCAAGGGCGGTCCGGCCATCCGGACCGGCGGCCCCTCCCCCACTGCCATGCTGCTGGATGTGGATGGCAATCTCTACGTCGTGGATTGCGGCCTTGGCGTCACGCGGGGATTTGTCGAGGCCGGGCATTCGCTGCGTGCGCTTTCGACGATCCTGATCACCCACCATCATTCCGACCATAACCTGGAGTTCGGCAACCTCATCCACACCGCGTGGTGCGCCGGCCTTGGCACGCCGGTCAGGGCCTACGGACCCAAGGGCCTGGCTGCCATGTGGCCGGCGTACTGTGTGCTCAACGCCTTCGATATCGCCACCCGGATCGAAGACGAGGGGCGCCCGCCGCTCGAACCCATGGTCACGGTCACGGACTTCACCGAGGGGCCCGTGTTCGACGATGGCATCGTCAGTGTCACCGCCCTGCGCAACCACCACCCGCCGATTGCGGAGAGCTTCGCGTTGCGCTTCGTGATCCGACAAGCCACGGGCGACAGGGTGATCGTGTTCTCGGGTGACACGGCCTTCCTTCCCGCAATGATCCCGTTCGCCAGGGAAGCCGATATCCTGGTGCATGAGGCGATGTATCTTCCCGGCGTGGACCGGCTTGTTGCGAAAACCCCCAATGCCAGCCGGTTGCGCGAACATCTGATGGCCAGCCACACGCTGGCAGCGGATGTGGGGCGTATCGGGCGCGACGCAGGCGTGAAGCATCTCGTGCTCAATCACCTCGTGCCAGCGGACGATCCCCTGACCACGCATGAGCATTGGGAAGCCGAGGTGCGGACGGCCTATACGGGCAGGCTGAGCGTGGCGCGGGACGGGCTGAAAATCACGGTGTGACATGGACCCTGGCACATCGTCATTGCGTGCCGCTCCTACGTCATTCCCCTCATTATGCGGAAACCGGCGCTGTCCTAAGCTTCCCAAATGCTGAAGCGGGTCATCATCCTCTACGCGCTGCTCGGGCCTGTCGCGGGTGCCGCACTATATGTCGGGCTGTCCGGTGTGGCGTCCAGTTTCGGCATTCGCCCCGATATCTTCCTCGATCCGCGTCTGTTCGGCACGACGATATCCGCCAATCTTCATCTCATGACCTGGCAGATCGCGGTATCCGCGCCCGTAACCCTTCTGCCTGCCGTCCTCACCGGCCTCAAAACGGCGCAGCGGATCCTGCGCGCTGGTCATTGCCCGTGGTGGCTGAGTTGCGCCTATGGCGCGGCTTTCAGCGGCGGGCTGGCGATCCTCGGCCTCGGCCTCGGGCATATCACCATGCCGGAGATCACGCGTATTCCACCCGTGATCGGTGGATCGGCGCTGATCACGCTGATCGGCTTTGTGGGGACATGGCCGTGCTGGCGGCTGGTGACAGCCCTGCTTCCCGCCTACCGCAGTTCGCCGCAGAACCTCTGAATCCGGCGGCAGGCCTCTTCCAGCTTCTCGTCCGAGGTGGCGTAGGAGATGCGGAAGTTGGGGCCCAGCCCGAAGGCCGAGCCATGGACCGTTGCCACGCCTTCGATGGCCAGCAGTTCCAGCACCAGATCCTCGTCCGTTTCCAGTGTCTTGCCTGATGGCGTGGTCTTGCCCATCAGCGCCGAGCAGTCTGGATAGACGTAGAAGGCACCTTCGGGCACCGGGCACTTGAGGCCGCGCGTCTGGTTGAGCATCGATACCACGAGATCGCGGCGGCGCTCGAACGCCTTGCGGAACTTCGGCAGATGCTCCTGCGTGCCGTTCAGTGCTTCCACCGCCGCCCATTGCGAAATCCCTGATGTGCCGGAGGTCTGCTGGCCCTGCACATTGTCCATCGCCTTGATCAGGATATCCGGCCCGGCTGCATAGCCGATGCGCCAGCCCGTCATGGCATAGGATTTGGACACGCCGTTCATGGTCAGCGTGCGGTCATAGAGGTTGGGCTCCACTTCGGCGGGCGTGCAGAACTTGAAGTCGCCATAGACGAGGTGCTCGTACATGTCGTCGGTCAGAACCCAGACATGCGGGTGCTTCATCAGAACGTCGGTGATCGCCTTCATCTCGGCCCAGCTGTAGGCGGCACCCGAGGGATTGGACGGCGAGTTGAGAATGATCCACTTCGTCCTGGGGGTGATTGCCCGGTCGAGATCGGCAGGCTGCAATTTGAACTGTTGCGCCAGCGTGGTGTGGACGAATGTCGGCGTGCCACCGCACAGGGCCACCATCTCGGGGTAGCTGACCCAGTACGGCGTGGGAATGACCACCTCGTCGCCAGGATTGAGCGTCGCCATCAGGGCATTGAAGATGACATGCTTGCCGCCCGTGCTGACGATGGTCTGCGAGGCCTTGTAGTCCAGGTTGTTCTCGCGCTTGAACTTGGCAGCAACGGCGGCACGCAGTTCAGGGATGCCCAGGACCGGCGTATACTTCGTCTCGCCCCGGCGGATGGCGGCGATGGCGGCTTCCTTGATGTTGTCGGGCGTGTCGAAATCCGGCTCGCCGACAGAAAGCGAGATCACATCCTTGCCGGTGGCTTTCAGGTCGCGGGCTTTCTGGGTGAGCAGAATGGTCGCGCTGGGCTTGATGCGGGACAGGGCATCGGCAATGAAGGCCATGGATCAGCTCCGGGAAAGGACAGCGCCGCAAGACGGAAACACAGTTGGCGCGTGGCTTTCCTAGTCGCCGCATTCCGGCGCGACAAGCCAGATTCGCTCATATCGTCTATGAACGAGAGCGATGACTGCGCGTCTCCCGGATACGCCGCCTATAGCTTCGGGCTGATTGTGGCGGTGGTTTCAGGTGCCTCGATCTCGACCAGTGAATCATCGGAATGGATGCCATAGGTCCAGTTCGTGGCGACTGCCAGAGCAAGACCGGCGAGCAGGAGAATTGGCAGGATGAGACCCTTTGGCACAGACTGCAGCAGACCGCCGATCTGCAACCGATGGCTTGAGCGCGGGCGCATCAGGCCAATCTGCGGGCGCGAACGCATTCCGGAACTGGCTGGCATGGGATAACTCCCTTTCTGGATCAAGACAGAAGGCTCTTGACCCCATAGGTGTGATGAAAGTGTGTTTTTTTCGTTGTGCTTTTGCAGCATCGCTGCACACTTCCATCATGAGAGCAGGAACAGTTAATGCTTCGTTTTATCCGCCTGGCTGCCATCAGTGCCCTCATTGCCTTGTCAGCACTGAGCGTGACCGCCTTGCTGACCACACGGGAGGAGTCGGTGCTGGCACTGGTCTATGAAACGCTTTTCGGCCCTCCCGATCTGGGTCCGGTCGAATTCGAGAGCTTCTCGCGCGGTTCCCGGCCCAACACCGCACTGGCCTGCCCGCCGGAGTTCTGCCGCAATGCCATGGCGGATTTCGATCCAGGCGTGTTTCAGGGATCGGACGATGCATTGCGACAGCGTTTCACGGAGTTCGCGCTTCGCCAGCCCCAGGTGATCCCGGTCTATCGCCACGCGCAGCCCGGACGCCCGACGCAGGACCGCTATGTGCAGCGATCACAGCGGATGCAGTTTCCCGATACGATCGATGTGCGATTCATCGCCTTGAGCGACACGACCTCGACACTCGCAATCTACTCTCGCAGCCAGCTGGGATATCGGGACTTGGGCGTGAACCTTGCCCGCATCAAGGCGTGGACCGATGGCGCAATGGGGCGCTGACATCAGCCATGGCGCAGCTTCATGGTGAGGATTGTTCCCACCAGGAAGAACGTGACGATGTTGGAGCCGATCAGCGGCCATGACGTGATGTAGATGCCGTAGATCAGCCACAAGATGATGCCGACAAAGAGCAGGATCTGCGCCCATAGCGAGATATCGCGGGTCTGTCCGGTCGAGATCGTCTTCACCGCCTGGGGGAACCAGGACAGGGTGGTGAGAAGGGCAGCGATCCCGCCGATCCATTCGATGAGCAAGGGAGACATGAAGCTGGGTGACATGACGGGGCGTCTAGCGGATTCGCCGCATTCTGTCTTCGCTCTTTCTCCACATTCTGGTGACTGATCAGTCAGACCACCAGGCCCTTCATGGCCGAGACCGGCTGGCTGCCGGGAAACACCTTGTCCGCCAGCACGGAGGCGGAAAGGCCAAGGTGATCCTGCAACAGGCCCTTCAGCACCACGCGCAGGTCGATGGTGGGCCGCAGATCGCGCCCCTCGTGCAGCTGCCCCTGGGCGAGGCCCGGCCAATCGGCGAAGACCCTGCCGCCTGCGACCGCGCCACCGAGCAGGAAGGCAACGGTGCCGGTGCCATGATCGGAGCCGACCGTGCCGTTGATCCGCGCCGTGCGGCCGAACTCCGTGACCACAATCACGGCAGTGTCGTTCCACACCGGCCGCAGCACCTCCTCGAACACGCCGAATGCGCCATCGAGGCCGCCGAGCAGATTGGCCAGCCGCCCCGTCGCGCCGCCTTGATTGGCATGGGTGTCCCAGCCATCGAAAGAGAGCGCAGCGACACGTGGTCCATCGGACGCCGCCAGCAGCCGGGCCGCGCCTTGTGCGGCCTGCGCCATGCCCTTGGGATCGGCCAGGCCACCTTGTGGCTTGGCCATGTCGCCGCTCATGCCTTGCGCTTTTGCCATCCTGTCCGTGTCGAGTCCGGCCAGCAGAGCCTTGCCCAAGGCGGGATCGCGGTGGGTGTAGAGATCGAGCACACGGGCTGCCAGATCATCACCCGCATTGGGCACGCCTTGCGGCGCCCAGCCCATGACTGGCGCTGCGCCACGCAGGATCAGCGGCGTGGCCGGGCCAATGCCGAGGCCCCGCACGGCCTGCGCGGCGGTGCCGTTGACGCGCTGGCCTTGGGGCAAGGCCTGCAGGGCGCGGTTCAGCCAGCCGCTGTCGACACGGCCTGGACGATCGTAGCCGCTCTCCAGCAGATCTTGTCCGTCAAAGTGCGAGCGCTCGCGGTAAGGCGTGGCGGCGGCATGGACGACGGAGGCTTTCTTTTCCCTGTAGAGCCGCGCGAAGGTTTTCATCGCAGGGTGGAGTGCGAAGAACCCATCGAGCGGCATGGCCGCGAAGGAGCCTTCCTTGGACAGCGCGATCTCGCCCCGCAGATCGGCATAGGCCGGGTCGCTGATCGGCGGCACTGCGGACAGCCCGTCCAGCGCACCCCGAAGGATGACCACAAGCAACCGCGGATCGCGCGCACCCGCGGCACTGGCCACCTGGTTCAGATGCGCCCAGGCATAGAAACTGACGCCGGCACCCAGCAGGCCGCGCCGGGAAATCAATCCTGCCTCGTGACAGCCTTCAAGAGTCTGAAAGCCCGCGGGAGTGATGGGATTGCTCATGATCGTCTTCCTCAGCGACGCTGGAATTCAGGTGACATCAACAGGATCGCCAGACCCTGCTGCTTCGATTCTGCCCGACGGATGGCCTGCGCCGTGTCAGGGGAGAGCGCCGCATCGAAGAGTTGCTCAGCCAGATCGGAGGGATTGAAGCGGTCTCCAACACGCCGCGCGATGGTCGCGGAAAGGTCGAGCCTGCTCCGGAGGCTCTCGGGGCTGGCCCAATGCGCTGTTGTGTCGGGGTAGCCGTTCGGCCCTGGAACAGCCCAGAGCGGAGCGCCCAGCAGAGCCAGCGGCTGGATCAATTGTCCGACGTCGCGGGGAGCGCCTGTCACACGTGCGATGGCGGCCAGCCATTCATAGGGCGTGCGCATCTTGGTAAGCGCGCCTTTCCAGGCTTCGTCATGCTGGATCAGGGCCAGCGAAACCGCGGCAAGATCGCCGTCGGTGTCGCGGAAAACCTTGGCAAGATGGGCGACAAGGGCGGGGGGCGGCGTGTCCGCAACAAAATGCCGGGCCAACTTGCGGGCGATATGCAGCGCGGTGGCGGGATGGCGGGCAATATCGCGCAGCGCCTGTTCTCCCTGCTCGACGCCTGTGTCCCGGTATGTCTTGCCCAGAACCATATGGTCGCCCGGCTCGTGGCGGTTGGGTGTGAACACGAAGGTTCCGACGGGCCCGAGCTTTTCTTCCGCGCCCACAAAGGTCCAGCCCGTGATGATCTTGGCCTGCGCCGTGACCTCGGCCTGGGTGTAGCCGCCATCCACGCCCAATGTATGCAGTTCCAATATCTCCCGACCGAGATTCTCGTTGAGGCCGACCTTGCGGTTGCGTCCCGCCCGGGAGCGTGGCCCCACGGATTGGCGGTTGTCGAGATAGAACAGCATGGCAGGGTGTTTCTCGACCGCCAGCAACATATCCGAGAATTTGCCGAGCACATGGGGGCGGATCGCCTCCCGCTCCAGCGCACCTGCAATGGCACGGGCCAACTGGCCCTTCTGGACAGAGACGCAGAAATGGTTCGACCAGAACAGCACCAGCCTCTCTCCCAAGCCAAGTGTGGGCTCTTCGGCCTTGCGGATACGCGCAAGTGCTTCGCTGCGAAAGATCACCTGCTCGACGGGCGGCTGTTGCGGCCCGGCCGGAGCGGCCATCATGCCCTCATTGGCAGCCCCTCCCTCGCTCCGGCTGCGGGAACGGGCCACCTGCGTCTCACGGGTGTCGTCCCGGCTGCTTTCGCGGGCCAGGCGCTCCGCCTTCACATGATCGAAATGCCTGGCAAGTGCGGCCTGTGTGGTGAGAAGTTCGCTGTCTTGGATGACCAATCTGTCGCGGTGCTGCAACTCGTTCCGCAAGGCTGAACGGGGGTCGCGCGCGAGATCGACCGTGAGTCCACCGGGTTTGCCACCCAGTCCAAAGCGATGCATTGCGATCAACCCGCGTCTGGCATCTTCCGGTGACAGCGCCATGGCGACTCCCTTTGGTCGATTCGTGTCGCACTCACTGAACAACCCTTGTCCTTTCCATCCCATGAACCCGACATGACGGATTGGAGAGAATGGAGGGGTTATCCATCGCGCCCTGTCATTGTGCGCATGACGCAAACTGTCTTGACCCTCGCGTGCGACAGGTCCATCACCCCGCGCCCGAGGTATACAGAGCGCAATGTTCCGGTTTTTTGAGAATCTGATTGATCCCGTGGCGACGCCTGACGGCGTGACTCCGCCTGCGGGAACACTTGCCTTCTACTGGCATTTCATCCGCCAGCACCGCACGGTCTTCCTGTGCCTGATGGGCATCCAGTTTTTGCTGGCCTCCTTCGACGCCGCCCTGCCCGTGTTCGTCGGCATGATCGTCAACCGACTTGCCGATGCCAACCCCGCCACATTCTTTGGCGACAATTGGCTCGTGCTCACCGCAATGACCGTCGTTGTGCTGGTGCTGCGCCCGATCACGCTCTCGGCGCAGTTCCTGATTTCGCAGCAGACGCTGGCTCCGGGATTTTCCTCGATGGTGCGCTGGCAGAGCCACTGGCATGTAGTGCGCCAGAGCTGGCCATTCTTTCAGGCGGATTTCGCGGGCCGCATCGCCAACAAGGTGATGCAGGTGGGCTATGCGTTGCGCTCCAGCACGGCGACCATCGTCAACATCGTGCTCTACATCGCAATCTATGGCGTGGGTGCGCTGCTGGTGCTGCTGACGCAGGACTGGCGGCTTGCCATGCCCATGGTGGTCTGGCTTGCAGCCTATGCCGTGATGCTGCGCCATTTCGTGCCCAAGATCGGCGAAACGGCCAAGGCGATGTCGGAAAGTCGCTCGCAACTCACGGGGCGCATCGTCGACAGCTACACCAATATCCTCACGGTCAAGCTCTTTGCCAAGGCGAGCGAGGAAGACGCCTTTGTGCGCGAGGCGCTGGTCACCCACACCAGCCTGTCGCAGAAGCAGGGCCGCATGGTGACAGGCTTCATCATGTGTCTTGCCGCGTTGAATGCGCTGCTCATCGCGTCGATCTCGGGCGCGGCGCTGTGGTTGTGGTCGAGCGGGACCATCAGTATCGGCATCGTCGCCACAGCCATTCCCTTCGCCCTGCAACTCGCGGGCATGGCGGGGTGGCTCGCTTGGGAATTGATGGAGGTGTTCGAGAACATCGGCGTCACCGTGGAAAGCATGGGCGTGATCGCCCAGCCCATTGCCATCAACGACAAGCCCAATGCGGGTGAACTGGTGGTGACGAAGGGCAAAATTGCGTTCCAGAACGCCAGCTTCGGCTATGGACGCGACACCTCCGTCATCGATGATCTGAACCTGACCATCCGTCCGGGCGAGAAAATCGGCCTGATCGGGCGCTCGGGTGCGGGCAAATCAACGCTGGTCAACCTGCTGCTGCGCTTCTTCGATCTCGAAAAGGGGAGAATCCTCATCGATGGTCAGGATATCGCTGACGTGACACAGGAGTCGTTGCGCGGCGCCATCGCCATGGTGACGCAGGACACCTCGCTGCTGCATCGCTCGGTGGCGGAAAACATCCGCTATGGCCGCCGTTCCGCCAGCGACGCTGACATCCGCGCTGCTGCGGAGCAGGCCCATGCGCATGAGTTCATCCTGGCACTCGAAGACTGGCGTGGCCGCCGGGGTTATGATGCCCATGTGGGCGAGCGCGGTGTGAAACTTTCGGGCGGCCAGCGCCAGCGCGTCGCCATCGCCCGCGTGATCCTGAAGGATGCGCCCATTCTCGTGCTGGACGAAGCGACGTCAGCGCTCGACAGTGAGGTGGAAGCCGCCATTCAGGAACAGCTGGCGACGCTGATGCAGGGGAAAACCGTGATCGCCATTGCCCACCGTCTCTCCACCATCGCCCGCATGGACCGCCTCGTGGTGATCGACGAGGGCCGCATCATCGAACAGGGCACGCACGCGGAGCTGCTGGCGAAAGGCGGGCACTATGCCGAGTTGTGGGCCCGCCAGTCCGGCGGGTTCATCGTGCAACCCAAGCGGTTCGAGCCCAGAGAGACAATGGGGGAGGCGGCGGAGTAGCCTGATTCCTTACCCGCTCTTCAATGCCCTGAGCACCAGCCCCACGCCTGCCGCCGTCATGCCCAGCATGAGCAGCGTGTTGAACAGGCTCGTCGGCTGGAAATAGATCGTCAGGTTCAGCAGAATTCCTGCCGCGATGATCAGCACGCCACCAAACAGCAGGAAAAATCCCCATGTCGACTTGCTGTCGAAGAACAGCAGGCCAATGCCCAGGATAAAAGGGATGAGCGACAAGCCGAAGGCGTTGTAGCCGCCCAGCGTCCAGTAGCCGGTCTGCACGCTCACCTGCTGGGTCAGCAGATAGGCCCCCACGACGGCCAGCCCGAGGCCGAGGAAGAATTGCGGCAAGCCGCCAGGAGTTCCGCCTGCGCCAATCATGACGGCCTTATGGTGCAAGAGAGTAAGTAAGAGAGCAAATAAGAGACCATGCAAGAGACCTCACCCTGAGCCTGTCGAAGGGCGAGGGCGGCGGTTTCGGAGATGACTGGATCATCCTTCGACAAGCTCAGGACGAGGTCGTGACTGTCATCCATCATCATTCAGATCAAACCCCGCTTCGCCAGGTTCTTCATCAAGGCGCCGGTGCCGAAAGTCCAGGGGGCGCAGTCCGTCGACAGTCGCATCCGGTTGGTCAGGCGGCCCAGCGTGTCGGACGCGATGGTGACGACATCGCCGACCTTGTGGGTGAAGCCCTGTCCCTTCGCGCCGCGATCCTGCGTGGGCGCGAACATGGTGCCGCAATAGAGCACGGCCCCATCGGGATATTGATGGTGCCTGCCCAGCATCTGCCCCGCCAGGTCGACTGGATCGCGTGCGATCATCGCCATGTTGGAGCGGCCTTCCAGCACGAAGCCATCCTCACCCTCCACCCGCAGGCCGACCTCCATCCGGCGGACATCGTCGAGGCTGAAGGTGCTGTCGAAGAAGCGCAGGAACGGGCCGACACAGGCGGACGCATTGTTGTCTTTCGCCTTGCCCAGCAAAAGGGCCGAGCGGCCCTCGACATCGCGCAGGTTCACGTCATTTCCCAAGGTGGCCCCGATGATCGTGCCGTCGGAACGGATGACCAGCACCACCTCGGGCTCCGGGTTGTTCCAGGTCGAGATCGGATGCAGGCCCGCATCTGCGCCGGTGCCCACAGCCGCCATCGGCGGCGCCTTGGTGAAGATTTCAGCATCCGGCCCGATGCCGACCTCCAGATACTGGCTCCAGCTGCCCGCCTTGATCAGCGCCTCTTTCAGCGCCATCGCCTGCGGCGAACCCGGCTTCAGCTTGTGCAGATCGCCGCCCACGAGCGCGTTGATCTCGGCGCGTACGGCGTTTGCCGCCACCGCATTGCCGCGTGCTTTCTCCTCGATCACACGCTCGATCATCGAAACCGGAAACGTCACGCCCGCCGCCTTCACGGCCTGCAAGTCGATGGGGGCGAGCAGCCAGGGATTGCGCCTGTTGCGACGGCTCTCGGGGCTGTTGGCAAGGATATCCGCGAGATCACCGATTTTCTTGCCTCTGCTGCGTTTCAGCGCAGCGGCCGGGTCTTTTGTCTCGCACAGGTCGCGCATGGTCGGGAATTTCGCGGAGATGTCGAACACACCCGTCTGGCGGATGGCAACGACAGAAGGGCCGCCCACATCTGGCCGCCAGACGCGGCCTGCGAGAGCGCCGGTTGTGCCATCAGTGGGGAGGGTTGTTTCGACCGAGAGTTTCATGGCGAGGGATTCATGGCGAGAGTTTCATGGACGGCATTTCCTGACTTTGGCAATTTATTGTTGGAATTGAAGACGCAGCAAGCGCAAACTCCATCTTCTCCCGCAAGGGGAGAAGGAAAGAAGCCAGATCATGCTGCCCAAAGGCCGTCACCTTCGCCTCAATGCGCTCGATACCGTGGTGGTGGCGGTCGATCCCATCGAAAAGGGCACTGTGATCGAGGCTGTTGCCGCGATGGCCCGCATTCCGCGCGGCCACAAGATGGCGATGGTCAAGCTCTCCAAGGGCCAGCCCGTCATCAAGTTCGGCCAGATCATCGGCTTCGCCCACGCGGAGATTCAGCCTGGTGAGCATATCCATTCGCACAATTGCGACTTCGCGGCCTTCGAGCGCGATTACCGCCACGCAGAAGACGCGCGAGCGGAAGACATTCTGCCGCTTGACCAGCAAGCGACGTTCGAGGGTTTTCGTCGCAAGCAAATCCCAGGCAGCCTTTGTCGCGCCGGCACGCGCAACTACATCGGTATCCTCACCTCGGTGAATTGCTCGGCCACGGTCGCCAAGTTCATGGCGGAGGAGATCAACCGCTCGGGCCTGCTCAGGGACTACCCCAACATCGACGGCGTCATCCCGCTCGTTCACGGCGGAGGATGCGCACTCGACATCAACGGCGAGGGCTATGAAGTCCTCAAGCGCACACAATGGGGCTATGCCACCAATCCCAACATGGGCGGTGTGGTGATGGTGGGGCTTGGCTGCGAGGGCTTCCAGATCGGCCGCTGGAAGGAGGCTTACGGGGTTTCGGAAAGCGAGACCTTTCGCACCATGACGATCCAGGAGGTGGGCGGCACGAAGAAGACCGTGCTGGCCGGTATCGACGCGATCAGGGCGATGCTGCCCACAGTGAATGCTGTGAAACGCGAGACGTTGCCCGCCTCGGAGCTGTGCCTGGCACTGCAATGCGGCGGCTCCGATGGCTATTCCGGCATCACCGCCAACCCGGCGCTGGGCGCGGCGGTGGACCTGCTGGTGAAGCATGGCGGCACGGCGATCCTGTCTGAAACGCCGGAAATCTACGGGGCGGAACACCTGCTGACCCGCCGCGCCGCCACCCGCGAGATCGGCGAGAAGCTGGTGGGCATCATCCACTGGTGGGAGGATTACACCGCCCGCAACAAGATGAGCATGGACAACAACCCCTCGCCTGGCAACAAGGCGGGTGGCCTCACGACCATCCTCGAAAAATCGCTGGGCGCGGCGATGAAAGGTGGCAACACCACGTTGCGCGGTGTCTATCACTATGCCGAGAAAGTGGAGGCCAGCGGCTTCGTCTACATGGACACGCCGGGCTATGATCCCGTGGCCGCCACGGGGCAGGTGGCAGGCGGGGCCAACGTGCTGGCCTTCACGACAGGGCGCGGTTCAGCCTATGGCTGCAAACCCACGCCTTCCTTCAAGCTTGCGACCAACACACCGATCTACAACCACATGATCGACGACATGGACATCAACACGGGCGACGTGCTGGACGGCGTGAGCCTGGAGGACAAGGGGCGCGAAATCTTCGATCTGGTGCTGCGAATTGCCTCGGGCGAGCGCACGAAATCCGAGGTGATGGGCTATGGCGACGTGGAATTCGTGCCGTGGCAGATCGGTGCGACGATGTGAGTGGTGGAGCTGAGCGGGATCGAACCGCTGACCTCGTCATTGCGAACGACGCGCTCTCCCAACTGAGCTACAGCCCCACACAAGCACCATAATTATGGCTGCGGGAACGATGGTGTCAATCGGCGGCGATGCTGCTAGAGAGGAGTCAATCGGATACAATCCGAATCGGGAAGGCATAAAGAGGTCACGAATGCGCTCGCTGCTCTGGTTGTTTGATACCGTCATCACGCTTTATATTTACGTCCTCATCGCCAATGCCATCTACAGCTGGCTGGTGGCGTTCAACGTCATCAACAGCCGCAACGGCGTGGTCGCCACCATCGGTGATTTCCTGCACCGTGTCACCGAGCCGGTGCTGGCGCCGATCCGCAGGCGAATGCCTGATCTGGGCGGCATCGACCTCTCTCCTGTCGTACTGATCATCGGTCTGGTGTTCTTCCGAATGCTTGTGTCCGAACTTTTCGGTGGACTGCTCGGCAAATTCTAAGGGGTGTTGTTCATGCGGCATGACAAATTACAAGTTTTGTCATGCTTGTGACTTTGCGCCGCGTTGCGGGGATGCGTCTTTTTCGATAGGTGCAGTGCAGCGAAAAGCGGTATTCAGATGTCAGCGCTACACCAGGCTCTGCCTTGGTTGTGTGCAGAGGCAGTCTGGCGGGGTGACGCAATGTCTGACGTGACAAAACCAGTGGAGCGGCCCCTTTCGCCCCATCTCCAGATTTACCGGCCGATGCTGACGATGATGATGTCGATCCTGCACCGGGTCACCGGCACGGCGCTCTATGTCGGCACATTGCTGGTCGCGTGGTTGCTGGTTGCGGCAGCCTCCAGCCCTTCGGCCTATGCAACCGCAATGGGTTTCCTGAACTCCTGGTTCGGCAAGTTGATCCTGTTCGGCTACACCTGGGCGCTGATGCACCACATGCTCGGCGGCATCCGGCATTTCATCTGGGACACCGGACGCGGCTTTGGCGTGGAAGAGCGCGAATGGCTGGCCAAGGCCACGATCGGCGGTTCCTGCGTGCTCACGGTCGTCATCTGGCTCGTCGGCTGGTCGTTCTGAGGAGATTGTGATGGACAGCAACTCCACCATGCGCACATCCATTTCGAAGGTGCGCGGCCTTGGCTCCGCCAAGTCGGGCACGGACCATTTCTTCAAGCAACGCATGACGGCGCTGGCCAATGTGCCACTCGCCATCGCCTTCATCATCATCCTCACCATGCTGCTGGGCGTTTCGCACGCGACCTTCGTGGGCGCCATGCGCAATCCACTGGTGTCGCTGCTGCTGCTGCTCTTCGTGGTGTCGGGTGTCATCCACATGAAACTCGGGATGCAGGTCATCATCGAGGATTACGTCCACGAGGAAGGCCCAAAGATCGCCATGCTGATCGCCAATACCTTCTTCGCCATCGTGATCGGCGCGGCGTGCAGCTTTGCCATTCTCAAGATGGCTTTTTCAGGTTGATCATTCAGGTTTCGGGACGTCAGGACAGCACCATGGCCAAGACAACGACGAAGACAACGACGAAGACAGTCAACAGCGGCAACGGCACCTTCACGCCTCCCCGGGGCGCGAAATATGCCGGTCCGGCCTATCCAATCACCGATCATGTTTATGATGTGGTCGTCGTGGGTGCAGGTGGTGCTGGCCTTCGCGCTGCCGTCGGCGCGGCTCAGGCCGGTTTGCGCACGGCCTGCATCTCCAAGGTCTTCCCGACCCGGTCGCACACGGTCGCCGCACAAGGCGGCATCTCGGCCTCGCTGGGCAACATGGGGCCGGATGACTGGCGCTGGCACATGTATGACACGGTCAAGGGCTCGGACTGGCTGGGCGATCAGGATGCCATCGAATACCTCTGCAAGAATGCGCCTGCCGCTGTCTACGAACTGGAGCATTGGGGCGTGCCATTCTCGCGCACCGAAGAAGGCAAGATCTACCAGCGCCCCTTCGGCGGCATGACGACGAATTACGGTGGGCCACCTGCCCAGCGGACATGCGCTGCCGCTGACCGGACCGGCCACGCCATCCTGCACACGCTCTATGGCAACGCACTGAAGCACCAGACGGAGTTCTTCATCGAGTTCTTCGCCATCGACCTCATCATGTCGGACGAAGGGCGTTGCCTTGGCGTGGTCTGCCTCAAGATGGATGACGGCACGATCCACCGTTTCCAGGCGCAGCAGATCATTCTTGCCACCGGTGGCTATGGCCGTGCGTATTTCTCTGCCACATCCGCCCACACCTGCACGGGCGATGGCAATGCCATGGTGCTGCGGGCAGGCTTGCCGCTCGAAGACATGGAATTCGTGCAGTTTCATCCCACCGGCATCTACGGCGCAGGTTGCCTGATCACAGAAGGATCACGCGGCGAAGGCGGATACCTCACCAACTCCGAGGGCGAGCGCTTCATGGAGCGCTATGCGCCGTCGGCCAAGGATCTGGCGTCGCGCGATGTTGTCTCCCGCGCCATGACGATGGAAATCCGCGACGGGCGTGGTGTCGGCAAGCAGAAGGACCACATCTACCTGCATCTCGATCATCTCGATCCCAAGATCCTGCACGAGCGCCTGCCCGGTATCTCGGAAAGCGCCAAGATTTTTGCGGGTGTCGACGTGACGCGCGAGCCGATCCCCGTGATCCCGACCGTGCATTACAACATGGGCGGCATCCCCACGAACTACCACGGCGAGGTGCTGACCAAGGTGGGCGGCAACCCGGACCATATCGTGCCGGGCCTGATGGCGATTGGCGAGGCGGCCTGCGTTTCCGTGCATGGTGCCAACCGCCTTGGCTCCAACTCGCTCATCGACCTTGTGGTCTTTGGCCGGGCCGCTGGTATGCGCTGCGGTGAACTGGTGGATGCGGGCGCGAAGCAGCAGGCGTTGCCGGACTCCTCCGCCGATCTGGCTTTGACGCGCCTCGACCGTTTTCGCAACGCCAAGGGTAGCACGCCGACGGCAAAGCTTCGCGCGGACATGCAGGCCATCATGCAGGCGGATTGCGCGGTGTATCGCACGGGCGAGACGCTCATTCAGGGCAAGCGGAAGATCAACCAGGTCTGGAAGCAGGCGGATGATGTCTCCGTCACCGACCGTTCGCTGATCTGGAACTCCGACCTGATGGAGACGATGGAGTTCGACAACCTCATCGTGCAGGCCGTCGTCACCATGGAAAGCGCCGAAAACCGCAAGGAATCCCGTGGCGCCCACGCCCGGGAAGATTACAAGGACCGCGACGACAAGACCTGGATGAAGCACACGCTGGCGTTCATCGACGATGCGAAAAAGACAACGCGCATGGATGACCGCCCGGTGCATACCTACACGATGTCGAACGAGATCGAGTATATCGCGCCCAAGGCGCGGGTGTATTGAGGGGCATGATGGCTGGATTCAGCGAGCGCAAACAAACGGGGTACGCACCTCCGCGCTTGTTCGGCCATAACAGCGGACGGGTGGGTCGCATGTACGCAATCGTTTTCGACTTCGACACGGGGATGTTGGAGCAGCTTTATCCGAACCAGCATTGGCGCAATGCCTATACCGATGTGCGGACATATCTCACAGCACGCGGCTTCGAGTGGAAGCAGGGCAGCACATATTTTGGTGATCCGGCCACCGTGGACGCTGTGCGCTGCGTGACAACCGTGCAAAAACTTGCCGCCAAATACCCATGGTTCACGCCTTCTGTGCGTGACATCCGAATGCTGCGGATTGAGGAGAACAATGATCTCATGACCGCATTGAATGTTCAGGACGACGACTGATGGCTGAATTCACCCTCCCCAAGAACTCCCGCGTCACCGAAGGCAAGGTCTGGCCCAAACCAGTGGGTGCGACCAACCTCAAGGAATACCGCGTCTATCGCTGGAACCCGGAGGATGGGCAGAACCCGCGCATCGATACCTACTTTGTCGATCGCAGCGATTGCGGGCCGATGATCCTGGATGGCATCATCTGGATTAAGAACCGCATCGACCCGACACTGACCTTCCGCCGCTCCTGCCGCGAGGGCATCTGCGGTTCTTGCGCCATGAACATCGATGGCACCAACACGCTGGCCTGCACCATGGGCATGGACGAGGTGACCGGCGCAGTGAAGATCTATCCGCTGCCGCATATGCCGGTGGTCAAGGATCTGGTGCCGGACCTCACGCGCTTCTACGCCCAGCACGCCTCCATCGAGCCGTGGCTGAAGACGGATACGCCCGCGCCGCGCGAGGAGTGGAAGCAATCCAAGGACGACCGCGAGAAGCTCGACGGCCTCTACGAGTGCATCCTGTGTGCCTGCTGCTCCACGTCATGCCCCAGCTACTGGTGGAACGGCGACCGCTATCTTGGCCCCGCCGTGCTGCTGCAAGCCTATCGCTGGCTCATTGATAGCCGCGACGAGGCGACAGGCGACCGGTTGGACAACCTCGAAGACCCGTTCCGGCTCTATCGCTGCCACACCATCATGAACTGCTCGAAGGCATGTCCCAAGGGATTGAATCCGGCCAAGGCCATCGCCGAGATCAAGAAGATGATGGTGGCAAGGCAGTATTGAGGGCGTATCCGCTTCTCCCTTGGGAGAAGCTGGCAGGCGGAGCCTGACTGATGAGGGAGAGCCACAGAGTGCGGCGGTTCTCCCTCATCCGGTTGGCTCCGCCAACCACCTTCTCCCGA
>JANNEO010000070.1:0-9779 GCA_031378805.1 Hyphomicrobiales bacterium
CATTTCTCCTGCGGACCTGCACGGACAGCTATTTCGCCAACCGAAGCCGCCCTTGCCTGCTGCACCAGATCAAGCGCTGCGCTGGCCCCTGCACCAACGAGGTCTCGACCAGCGAATACGGTGAACTCGTGGACGAGGCCAAGGGCTTCCTCTCCGGCAAGAGCCAGGCGGTGCGCGAGCACATGGCGCGAGAGATGCAGGCAGCCTCCGAAGCGCTGGAGTTCGAGAAGGCCGCGCGCTTCCGCGATCGCATTGCGGCGCTTTCCGCCACGGGCGGATCGCAGGACATCAACTCCCAGACCGTGGAAGAGGCCGATGTCTTCGCCATTGCCGAGAATGCCGGGCAGTTCTGCATCGAGGTGTTCTTCTTCCGGACCTTCCAGAACTGGGGCAACCGGGCCTTCTTCCCCAAGGCCCATGCCAGCCTTACCAAGGCCGAAGTGCTCGATGCCTTCATGGCGCAGTTCTATGACGACAAGCCGGTGCCTCGGCTGATCCTGCTGTCGGAAGAGATCGAGAATGCGGACCTGCTGTGCGAGGCCTTTTCGATCCGTGCCGGGCGCAGGATCGAGATCGCCCGGCCACAACGCGGGGAGAAGAAGGATCTCATCGATCACGCCATGAAGAACGCGGTGGAGGAACTGTCCCGCCGCCTGGCGGACAGCGCCACGCAGACCATGCTGATGGCGGCTCTGGCCAAGGCGTTCGGGCTTACAAGTCCGCCGCGCCGCATCGAGGTCTATGACAACTCCCACATCTCCGGCACGAACGCCGTGGGCGGCATGATCGTGGCGGGCCTGGACGGCTTCCGGAAGCAGCACTACCGGATCTTCAACATCAAATCGACGGAGATCACGCCAGGCGATGATTTCGGCATGATGCGGGAGGTGCTGGAAAGGCGCTTTTCGCGGCTGGTGAAGGAGGATGGAGAATCTGCCCCTTCTCCCCGTTCTGCACGGGGAGAAGGCCGGGATGAGGGGCCGGGTGAGCCCGTGCTGAACTCACCCGGCCCCTCATCCGGCGCTGCGCGCCACCTTCTCCCCGTCAAGAACGGGGAGAAGGATGAATTCCCCACCTGGCCTGATCTGGTGCTGATCGATGGCGGCAAGGGGCAGTTGGAGGCTGCCCGGTCCACGCTGGAGGGCCTGGGCATCACGGATGTGCCGCTGGTGGGCGTGGCCAAGGGTGCCGACCGCGATGCGGGGCGCGAGACCTTCCTGATGCCCGGTCGCCAGCCCTTCCGCCTGCCGCCGCGCGATCCGGCGCTGTATTTCGTGCAGCGCCTGCGCGACGAGGCGCATCGCTTTGCCATCGGTGCGCACCGCGCCCGGCGCAAGCGGGAAATGACCAACAGCCCACTCGACGAGATCGGCGGCATCGGGCCGTCGCGCAAGCGGGCGCTGCTGCTGCATTTCGGCACGGCCAAGGCCATTGCCCGAGCCTCGCTCGATGATCTGGCGCGGACGCCCGGCGTCAACGCGGCAACGGCCAAGGCGGTGCATGATTTCTTCAACGAGAAGGGGTGAGTTTTGCCAGCCTGCCTCTTTGGTTTGCCGCAGCTTCGGGCTAGGGAACATGAGGCGCTGCAAGCCAAGGGACGAATCGAGAAACGCCGCATGACTGCCCCACCATGATACCGCGCAACAAGAGCCATCCGTTTTCGCTGCCCAATGTGCTGACCTATCTGCGCATTCTCGCGGTGCCCGCCATTGTCGCTGTGCTGTTCTGGCCGCGCGATGACAGCATGCGCTGGTGGGCGCTGGCGTTTTTCGTGGCGGCGGCGATCACGGATTATTTCGATGGCTATTTTGCCCGGGCCTGGCACCAGTATTCCGCCATCGGCCGCATGCTGGACCCCATCGCCGACAAGCTCCTGGTTGCTGCCACGCTGCTGATGCTGGTGGCGGACGAGACGATTGCCTCCTGGTCGCTGTGGGCAGCAATCATCATCCTGTGCCGTGAAATCCTGGTCTCCGGCCTGCGCGAATTCCTGGCGGAACTGCGTGTCTCGGTCCCCGTCACCAAGGTCGCGAAATGGAAGACCACGGCGCAACTCGTGGCCATCGGCTTTCTGGTGGCAGGGCCTGCGGGCGACAGCGTGCTGCCGGAGGGCTGGACGCTGACCATCGGCCTGACCCTGCTGTGGATCGCTGCCGGTCTGACGCTCTACACGGGGTGGGACTATTTCCGGTCCGGCATCAAGCACCTGCTGGCCGAGGACGAGAAGGAGCAGCCATGAGCCTCAAGCTCGTCTATTTCGCCTGGGTGCGGGAGCGGATCGGCAAGCCGGAGGAGCAGGTTGTTCTGCCAGCCGGGATCGTGACCATTGGTGATCTGATAGGGTGGTTGATCACACGCGGTGAAGAGTATGCCTATGCGTTCGAGAACGCCCCGTTGATCCGCGCCGCCATCGACAAGGCCCATGCGAAGCACGATGCTCCGATCACTGGTGCCAGTGAGATCGCGTTTTTCCCGCCGATGACGGGGGGGTAATGTTTACGGTCCGCGTCCAGGCAGAGGATTTTGACCTCGCCGTAGAACAGCGCCGGGTCTGCGCGGGCCACCCGGACATCGGCGCTGTCGTGACCTTCACCGGCTTGTGCCGGGACGAAAGCGGCACCTTGGCAGCGCTGGAGCTGGAGCACTACCCCGGCATGGCCGAGGAGGAGATGGACCGCGTGCTGGCAGAGGCAAGAGGCCGCTGGCCGCTGGATGGCGCAGTGCTGGTGCATCGCCATGGCATGATCCGTCCCGGCGAGAACATCGTGCTTGTCGTGACAGCCTCGCGCCATCGGAAGGCGGCCTTCGCTGCGGCGGAATTCCTGATGGATTACCTCAAGTCCCGCGCACCGTTCTGGAAAAAAGAACACCGCAAGGATGGATCATCCGGCGAGTGGGTCGAGGCGAAGGATGCGGATGACCAGGCGCTGGAGAGATGGTCAGCCCGTCAATAATCAAGCTTTGCCGGGCACTGAGGCCAGAAGCCTGTCGACCTTCTCGTGTAATTCGAGGATTTCCATTTCCGCCTTGAGATTGACCTCGTAGTCGAGCGTCGCCTGGATGCGGTCGCGCGCGGCCTGGCGGTTCTGGGACATCAGGATCAGCGGAGCCTGAATGGATGCCAGCATCGAGAGCAGCAGGTTGAGAAAAATGTAGGGATACGGGTCAAAGCGGGCATTCCCGATCAGAAGCACCGAATTGAGCAAGGCCCAGAAGCCCAGGAAGACGAAGAACCAGATGATGAAGGTCCATGAACCACCCCAGCGGGCGACCTTATCGGCCACTTTCTCGCCAAAGGTCTGGCCTTCATCGACCGAAGCATTCACGTTGCGGGTGATGTGGTGCTGCTTGGCGATGCGGGCGATGACGCGCCTGTCGCGATCACTGAGGGTCGTGACGCCGCTTTCAAGCAGTTCGTGCGCCAGGGTGCGGATGCTCTCGTCCATCATTCTCTCCTTCGTTGTCGCGGAGAGAACCGGAAGTCCCTACCGCAGCATGGGCACAAGGCTTAGCACGAGCAGCAGCGCCATGGTGATGTTGAACGCCCTGAGCGCATTCGGGTTTTGCAGGAAACGCCGGATGCCCACGCCAAACAGTGTCCAGATATGGGTGGGCGGAGTACCCGCGATCAGCATGATGCCGCCAAGATAGAGCGCCTTCTCGACTGGGCTATAACCTGTCGGAGCATAGACCGAGATGGCACCCAGCACCATGAACCATGCCTTGACATTGACCCACTGGAACGCCGCGCCTTGCAGAAACGTCATCGGCTTGCCACCCGTCTCGCCATCACCAACGCCGCTGGCGGTCGCGATTTTCCAGGCCAGCCAGAGCATGTAGGCGATGCCAGCAAACTTCAGGATCGCCCGCAGCCGCGGTTCGGCCAGAAATATGGCCCCCACGCCCAGCGCCATGATCGCGAGCATCAGGCTGAAGCCGATGTTGATGCCAAAGATATGCGGCAGCGTGCGCCGATAGCCGTAGTTCACTCCCGATGCCAGAACCATGAGGTTGTTCGGCCCAGGCGTGCCGGACATGGCGACGCAGTAGAGGATGTAGGGGACGAGAGTTTCCATTCGTTTGATTTCCCCCGCGCGGATGTTCTCGTCCAGCGCCTTTGCGTGATGGTTGGGATGAATTCAGGCCTTGAAAGGATTGACCACCATCAATCCGTCTATGACCATTCCGCCTTTCATATCTTCACTGATGAAATGCGTGCAGCCCGCTTCAAGGGCCGAGGCGAGCAGGAGGGAATCGTAAAACTGGAGCTGGTATCGCTCGGCGATGTTTCTCCCCAGAAGATGGGTCGCCATCGTCACCGGCCTGATCGCCATAAAGAATGGTGAAAGCGTGTGCAGATGGCGATCAATTTCTCCCCACGGAAGCTTCATCTTCCGCCGCAATGCCAATGTCAGTTCGTTCAGGACCTGAACACTGATAGTCCCGCCATCCTTTATCGCGGCTTGTGCAATCTCGGCCTTGTCCTGGTTGTCGCTCAGAGAATAAAAAATGACATTTGTATCGAAAAATCTCTCAGCGCTCATAGAGTTCTTCGCGGTTAAACGTGTATCCAGGCGGCAGCTTCAGGCGGGTGTCCTGAAGACGCTTCAGCGCTTCTTCTCGCGTCAGCTTGCGGTGAAGCGTCAACTCGCGCTCACCCGACAGCCGAAATTCCATGTCGTCGCCTGCCTTCAGGCCAAGCTTTTCAGTGAGTTCTTTGGGCAATCGCACCGCGAGGCTGTTGCCCCATTTTGCTACCTGCATGACGCACCTCCATGATATACATTCTGGAATGTATATCATGGAACAATGGCAACGTCACATCCCATTGGTATCGCCCTATTTCGGATTCACCGCCGCCGCATAGGCATCAATCAGCGTCTTCGTCATGTTGCCCGGTGTGTACTTGATGCCTGCAATCTCGCCCACCGGCGTCACTTCCGCCGCAGTGCCCGTGATGAAGCACTCGTTGAAGCTCGACAGCTCTTCCGGCTTGATGCGCCGCTGCACCACTTTCATGCCGTTCTTGCGGGCGAGCCTGATGACAGTCTGGCGGGTAATGCCATCGAGGAAACAATCCGCCTTCGGTGTGTGGATCACGCCATCCTTGATAAAGAAGACGTTGGCGCCCGTGCATTCCGCCACACGGCCCTTCCAGTCGAGCATCAGGGCATCGGCAAAGCCTTCACGCTCGGCCTTGTGCTTGGAGATGGTGCAAATCATGTAGAGGCCGGCCGCCTTGGCCTTGGAGGGCGCGGTCCTGGGGTCGGGCCTGCGATATTCCGCCATGCCCAGACGAATGCCCTTCATGCGTTGGGCGGGGTCGAAATAACTTGGCCATTCCCAGGTGGCGACGGCGACGTGGATGGTGTTGCTCTGGGCCGAGACACCCATCATCTCCGAGCCGCGCCAGACGATGGGGCGCACATAGGCATCGATCTGCTTGTTGGCCTTCAGCGTGGCCTTCTTGGCCGCATCGATCTCCGCTGCGGAAAAGGGCACCGTCATGTCGAGAATGCTGGCGGATTCGATCAAACGCTCGGAGTGCTTGCGGCTCTGGAAGATTTTGCCGCCATAGGCACGCTCACCTTCGAACACGGCAGAACCATAGTGCATGGCATGGGTCAGCACATGCACTCTTGCGTCGGCCCAAGGGATGAGCTTGCCATCCATCCAGATGAAACCGTCACGCTTGTCGAAGGGCTGGCCTGCCATCGTTTCGCTCCTGCATTTGGCCGCTTTTCATGCTATCGCGCAACGAAGCAGCCTGGTTATTGGCTCTTGGCGCACGAACCTTTCGTACGCGAGGCTTGACGGGTAACAATTGGTCTGTGATATGTCAACATCACTGACATATTTTTCTGGAAAAAATCCCTGCCACAGCGTGAAGGACCGATGGTTTCAGCAGCAGATAATCCCGCATCAGCGCCACAGTTCGCGCCTGACATGGCGTTGATCGAACTTGTGTTCTTCGGCTACCGCGATTTCGTGGGCGAACCGGACAGGGTGCTCTCGCGCTTCCGCTTTGGCCGGGCACATCACCGCGTGCTGCATTTCGTGAACCGCCGATCCGGGCTGACGATCGCGGCGCTCCTGGATATCCTCGGCATCACCAAGCAGAGCCTGGCGCGTGTCCTGAAAGACCTGATCGAGGGCGGCTTCATCGAGCAGAGGTCCGGTCCGGATGATCGACGTCAGCGCCTGCTGCATCTGACGGACAAGGGGACCATGCTGGCGCGGGAACTTGCGGAACGGCAGGGTCGGCGCATCGCCGAGGCGTTGAAGGAGGCTGGCCCAGAAAGCCGGGAGATCATCGCCCGCTTCCTGATGGGCTTGATTGAAAGGGGTGAGCGGGAGCATATCAAGGCCATGATCGGACCAAGTGCTCCCTCTGCCCGCATTGCGCCCCCTGGAAACATCCCGGCCAGCAAGGGGTTCGCATGAGTGCGGCTGTCGCCTCTGCGCCGTCTGATGACGCCCACCATATTCTGATCGTGGACGATGACACGCGCATCCGCTCGCTGCTGTCACAGTTCCTCAAGACCAATGGCTATCGCGTGACCACCGCGGAAAGCGCCGCCGATGCCCGCAAACGCATGGAGGGGCTGGCTTTCGACCTGATCATCCTCGATGTGATGATGCCGGGCGAGAACGGCTTCCAGTTTGCGGAAACACTGCGCCAGTCATCGGTCGTACCCATCTTGATGCTCACGGCGCTGGCCGATATCAACGACCGGATCCGCGGCTTCGAATTGGGCGTGGATGACTATCTCTCCAAACCCTTCGACCCGCGCGAGCTGCTGCTGCGCGTTGGCTCGATCCTGCGGCGCGTCACGGCACCGCCACCAGCCAACCAGAATATCGCGCCCGAAAGCGTGTCCTTTGGACACTTCGCCTTCCATGTGATGCGCAGCGAACTGACGCAAGGCGGCGAGATCGTGAAGATCACCGACCGCGAGCGTGACATGATGAAACTGCTGGCCGAGGCCAATGGCGCCCCCGTGACACGCGATGCGCTTGCCGGACCAGGCTCGGATGCAAACGAGCGGACCATCGATGTGCAGATCAACCGGCTGCGCCGCAAGATCGAGCGTGATCCAGCCAATCCGACCTATCTGCAGACAGTCAGGGGATCGGGCTATCGCCTGATCGTGGACTGATGTTGATGCGTCCGGGCGCGATGCTGTTTGGCGCCAGGGACGGATTCTCGCGGGCCACGCGTTTCATCAAGGCGGTGCTGCCCAAGGGGCTCTACGCACGCTCGCTGCTGATTGTCATCGCGCCGGTCGTGCTGCTGCAATCCGTCATCGCCTACGCTTTCATGGAGCGGCACTGGCAGACCGTGACCAACCGCCTTTCGGCGTCGGTTGCATCAGATGTCGCGGCGTTGGTGGAGATCTACGAGAAGCTGCCGAGGAAGGACACCGAAGGAAGGTTGCTGACGGACATCGCCGAGCAGAAGCTGGGACTTGATGTCGATATCCTGCCCAATGATCCTCTGCCGCGCATCAGCCCGAAGCCTTTCTTCAGTTTTCTCGACACGGCGCTGTCCAACGAAATCCGCCTGCGGGTCGGGCGTCCGTTCTGGATCGATACGGTCGGGCGCTCGAACATGGTCGAGATTCGGGTGCAGGTGGATGGGGCCGTGATGCGGGTCATGGCGCGGCGCAGCCAGACCTACGCCTCCAACGCGCATATCTTCCTGGTCTGGATGGTGGGAACATCGCTGATCCTTTTGACTGTGGCGGTGCTGTTCCTGCGCAACCAGATCAAACCCATTCTCGCGCTTGCCGATGCGGCGGAGGATTTCGGCAAGGGGCGCGACATCGAGTTTCGTCCTAGAGGGGCCAGGGAAGTGCGCCGTGCGGGTGCCGCCTTCATGGACATGCGGCGGCGCATCGCCCGCCAGATCGAACAGCGCACGACCATGCTGAACGGCGTCAGCCATGATCTGCGCACCGTGCTCACGCGCTTCCGGCTGTCACTGGAGATGCTGCAGCAAAGCCCGGAGCTCGATGACCTGAAGCGCGATGTCGACGAAATGTCCCGGATGCTGGAGGCCTATCTCTCCTTCGCCCGGGGCGATGCGGGCGAGATGGCACAAGCCACGGATCTGCGGGCGCTGCTGGAGGAGTTCAAATCCGATGCGGAGCGCCAGGGACACCCCACGACCCTGGTTCTGGAAGGCGACACCAACGTCACCTTGCGCCGCGATGCCTTCCGCCGCCTGCTGGGTAACCTCGTCTCCAACGCGGCCCGCTATGGCGACGATATCCAGATTACCGCCGTGCATGATGCCCGCTATCTGACAGTGCATGTCGATGATGATGGGCCGGGCATCGCGCCTGACATGCGGGACGATGTGTTCCGGCCTTTCCTGAGGCTCGACGAGGCCAGGAACCAGGATCACGGCGGCTCTGGCCTTGGCCTTGCCATTTCGCGGGATATCGCGCGGTCGCATGGCGGCGATATCCTGCTGTCCGACAGCCCGCTGGGCGGCCTGCGGGCCAGCGTGCGGCTACCGGTCTAGCAGTGAGCGCAGCTTGCGCACCGCGCTGTGCGGCGTGGTGAGCACGGTGCGCCCGGTCGCCGCCGCCACAGATGGCGCTGCACGCGCGAGGCTGAACTGTGCCAGCGCGATGACATCGCACGCCGCCAGGCTTTTCGCGGCCTCCGCTGCCAGGCGGTCGTGCTCCACCCCGTCGTCCCGGTCGAGCGCCGCCATTGCGCCTGCGATGAACCGGGTCTTCAATTGGACGGTTGGCGGAAACTCCGCCGGCATCGACGCCAGCGTCGGCGCGAAGCTTGCCATCAGTCCAATCGAAGTGCCTGCTCGCAGCGCTTCCTCGATCATGGCCTCGTTCGGCGTGAGCACCGGAATCTGCGGAAAAGCCTGCTTGACCGCTTTGATGCACGGGCCGAACGCCGAGCAGGTGAAGAGTATGCCACGCGCTCCAGTGCCAATGGCATACTGCGCGAGGCCCAGAAATCGCTCAGTCATCCCGGCAGTCAGGCCGCCGTCGCGGGCCAGGTCGGCCGACAGGCTGTCGTCCAGGAGGTTCATGAGCGAGGCCTCGGGCCACAGCTCGCGGAACGCCCTTTCGATGGGTGGCGGCGAATGCCGCAGGGCGTGAATCAAGGCGATCCTCATGGGCTTGAATTAGCACCCGCCCATGCCGTCGTCGATGTCATCCGTGGCGACGCAGGTGGCGCGGGCCATCGCCCTGGCCTGACTGCTGGAGGGGGAGCAGCTGGTGGCGTGAGGAGCCGCGACTCACCCGCACGACACAGCGTGGACATCGGTATCGGGCCGCGTGGGCCGAATCGCTGCTTCGACCAGACACCCTTGATGACAACGACCGTTGCAAATCAGTCGCTCTCTCATGCCGTTGGCCCTGGCTTTCACCCATAGCGGTTGAATTCCAGCCGCTCTCCCGTCATCCCTGCCAAATCCTTGCCCAAATCGATGCAAGATCGATATAAACTCATGATATCAGTGCTTTGAATGATTTTATCCGCCACTTTCCGTCGCAAATCTTAACGACATGTTACCCCGATGGTTCAAATGCGGTGCCAAAGCGTGGCGTTTTGGCAACAGCCCCCTGAAAACACCCCCCCGAACCGGCAGGAGGCCGCCTCGGCGGTTGCCGGGTCTGCCGGGCTGTGTCAGGAAAACAGGGCGACAGGGGGCTCCCCAGTCGTTCCTTCTGCGCCTGCCGGAATGATTCAAGTCGGTAGTCGTGGTGTCAGGGGGAAAGGTGAAGGGCGAGGGCAACCTC
>JANNEO010000097.1:0-46332 GCA_031378805.1 Hyphomicrobiales bacterium
TCCTGGCGGTCTATGGCGAACACAGGGCGAATGTTTCCATCGAGACAGGAGACGTCATCGCCGGGCGCCTGCCGGGGACTGCACGGCGTCTCGTCAAGGAATGGGCGGCTTTGCATCGTGATGAACTGATGGCAAACTGGAGTCGCGCTCGTCGGAACGAGCCGCTGGAGCGCATTGCGGGACTCGACAATGATTGACGTGGTCAGCCTCAAGGTCTTGCCGGAGATGCGGCTTGCGGTCGCGTTCAGCGATGGAAGCGGCGGGGCGTTCGACGCACGCGCGATGCTGGCAGAAGATGGCCCGATGGTCGTGCCGTTGCGTGATCCGGCATACTTCTCACGCGTGTTCATTGAAGCCGGTGCGCCGACATGGCCGAACGGGTTTGATATCGCGCCGGACTGGTTGCGCCACGAGATGGCGACCGCCGGAACGCTGCAAAGGGAACCAAGCGCCGCCTGAAGACGTCTATGGTCGCTTCGGCATCGGCATGAACACGGATCACACGCTGGAAGAGGTGAGCCAGCAGTTCTCGGTGACAAGGGAGCGCATCCGGCAGATCGAGGCGAAGGCGCTCAGGAAGCTGAAGCATCCGTCAAGATCGCGGAAGCTGCGGAGCTTTCTGGATAGTTGAGGACGCTTTTGCGTAGCAGGTATTGATATCATATATATCCATATGATATACACTCCATCATGCGTATACTCCTTGATCTGCCCGCTGCCACCGTCGACCAACTAACCCTAATCAGCGCGCGCCGCCGCGTGCCCCGCGCTGCCGTTGTGCGTGAAGCGCTGGACCGCTTCCTGAAAGAGGAGGATGCGGCACAGAAGACATCGGAGGCGGCATTCGGAGCGTGGGGCGATGGCGAAGACGGCCTCGCATTCCAGCGGCGGCTTCGTTCCGAATGGTAGCGTTTCTTTTCGACACCTGCATTCTTGTGGATTATCTCAGAGGCATAGAGGCGGCACGCATCGAGATCGATGGCAGTGCGGAACGTCCGGCCATCAGCATCGTGAGCCGAATTGAGCTTCTGGTCGGAGCGCCGGGAAGTGCCGAGAAGTCAACACATGCCTTGCTGGCGCGCTTCGCAGTGCTTCCGCTCGATCATGCCACCGCCGATAGCGCAGTCCTGATCAGACGCGAGCAACGACTGAAACTGCCCGACGCCATCATTCTTGCAACAGCCAAGTCTCGCAACATGACGCTCCTGACCCGCGATGAAAAAGCGTTCGGGTCCAAAGGCCTCGGTGTGCGCATCCCCTACAGACTGTGACGATTCCTCACCACCCGGAGCACCCATGTCCTTCCTGAAAAAACTCTTCGGCGGCGGTTCCTCGCCCAAGGCCGACACCACACCCGCCGCCACCGAAACCCACAACGGCTTCACGCTCCACGCAACGCCCTATCAGGAGCAGGGCCAATGGCAGATGTGCGGCGTGATCGAGAAGGAGATCGCGGGCGAGGTGAAATCGCACCGGTTTGTCCGGGCCGACCGGTTTGCGTCCAGGGAGGACGCCGCGCAGTTCACCATGACCAAGGCCCGGCAGATCGTGGACCAGATGGGGGACAAGGTTTTCGGGTGAGGGTGGCAATGGCGGTGTGCGTCCTTCGAGGCTCGCCTTTGGCTCGCACCTCAGGATGAGGAGCGTGGTGCAAGGCACAGTCTTTCTCATCCAGAGGTGCGGAGCGAAGCGGAGCCTCGAAGGACGCACAACGCCAATGCCACTCCTTCCATCAGTTAGGTTTGTTGGACGACCCATCGCTCCATTGGCGATAGTCATAGAATGATCACTTCGACCATCGATCCCCGCTACGCGCCCGACAGTTCCTACGCCTGGTTTCGCCTGGCGCTGTCGCTGCTGCTGGCGACGGTCGCCTGCGTCGGTTCATGGTCCGTCGTCGTGGCGCTACCCACGGTTCAGGCTGAGTTCGGCACGCTCAGAGGCTCGGCCTCGTTGCCTTACACCTGCATGATGATCGGCTTTGCGGCCGCCGCTATCGGCATGGGCCGGTTGATGGACCGCTTCGGCATCGTGCTGCCGATCGTGCTGGGCGCTGTCTCGCAAGGGCTTGGTTATATTCTCGCGGGCTATGCGCCCTCGATCCTGGTGTTTGCGGCCGCCCATGTGCTGATCGGCGTGGGCGCCTCCATCGGCTTCGCACCGCTGATCGCGGATATCTCGCACTGGTTCGAGAAGAACCGGGGCCTCGCCGTCGCCATCACCGCCACGGGCAATTATCTCGCGGGTGCGCTGTGGTCGCCGATCATCCAGCGCCTGATGGCAGCGCAGGGCTGGCGCTGGACGCACATTGCCATCGGCCTGTTCGTGCTGGTCTTCATGCTGGGCATGGCGTGGTTCTTTCGCCGCAAGCCGGCAGTAAATCGTTCGCAGGCAGCGACAGTCGCCAACCGCAAGGGCCTAGGCGTCTCGACCAACACCTTTCTGCTGGCGCTTGCCTTCGCGGGATTTGGCTGCTGCATCGCCATGTCGATGCCGCAGGTGCATATCGTGGCGTATTGCGCCGACCTTGGTTACGGCGTGGCACGGGGTGCCGAAATGCTGGCGCTGATGCTGGCTTTGGGCATTGTCAGCCGGATCGGCTCGGGATTCCTGGCAGACCGCATCGGCGGGCTCTCCGTTCTGATGATCGGCTCGGGAATGCAGGCAGCGGCGCTCTTCCTCTATCTCTGGTTTGACGGCCTGACCTCTCTCTATGTCATTTCCGGCATCTTCGGCCTGTTTCAGGGCGGCATCGTGCCGATGTACGCGGTGATTGCCCGCGAATATCTGCCGCCGGAGGAAGCGGGCGCCAAGATCGGCATCGTGATCACCTCCACCATCCTCGGCATGGCGGTGGGTGGCGTGGTGTCCGGCTGGATCTTCGACTATTTCCTGTCCTACCGCATGGCTTTCCTCAACGGATTGATCTGGAACGGCCTGAACCTCGCCCTCGTCGGCTGGCTGTTGCTGAAAAGGCGCGAGGCAGGCCTTGCCATGGCGCGGGCATAACTTGCCGGTGCTCGACCATCCCGCTTGACGCAGCATGGATTATGCTGGCTACGAAAGATGTTGATCACTCTTTGGGAGGAGCCATCATGACCATCAGCCGTCGCATCTTCGCCGCCCTTGCTGCATCAGCCAGCCTGGCGTTCACGGCCCTGCCTGCGCAGGCGCAGACCTCCATCAAGTTCACGCTGGACTGGGTGTTCCAAGGGCCGACTGCGCCGTTCCTGGTGGCGCTCGACAAGGGTTACTACAAGGCCGAGGGTCTTGATGTCTCGATGGACCCCGGACAAGGCTCTGCGGGTGCCGTGCAGCGCGTGGCGTCGGGCGCATACAATATCGGTTTTGCCGACGTGAACTCGGTCATCGAATACAATGCCAAGAACGAGGGCAAGGAAGTGCTCTGCGTGTTCATGGCCTATGATTTTCCGCCTTTCGGCGTCTATGCCCTGAAAAAGAGCGGCATCAGGACGGCCAAGGATCTGGAGGGCAAGAAGCTCGGTGCGCCGGTGTTCGATGCGTCGTTCCGGCTGTTTCCGGCCTTTGCCAAGAAGACCGGCATCGACAAGGCCAAGGTCGAACACGTGAACCTGACGCCGCAGCTGCGCGAGGCGAGCCTCGTCAACGGCACGGTTGACTTCATCTCGGGCCATTTCTTCTCGTCGTTCCTCGATCTCAAGGCGCGTGGCGTGAACCCGGATGATATCGTGGCCATCCGCTACAGCGAGGCGGGCATGGATGTGTACGGCAATGGCATCATCATTTCGCCCGAAATGGCGAAGAACCCGGCCGCCGTGCAGGGCTTCCTGCGGGCCACCGTGAAGGCCTGGAAGGAAGTGATCGCCAATCCTGCGCTGGGCATCGCCGCCGCCAAGAAGCGCGATCCGCTGATCGACGACAAGCTGGAAATGGAGCGCCTGCAGCTCTCGCTTTCCACCAATGTGCTGACGCCCTGGGTCAAGGCCAATGGCCTGGGCGATGTCGATCCCGCCCGTTTCGCCCGCTCGGTGAAGGACGTGGCGGATGCCTTCGGCTTGCCGGCGGCACCGGCGGCGGAGAAGGTGTTCACCAACCAGTTCCTTCCCGCCAAGGCAGAGCGGATGATGCAGTGATCCTTCGTTTTCCTTCCCCCCTTGCGGGGGAAGGTGGCCTGCGGAGCAGGTCGGATGAGGGGTCACACTAGCTCCTCAGACCTGAATGACCCCTCATCCGGTCGGCATCCACCGACCACCTTCTCCCACAAGGGGAGAAGGGGAGTAAACCCCATGACCCAGCGCCAGAGCGATCTGATCAAAGCCATCATGCCTTGGGCAGTCATGGGCGGCTTTCTGCTGATCTGGGAATTGGCCTGCCTCGGCCTTGGCGTGCAGGAAATCGTTCTTCCCCGTCCCACCCGCATTTTTGAGGTGATGGTCAACCGCGCCGATATCCTGCTGCGCTTCTGCCTTGAGACGCTGTGGACGACGGTTGCGGGCTTCGCGCTTGCCATCGTCTTCGGCCTTTTGCTGGGGCTGGCGGTGGGTGCCTCGCCCTTTGTCTATGCCGGGCTGTACCCGTTGCTGATCGCCTTCAACGCGGTACCCAAGGTGGCGATCGTGCCGATTCTGATGATCTGGCTGGGCGTGGGGGCGCTTCCTGCCATCATCACGGCCTTCGTCATCTCGTTCTTTCCCATCGTCGTGAACGTCGCCACGGGCCTTGCCACCATCGAGCCTGAATTGCAGGATGTCATGCGCTCGCTGGGTGCATCGCGCTGGGATACGCTGACAAAGATCGGCATCCCGCGCACCATGCCCTATCTCTTCGGCAGCCTGAAGGTGGCGATCACGCTCGCCTTCATCGGCTCGGTGATCTCGGAAACGGTCGGCGGCAACCGGGGCATCGGTTTCTTGATGCTGTCCGCTGGTGCCCGCAATGACACGGCCACCACCTTCGCGGGTCTGTTCGCCATCGCCATCATGGGGGTGCTGATGTATGCACTCTGCGCCCTGGTCGAGAAGCGCATGACGCGCTGGGCCTTCCGCGGCGAAATGATGCAATAGGAGCGGATATGCTGCTGACGACCATCGCGGGATCACTGCCCAAGCCGTTGTGGCTGGCCGAGCCGGAGAAGCTCTGGGCGCCGTGGCGTCTGGAAGGCGCCGCTCTGGAAGAAGGCAAGCGCGACGCCACGATCCTGGCGGTCAAGCTGCAGGAGGATGCGGGCCTCGACATCGTGGGTGATGGCGAACAGGCAAGGGTGCATTTCGTGCATGGATTTCTCGCCAATCTCGACGGCATCGATTTTGCGAAGAAGACCCTGATGGGCATCCGCAACAACCGCTACAAGGCAGAGGTACCGACCGTGGTGGGCGCGATCCGCCGCAAGGGTCCGGTGCATTCCATGGAGGCGGCAGCGGCGCGTGCCCACACCACGCGCAAGCTGAAATTCACGCTGCCGGGTCCGATGACGATCGTCGACACCATCGCCGACGAGCATTACGGCCGCCGCGAAGACCTCGCCATGGCCTTTGCCGCCGTCCTCAACGAGGAGGCAAGGGAGTTGCAGGCGCTCGGCATCGATGTCGTGCAGTTCGATGAGCCAGCCTTCAATGTCTACATGAAGGAGGTCAGCGATTGGGGCGTCGCGGCACTGGAGCGGGCCGCACAGGGCCTCACCTGCACCACGGCTGTCCACATCTGCTACGGCTATGGCATCAAGGCCAACATCGACTGGAAGGCGACGCTGGGCGAGAGCTGGCGGCACTACGAGGACACGTTCCCGGCCATCCGCAAGAGCACGATCAACCAGGTCTCGCTGGAATGTCGCAACGCGAAGGTGCCGCTGGAGTTGATCAAGCTGCTGGACGGCAAGGATGTGCTTGTCGGCGCAATCGATGTCGCCAGCGATGTTATAGAGACGCCTGAGGAGGTGGCCGCCACCATCCGTGCCGCGATGGCCTATGTCGCGCCGGAAAAGCTCTTGCCCTGCACCAATTGCGGCATGGCCCCCATGTCGAGCGCAGTCGCCTATGGCAAGCTGGCCGCGCTGGCAAAAGGCGCAGCGCTCGTCCGCAGGGAGCTGAAGGCGTAGCGTTATGCAGCAGGCGTGAAGTCGAGTGCCACGCCGTTGATGCAGTAGCGCAGTCCCGTGGGCGGCGGGCCATCCGGGAAGACATGGCCGAGGTGCCCGCCGCATCCGCTGCAATGGACCTCGGTGCGGGTCATGCCGAACTTGCGGTCAGAGGTCGTGCCGACCGAGCCAGGCAGTGGCTGGTCAAAGCTCGGCCAACCCGTGCCGCTCTCGAATTTCTTGCCCGCAGAGAAGAGTTTCTGGCCGCAGCCGGCACAGCTGAAGGTGCCCGCCCGCTTCTCGTGGTTGAGCGCACAACTGCCGGGGCGCTCCGTGCCATGACCGCGCAGCACGTCGTATTGCTCTGGCGTCAGCAGGTGACGCCATTCCGCGTCGGTTTTTGTCACCGGAAACGTTTTCGTCTCGCTCGTCTTGTCGGTGCCTGACTTAAGAAAATCGAACATGGTACACTCCTTAGGAACTACATCTGGGGTGACGGCGTGCTGGTCGCAATGGTCTCAGGCGACGCTGGGCGGACGCGCCTCAGCATGGCCCTGTTGCGAACTGCGGCCAGCGCCGCCATGGCGAGGCCGGAGGCCAGAACCCACCAGGCTGGGCGGATGACGTATTCGAAGTCGAGATTGGCCCACAGGATGCGCTGGGCATTGACGCCGGTCATGCTTGCGTACCAGCCCGCTTCAATGAGCACGGTCAGCAATCCGGCGATGATTGCGAGGCCGGCTAACGCCAGCGGTGTGGTCGGCAGCTCCCATTTGCGCAGCAGCCTGAAGCCCATCAGCCAGAGGAACAGCCCGGTCATATGGGCGGGCTCCGAAATGTCGAGTTTCTTCTGCATGGCAAAATGAACGAGTGCGAGCACGGCAATTCCATAGACAATCGCGTGCAGCCTGTTCCAGCGAACCGCGCCCAGCCGCCTGATCATGCCATCCGTCGAGGTCGCACCCAGCACGATCAGGCCAAGTAGGCCAGCAAATCCGATGGTGAGATACGTCCGCATCACAATCTCGCTCGCAATCTTCCCGAGATTGAACGCTTCCAGCGCCACATAGAGCGTCACATGCAGGAGGGTGTAGAACAGCGCCGACAGCCCCAGCATACGGCGCACAAGGATAAGTTTCGGCCAGTTGCCGATCTGACGCAACGGCGTGACAGCCAGCGTGATCAAAAGCAGATGCACGGCCCAGTCCCCACTCTGGTGTATGGCCTCGGTCAGCGGCTTTGAACCAAGCCAACCCAGTGTGGCCTGCACGGCAATGCCCAAAGCGGGCAGCACTGTGCCAATGAAGACAACCAGCTTCAGGGTTGAAAGTTCTCCGGAACGTGTGGTCCATGGCAGCACGGGGGGCAGTTTCTCCTGTCTGGACCGATCAATAATGATTGCACGTCATTGACGCCAATCACAGACTGTCACGAGCCGGTGACTATATAAAAGCCAACCATTTCGTCCTTTTAAAAGAACGAAATGGTTGACAAAACGGATATGCGCAGTTTATCCCAGCACACACTGATCCACAGGAGCTCGCCATGACCACGCGCCCACCCGGGTTTTCGACCATCGCCATCCATGCGGGTGCCACGCCTGATCCGGCGACCGGTGCGCGGGCAACGCCCATCTACCAGACCTCGTCCTTCGTTTTCGATGACGTGGACCATGCGGCATCGCTTTTCGGCCTGCAAGCCTTTGGCAACATCTACACCCGCATCGGCAATCCGACCTGCGCAGTCCTGGAAGAGCGCGTCGCGGCGCTCGAAGGCGGCACGGCGGCACTGGCCGTGGCGTCCGGCCATGCGGCGGAACATCTGGTGTTCCACACATTGCTGGAGCCAGGTGATGAATTCATCGCCGCGAAGAAGCTTTATGGCGGCTCGATCAATCAGTTCAATCATGCCTACAAGAAATTCGGCTGGAATGTGGTCTGGGCGGATTCGGATGATCTCTCGACCTTCGAGAAAGCCATTTCGCCCCGCACAAAAGCGATCTTCGTGGAATCCATCGCCAATCCCGGTGGGGTGGTCGTCGATATCGCGGCCATTGCCAAGATCGCCGACAAGGCCGGTGTGCCGCTCATCGTCGACAACACCATGGCCTCGCCCTACCTCATTCGCCCCTTTGAGCATGGCGCACACATCGTCGTGCATTCTTTGACCAAGTTCCTCGGCGGTCACGGCAATTCCATTGGCGGCATCATCGTGGATGGTGGCAAATTCGACTGGATCAAGTCTGGCCGCTACCCCTCGCTGTCGCAGCCCCGTCCGGAATACGGCGGCATGATCCTGGGTGAAACCTTCGGCACCTTCGCCTTCGCCATCGCCTGCCGCGTGCTGGGCCTGCGCGACCTGGGGCCTGCACTGTCGCCGTTCAATGCCTTCCTGATCCTGAATGGCATCGAGACGCTGCCGCTGCGGATGCAGCGCCACTCGGATAATGCGCAGATCGTGGCGACACATCTGGCGCAGCACGCCCTGATCGACTGGGTCAGCTATCCGGGCCTGCCGGGCGACAAGTATCATGCGCTGGCGAAGCATTACACGCCGAAGGGCGCAGGAGCGGTCTTCACCATCGGCCTCAAGGGCGGCTACGACGCTGGCGTCAAGCTGGTGACCAACTTGAAGTTGTTCTCGCATCTCGCCAACATCGGCGATACGCGCTCGCTGGTCATCCACCCGGCGTCCACGACGCACCGCCAGCTGACGGATGATCAGAGGCGCATTGCGGGTGCGGGTCCGGAGGTCGTGCGGCTGTCCATCGGTCTGGAAGACACGGCAGACCTGATCGACGATCTCGATCAGGCGCTGGCGGTGTAACGCGCACTCTGTCCTTCCCCCTTTGGGGGAAGGTGTCATGCGGAACGCATGACGGATGAGGGAGAATCCCTGACCGTCGTGGTTCTCCCTCATCCGCCCTGCTCTGCAGGGCACCTTCTCCCAGGGGAGAAGGGAGACCTCGCACCATGCCTCATCTCTCAACACTCGCGAGTCACGCAGGCACCGCGCCAGACCCCGCGACCGGGGCGCGTGTCGTGCCGGTCTATCACTCCAACGGCTATGTGTTCGATGACCTCGATCACGGCTCCGATCTCTTCGCGCTGGACCGCGTGGGCTATGCCTATGGCCGCAGCGGCAATCCGACTGTCGCGGCGTTCGAACGGCGCATTGCGGCGTTGGAGGGGGGCGCTTCGGCCATTGCCTGTGCCTCGGGCCAATCCGCGCTGCTCATGATCCTGGCGGCCCTGTGCCGCAGCGGAGACGAGGTGATTGCAGCCAAGCACGTGTTCGGCGGAACCGTGGGTCTGCTCAAGCGCTTCCACCTGCAGTTCGGCCTCACAGTGAAATGGGTCGATGCCCATGATCTTGAAAGCGTCACGGCTGCGCTGTCCCCCCACACGAAAGGCATTTTCGTCGAGGCCTTGATCAACCCGACCGGCGATATCATCGATCTGCCGGGGCTGTCGCGCATTGCGAAAGCGGCCCGGGTGCCGCTGGTCGTCGATTCGACACTGGCCACGCCGGCCTTGCTGCGCCCCATCGAGCATGGTGCCGATATCGTCTGGCATTCCGCCTCGAAATTCATGTCGGGCAACGGCACCGCCATCGGCGGTATCCTCGTCGACAGCGGCAACACGGGCTGGATTGACGGACGCTATCCCACGATCACGCAGCCCTTCGAGGATTATGACAACATCGTCGTGACCCGGAAATACCCCGGCTGGCCCTTCGCCGCGGCCTGTCGCCTCATCGGAATGCGCGAACTTGGCCCCTGCCTGTCGCCCACCAACGCCTTCCTGCTGATCACGGGATGCGAGACGCTGACCTTGCGCATGGAACAGCACAGCCGCAATGCCCTTGCGCTCCAGCGCTTCCTCCAGGATCACCCCGCCGTGGAAGCCGTCAGCCATCCCGGCCTTTCGCACCATCCCCGGCACAATCTCGCGGCCGCGCTGTTGCCTGCCGGCATGGGGTCCATCCACACCGTGACGCTGAAGGGCGGGCTTGACGCAGCGCGGCGCGTGACTGCGAAACTCACGCTGTTCTCGCATCTCGTCAACGTCGGCGAGGTCAAATCACTGGTGGCACATCCCGCCACGACGACACACCGCAATGTTGATCAGGCGACGCGCGATACACTTGGCATCACGGATGGCACGCTGCGCCTGTCCGTCGGAATCGAAGACATTGAAGATCTGATTGCGGATTTCGATCAGGCTCTGGGCTGAACGCCTTACTTCGCGTCGTAGGCGCAGCGAAAGCCGATATAGACCGCGAAGAACTTCGCGGCCTTGAGCTGGACGCCCTCCCGCTTTGTCTGCTCCGGCCCATACCACCATGATCCGCCAGCCGTGACTGCGTCATCGCCCTGCCGGTCTGACAGCCATTCCCAAACATTGGCACCCATGTCGTATAGGCCGTTGACTCCGCGCTTTGTCGAGCCGACGGCGACCGGATGCTTGCGGTTGGTATTCATGCCATCCGGCTGATCCCCCACGGGATAGGTGTAGGTGCGCCCTTTGACAAAGCCATCGCTCGGCTGGTCACGCAATTCAGTGTAGGCTGCCAGTCTCCACTCCTCGAGATTGGGCAATCGACCCCCCACGCTGGTGCAATAGTCTCGCGCTTCGCTCCAGGCGATATGCACGGCGGGCTGGTTGTCGGGAGCGGGCTGGCCCATGGGTGCCAGATAGGTCCAGCCCTGCCGACGCACCCATCCGCCGGAGAATTCGAACCCCCCACCAACATGCTCGGCAGCGGTCGTCAGTCGCCTGATACGGGCGAAGGCGCGAAAGTCGCCGATACTGACTTCCGTCTGGTCGATGGCGAAAGCACCAAGCCTGATCCGGCTGGCGGTTTGAGCATAGGCTGGTGGGAAGACCGCTGGCTGGAGATAGGCCGCAAGGCAAATGCCTGTAAGTGCTGTTGAAGCAAGCGTCCAGGCCGATGTCGCCGGTGTCATTCAGCCGCCGTCAGGCTTTTTGGCTGGAGCCGTGTCGGAAGCCTGAGGCGAATCGAGGCCTTTCTCGATCTTCTTCAGAATTTTCTCCAGTTCGTCCGGTTCCGGCTTCAGATCACGGGCGTGGTTCCACTGGAACTGCGCCTCGATGGTACGCCCGACCTTCCAATAGGCATCACCGAGGTGATCGTTGAGCACGGGATCGGAGGGTTTGATATCAACCGCCTTCTCCAGCTCGCGCACCGCATCCTCGTATTTGCCGAGGCGATAATACGCCCAGCCGAGACTGTCGATGATGTAGCCATCACGCGGTTGTAGTTCCACCGCACGCTTCAGCATGACGAAGGACTCGTCGATATGCATTCCCATGTCGACCCAGGAATAGGCGAGGTGATTGAGCACATGGGCGCGTGAGGCCTTCTCCTGCTCCGTGCGCGGCTCATCGGGCAGCAGGCTGAGCGCGTGCTTCAGATCAGCCTCTGCCAGCGGCCATTGCTTGTTGCGCTCAAGGGCGATGCCACGCCCATAGAACAGGCTCCAGTAGTTCCGGTCGTTGCGATCAACCAGCGCGATGGCCTTGGTGGAAGCCTCGATGGCTTCGGGCCAGTTCTTGCTGGCGCGCTGGATGCCAGAAACGGTGTCGTGCAGCATCACCTCGAAGGGGTTCTTGGCAATGCGCTCGTCGAGCAGCTTCAGCGCCTCGGGTGTGCGCTTTGCCTCGTTCAGGGTCAGGGCGGAGCGAATGACGGTTCGGATCTTGATGCCCGATTCATCGGGCACACGGTTGAACAGTTCCACCGCACGATCATACTGCTTGAGTTGCTCGAAATTCTCGGCCAGCGAGATCAGCACCATGTCGTTCTCGCCATGCAGGTGATTGGCGAGTTGCAGGTAGATCAGCGCGATCAGCTCCGCTCCGCGCCCCCGTCCACCGATATCGGACGAGGTGTAGAGCACCTCGGCCGCGCCCTGCGGGACATTTTGCACCAGAGGTTCCGGCGTGCCGCCCTCATCAACGATCTTCTTGACGGTAGCGATGAAGGGCACATTGTTCGGCTTTTCCGCCAACCTTGCATAGATCGCCTTCGCAGCCTCGCGGTTGCCATGGCGTGCTTCGAACCGGGCATAGGTATCGGCAAGACGGATGGTGTTGACGTCAAGCTCGTAGGCGGCTTTCAGCCGCCTGGCGGCTTCGCGCTTGTCGCCTGCGACATCCGCCATCATGCCACCGTAGAACAGGCGATAGACCGCCAGCTGCGGATCGGTGAACCGGTCCACTGTTTCCAGCGCCTTCTTGAGGTCGCCGCTGCCCACATGGGTCCAGCCCACCAGCAGGGCAGCGCTCAGGTCGGCATTGCGCCCACGCCCGCCTGCCTTCTGGAAGCTGTTCCGCGCGGTCAGGAACTGCCGGTTGCGCAGAGCCCGCACGCCGATCGTCAGATGCGCCAGCGCGTTGTTGGGGTCGCGTTGCAACACCCGCTCGGCCAGCCGGAACGCATCATTGTAGGAGCCATCCTGCACCGACGACACGAAAGCACGCTCCAGCAGTTCGGCATTGCGGGGGTCTTCGCGCAAGGCCTCGCGGAAATAATGTGCGGCAGCCCGCGCATCGCGCGCATTGTCGGCCGCAAGGGCCGCGAGGAAATTGCCAGACGAGGTTTCCGCGGCACTGAGCGAGAGGCTGGTGCTTTTGGCCTGAGCCGCAGCAGGCAGGGCCAGCAGCGAGGTGCCAACGGCAAGCATCATCAGGCGGAGGGACATCCTGGCGGTGGCGCGAATGCGTTCTGTCACGTCGTGGCCTTGCTTGAGCAGGAGGGAGAGGGAATCGCCGGACAAAATGAACGCAATGGCGCGTGACGGCAAGTCAAGACGGCATATGAGTGGATACAAGGCAGCGTGTTTTCATCAGATGCACGTGGAAGTGAAGTGGCTGTTCATCGACAATACGGCAAACCTTTGGCATTTTCGCATTCAGCAGTGAATGACTCACGCTGAACAATCCTTAAGGAGGTGCCTTTTTGTTCATGAAAAAGCGGATCGCAGCGGCGTTTGCGCTGTTTGCACTCATGGCCGCTCCGGCCATGGCGCAGCAGGTCGAGTTCGATATCTTCGATAAATCGGACTTCAGCAAGCAGCTCGCCACCAACCAGCCGGTGATCGTCCACGTCAACACGACGTGGTGACCGGTCTGCAAACGCCAGGTCCTGGCGTTGGACGAACTCCGGAAACGGCCGGAATATGCGAAAATCACATTCCTTCGCCTCAATTTCGATACCGAGGCGGAGTTCAAGACGCTTTATAAGGTGCCTGTCCGCTCCGTGATCATGGTTTTCAAGGGCGGCAAGGAAATCGAACGCATCACCGCGAATGGCGACAAGGCCGCCATCGAAGCGCTGTTGCGCAAGGCCTTGTAGCATCGGACAAGGCTACCCTTCAGGCCGGAGAAAACGCGCAGGCCAGTCGTGTCGTCGCGGTCTCTTCTCCGGCCAGAAGCGCAATCAATTGTGCTGCCACGATTGATGACGGGCACCCCGCCATTGTTCCCGCTGTATAGGGAGTGGACAATCCGTATGGCGCGGGCAGGTCCGCGACCAGCCGCACGCCATGTGTCGCCACGATTTCCGTTGCCTGGGTGCAGCCGATGGGCTGCCGGTCTTGCGAAGCCGCGAGCGCGCGCATGGCTGTCGCGCCATTCGGGAACAGCCGCAGGCGGGGCGTGAGATCCTCCAGGATGCCAAGTTCCTGCAGCACCTTGCGAAAATGGATGCCAGCGGTTGCCAGTTCAGGATCGGGAAAATACACCGCATCCGCTGCCAGCAAGGCGGTTTTCAGCGAGGCTGCATCGCTAACCGCAGGCGTCTGATCCGCGGTGCGCACCGCAATCGACGTTGCCACCCTGCCGATGGTCCGAATGCTGGCAGGATCGACAAGACCGGCCTGTCCGAGTTCCTGCAGGATCGCTGCCGTCAGGATCACGATGTCGGGTCGCTCGCCCGCAAGGAGCCGCTGCCGCATTCCACCGACCGCACCGAAATCACCATCTGTGGCAACGCCGGTTGCGGCCAAGAATACCGGCGACACTGCCGTGACAAGGCCGTGGGCCGCGCCGCCGCCGAGAATTCGCAGTGTGCTCATCGTTTACTCCATGGCCGCGAGAAGGCGCTCGCGCGTGAAAGGCATCTGGCGGACGCGGATGCCGAGGGCTGCAAAAATCGCGTTGGCAAGCGCTGCGGCCGTCGGTCCCTGTGCCACCTCGCCAGCGCCAAGCGGCGGCTCATCCGGGCGCTTCATCAGCGCCACCGCGACCTCGGGAACATCGCTGAACCTCAGGATCGGATAGCTGTCCCAGGAGCCGCATTCCAGAGCATGACGGGAGAACCGCACCTCTTCCTTCATGGCCCAGCTTACAGACTGGATCGCGCCACCCTCGATCTGGTTGATCGCGCCATCCGGATTGATCACCTCGCCAAGGTCCGCCGCGATCCACAGGCGCGTGGCGCGTGGTTCATCGGTCACGTTCACTTCTGCCGCAACGGCGCAATATCCACCCGTATTCTTGTAGCGGGCGAAGGCAAGGCCAAGACCGACGCCCTCGCGGCTGGTTCTGGTGGCCCAGCCGCACAGGCCCGCGACCCGCTCCAGCACGGCGCGGGCGCGTTCATCGGCGAGGTGACGCAGCCGGAAAGCCAACGCGTCCTGTCCGCTGTGTGCTGCCAGTTCGTCCATGAAGCTTTCGATGGCGAAGACATTGCCGATGGCACCCAGCGACCGCATCGACGAGGTGCGCAGCGGTGCCGTGAGAATTCTGTGCTTGCGGATGCTCCGGTTGGGAATGGCATAGAGGGGAACCGCGTTGCGTTGGCTTCCGCCCCCGGAGGCCAAGGGTGGATCAGTCGATTGCAGCCGTGGAAACGGCTTTGCCAGGGTGTAACCGGCCAGCAGGGTGGGTGTTGCCGCCCGGCCTGGCCGCGCGACGTGGCCGTTGCTCCACACGTCATGCTGCCAGCCGGTGATCGTGCCGTCGGGGCCTAGGTCTGCCGAAAGCTGCACCAGCATCGCCGCGCCAAGGGGCGATGCCGTCAACTCGTCCTTGCGGCTCCATTGCACCCGCACAGGCTGTCCTGGCACGTGCTGCGCCAGCAGCGCAGCATCAAGCGCCACGTCATCCGCGCCGTTGTGGCCGTAGCACCCCGCACTCTCCCTGTGCGTAACCACCACGCGCTCCGGATCAAGTCCGAAGACCAGCGCCAGGTCGGCCCGCAGGTTGTAGACACCCTGCGTGTGCGATTGCACGAAGATCCCGCCATCATGCCATGCCGCGATGGCGCAGGACGGCGCGATGGAGGCATGGGCGAGGAACGGCTTGAGATAGGTCCGGGTCAGTCGACCCGTCAAAGGATGGTCAGCACCATCCCCACACCGATCGACAATCTCGGTTTCAGCTGGCTCGCCCCTCAGCCACACCGCAAGGCTGCCGATGTCTGGGAGGGGAAGACCATCGCTCCACGCAGTTGTTTTCGCCAGCATCTCTGCCGCACAGTTGGCGTCGTGCTCGCTGGCTGCGATCACGCCGATGAAACTGCCGTTGCGGATGACGCGCACCGCAGGCCATCGCAGCCGCATCGGTGCTTCGTCGTACTCCAGGAGAACAGCACAAGGGTTTGGCCCACGCAGCACCCGTCCATGCAGCATCTCCGGCAAGGCCAGATCGTGGATGTAGGGGCGCTGTCCCATCACCCTCTCCGCGATGTCGAGACGCGGGAACGGCTGGCCTGCCAGCGCCCTCGCTCCCGCAGATTTTGGCCGCGCCAGACCATCGGCATCACGGTCGAGATTGACGGCGATTGCCAGCTCGCCATAGCCGAACGACGGGTTGTTTTGCGAAAGGCTGCCTTCTGCGCTGAAGCGCCCTGCCGCGACGGTGATGAGTGCCTGATCGCAGTCCAGGTTGCGGGCGGCTTCCGCGAGGAAGAGGGCGCGAACCTCGGCCGCAACCTGCCGGATGGCCAAGCCGCAATGGCTGATCGACAGGCTGCCCGAGGTCACGCCCTCATCGGGACTTGCTCCTGTCGTCGCGGGCTGGAGGAGAATGTGATCCGGTGGCACATCGAGTTCATCCGCAGCAATCTGCGTCAGCGCAGTCAGCAGCCCCTGCCCGATCTCGACCTTGCCGGGATAAAGCGTGATGCGGCCATCCTCGGCCACGGAGATCCAGCGATTCAGGCGCGGTTCGGCCACAAGATCGGCAGGCAAGGCGGTCTCAGCCATGTGGGACGTCATCACGCATGAGCGCAGCCGCCCGCAGGATCGCCCGGACAATGCGGTTATGCGAGCCGCAGCGGCACAGATTGCGATCCAGAGCCGCCTTCACTTCTGCAGCAGTTGGATCAGGCTTAGCCTTGAGCAAGGCCGCGGCGCTGATCAATATGCCTGAGATGCAGTAGCCGCATTGCATGGCCTGTTCATCAATGAAGGCCTGCTGGAGCGGATGCATCGCGGCCTCGCCGGCCAACCCTTCGAGCGTCGTGACGGCCTTGCCCTGGAGGGACCACAGCGGTGTGTTGCAAGATGGGATCGCCCGTCCCTCGACCAGCACGTGGCAGGCTCCGCACGCACCCTCTCCGCAGCCGAAGCGCGTGGCGGTAAGGCGAAGGTCGTTGCGCAGCATGTCCAGAAGCGGGCGCTCCGGATCGCCACCATAGACCTCCATTCGTCCATTCACAGAGAACTCGAGGGGCCGCACCATCACGTCACCGGCATCTTGCGGCTTCACTGGGCCTTGATGTTTGCGGACTCGATCACCTGTTTCCACTTGGCGATGTCGGAGGTGATGTAGGCCCCGAACTGCTGTGGCGTCAGACTGACGGCGATGGCGCCTTGCTTGGCCCATGCATCCTTGATGTCGGGGCGGGACTGGAAACGGCGAATTTCGGCATTCAGGAGGTCCACGATCTCCTGCGGGGTGCCAGCAGGAGCCAGAATGCCCAGCCAGATCGTTGCCTCGAAGCCGGGAACGCCCGCTTCGGCCGCAGTTGGCAGATCCGGAAGGATGGCGGACCGCACGCTGCCGGTGGTCGCCAGCGCCCGCACCTGACCGGCATTGATCGTCGGCGTCATTGTGGTGACGGCATCCATCATCATCTGGGCATGGCCGCCCAGCACTGAGTTGCGCGAATCGCCGCTGTTGCGATGGGGCAGATGCACCATGTCGGTCCGGGTGATGGCCTTGAAATTCTCGCCAGCCAGATGGTAGGGCGTGCCGTTTCCCGAGGAGGAATAGGTCAGCGCTCCGGGCCTGGCTTTCGCAAGGTCGATGAATTCCTTCAGCGTTTTGGCCTCGACCGAGGGATGCACGACGATCACCAGATCGGAGGCATTGACAGGAGCCACCGGCACGAAGGCCTGGGTGAGCACGTAGCCCCGATTTGGCAGCAGCGTCTCGTTTGCGGTGTGGGTGTTGGACATCATCAGCAGTGTGTAGCCGTCCGGTAGCGCGCGCGAGGCCTCTGTCGTGCCGATCACCGCACCCGCACCCGGCTTGTTCTCGATGACGAAGTTCTGCTTCAGGGTTTCAGACAAATGCTGGCCGACAGCACGCGCATAGATATCGGCCGGTCCACCAGGGCCAAAGGGAACGATGATCTTCACGGGACGGTTGGGATAACCCTGGGCCAAGGCGGTGTCGCTTGCCATGAAGGGCGCTGCCAAGCCCAAGCCGAGTGCCAAGCCGACGGCTAAGGGAAGTCTGAGAAACGAACGCCGCATCATCATTGCTGTTTTTTCCTTTTTCGCAATCACGTCCGAAACGCTGTCCAGGCACGCACCTCAACCACCGTCGACTCGCCCAATCTTTCGCACGGCTTCGATCAGCCGTTTTGAATCGCTGTCCATGAAGGCCGCAAACTCTGGCTGGTCGAGATAAGCTGGCGGCGATCCGGCCGCGTCAAAAATCCGGCGTGTTTCAGGGTCGGCCATCGCTTCGCGCATGGCTTCGCGCAGCCGTGTCACGATCTCCGGCGGCGTGGCGCGGGGCACAAACAGGCCGCCCCAGATATAGAACTCGACATCCGCGAATCCCAACTCCTTGAAGGTCGGCACATCCGGGAAGGAGGGCACTCGCGCGGCTCCGAAATTGGCAAGCACGCGGATCTTGCCCGCATCCGCTTGCGGCTTGAGCACGCCAGGCGCCGAAGCCAACGCCTTGATCTGACCTGACAGCAGGTCATTCAGGGCCGGTCCGGCACCGCGGTAGGGCACGTGGTTCAGCTTGATGCCTGCGCTGCCCGTGAACATCTCCATTGAGACATGCAGCGTGCCATATGGGCCTGACGAGCCATAGGCTATTTCGCCTGGTCGCTTGCGCGCATCCTCGACCAGCTCCCTCACGGATTTCCAGGGCGTATCAGCCGAGACGGCCAGAAGGGTCGGATCGGCCAGCACCCGTGCGATGGGGATCAACTCGCTGGTTTCGTACTGGGCCTGCCGCCCCATGATGCGGTCGGCCTCGGGCAGCACTGCCAGCGAAGACAGGGTCATCAGCAGCGTGTGGCCGTCACTGGCACCACGCGCCACGGCAGCATTGCCCAGCGCCCCACCTGCACCACCCCTGTTGTCCACCACCACGGGCTTGCCCAGGATGCGTTCGAACGCCTTGGCGATCGGTCTTGCCGCCAGATCGCCCTGTCCGCCGGGCGGAAAGGGCACTACCATCTTCAGGGTCTGCGTCGGCCATGTCCCTTGGCCCCGTGCCTGGGGCAGTCCGGTCAGGCACAACGCCCCCGCGGCACTCGCCAGAAATTGTCTGCGCCTCATGCATTCCTCCCAGAACAGCCGATGCCGATGAACACTGCGCTTATCCGACGGGATTTTCCAGGACTCCAAGGCCGGATATCTCGATCCGGACCCGGTCTCCCTTTTTCAGGAACCGTGGCGGGGAAAAGCCGATGCCCACGCCAGCCGGAGTTCCCGTTGCAATCACATCGCCTGGCACAAGCGTGACATAGCGCGAGATCGTGCTGATCAGAACAGGAATATCGAAGATGAGATCGGCGACCGACTGCGCCTGCCGCAATTCGCCATTGACCCATGTCTTGAGATGAAGCGCACGCGGATCGCCCGCTTCATCCGCAGTCACCACCGCTGGTCCCATCGGGCAGAAGCCGTCAATGCCCTTGCCCAGTGCCCATTGCCGGTGCTTTTGCTGCAGCAGGCGCGAGGTCACGTCATTGACGATGGTGTAGCCGAAAACATGCGCCATCGCCTTTGCCTGGGTGATGCCTCTGCCGCCCTTGCCGATGATTACGGCCAGTTCGCCCTCGTAATCCACCGAGTTGGTATCATCGAGATAAGCGGGGATGGTGTCCCCTGGACCGCAGACCGAGGTCGTCTGCTTGGTGAAGACGACCGGCGCTTCGGGTACCACCTCCTTCGCGGTGGTATCGAACCCGCTGCTTGCGAATTCCTTGGCATGTTCGTGATAGTTCTTGCCGACGCAGAAGATATTGCGGGCAGGATGGGGTATGGGTGCCAGCAGCCGCACCGTCTGGGTCGTGACAAGCGGGGCCTTGGCCAAGGACCGCGACAAGGCTTTCAGCTCTGGGCCACTCATGGCGGCCACGGTTGCCACACAGGCACGAGGGCCGAGCAACGCCGTCAAGTCCCTGATGCCATCCGCCACGAGTGCCCCCAGCCGCGGTGTAGCGGATCTGTCTGACCGGGGGCGATAACTGACGAGCTTCATGGCGATATCCTGGATGGGCGATGGTGCGGAATGCTGGCCGCGCCGAAGCGTCTAGCCAATAGCAGTTTCATGCACCGAAGCAATTCAGGAACCGCGCATTGCAAAAAGCTACGCCGCAAGTGGACCGCCGATGCAGGCAATTGGCGCCTTGCCCGCAATCAGCGACTTGTCTAGCGCTCGCGCAGCGCCTGCTGCTGCATACGGGTCATCGGCTTGGTCAGATAGTGCAGCACCGTTTTCTGGCCCATCTTGATCTCGACCTCTGCCACCATGCCAGGAATGATCGGCAGCTCGCGGTCGCGGTACCTCAGCCCACTCGCAAGCGTTCTCACGCGGATGATGTAATAGGTCTCGCCCTTGTCCGTAGTAGTGCTGTCTGCCCCGATATGCTCCAGCCGCGCGGGCAAGCCGCCATACACCGTGAAATCATAGGCCGAGAGCTTCACCATGGCATCGAGGCCGGGCCTCAGGAAGGCGATATCCTGCGGACGCACCTGCGCCTCTACCAGCAGCGTGTCATCGATCGGAACAATCTCCACTGCGCTGGAGCCGGGCTGGATAACCTGTCCCAGTGTCGTCACATGCAGGCTCTTGATGATCCCGTTCACGGGCGAGATCATGTCCGTGCGGCGCACGCGATCCTCGGTGTTGCGCATGGCCTGGGTGAGTCCGGCAAGCTCGCTATCGGCCTGCGAAAGCTTCGCCAAGGCTTCGCTGCGCAGCGACTGGCCCTTTTCCGCTCTCCGATCCCGCGCTTCGGCCAGCGCCGATTCGATCCTTGGAAGCGCAAGTTCCGCGCCGTTCAAAAGGCCCTCGGTTTCCACCACCTTGGCTTCGGCCCTCAATCCCTCGATCCGTGCCGCCGCGCCCGAAGTCACCAGCGGACGGATCAGATCCTGCTCCCGCCGGGCCAGGTTGAGCGTTGCCTTGAGGCTGCTGATCTTGGCCCCGGTCTCGATCACTTCCTGTTCGCGCTGGCGGACCTGCAGGTCGAGTGCGGACAAGGCGCTCTCCATCTCGCGGCGACGGCTTTCGAACAGGGCCAGTTCGTTGGCGACAAGGTCGGGCCTGCGCCGGGCGATCTCGGCAGGAAATTCTGGTTGTGCGCCTTTCAGCTCGGCGTCGAGTCTCGCCATCAGCGCGGTGATCGCCGCGGATTTTTCCCGCGCCTCCGCCAGTTGCGATCCCGCCACTACCGGATCGATGGACAACAGCAGGTCACCTTGCCGCACCAGCTGGCCCTCGCGGACTGCAATGGCGCGGACGATGCCGCCTTCGAGGTTCTGGACCACTTGAATCTTGCGGGCTGGAATCACCTTGCCCTGGCCCACGGTAAACTCTGTCATCACGGCCTGCGCCGCCCAGCCGATGGCCACGACGACAAGGCCGACAAGCGCCAGGATGCTGACGTGATAGAGCCGACGTGGTGGTTCCAGCAGGTCGGCGCTGATCGCCGATGGCAGGCCGAGCGGGCGGGACTGGGGCAGGATGGCCGATGGTGCATCCGCAACGACAGGTGGCAGTCCGGAAGAAGGGGTGATCGTCATGCCACTGCTCCCGATGGAGTACGCTGGGATGGCTGTGCAGCACGCTGAGGTGCAAGCGCCGCCAGCACATCCGCTTTCGGGCCATCATGCAGCTTGATGCCCCTGTCGAGGACGATGATGCGATCGACGATATCCAGCACGGCAGGACGATGGGTAACGATGACGAGGGTCATGCGGTTGCGTCCCACATGGGCAGCGATGCGCGAGAGCAGGGTGTTCTCCGTGCGCCCGTCCATGGCCCCGGTCGGCTCATCCAGAAGCAGGACTTGTGGTCGCTGGACCAGCGCACGCGCCAGTGCCAGTGCCTGGCGCTGCCCACCGGAAAGACCCTGGCCGCGTTCCCCGATGGGCGTGTCGAGGCCTTTGGGCAGGCGCGTCACCCATTCGGCGATGCCCGAAACGTTCACGGCTTCCAGCATGTCCCTTTCGCTGGCGCGCGGTGCGTGGATCAGGATGTTCTGGCGCAATGTCCCCCTGAACAGCATGGCGTCCTGAGGTACATGGGCGATGGCACGCCGCAACACCGCCGGATCAAGGTGATTGACCGCGATCCCGTCCACCAGTGCCTGGCCTTCGCTGGGCATCAGCAGGGCCGGGAAGAGGCGAAGCAGCGTGCTTTTGCCGCTGCCGATGGAGCCCAGAACCGCGATCCGCTCTCCTTGACGTGCGGTCAGACTGACATTCTTCAGTACCGTCTCGCTGTCTTCGCTGTAGGCAAAGCTGACATTGTCCAGCGCCAATGATCCGTTGATGCGCTCGGACACCACGAAGGACCGGCCTGCTTCCCGCTCCTGCGGTGCTTCCAGCACGGGTTTGAGCGCATTGTAGGCTTGCCGCGCCTGAAAGGCCCGGGTCAGCAGCAGGGCCACCTGTCCAACCGGGCCGAGTGCCCGGCCCGCCAGCATGATGCCGGCAATCAGGCCGCCGGTGGAAATCACCCCGGTGAGCACGAGATGCGTGCCATGCAGCACCATCAGCACTGTGACCAGTGATTGGCTGGCCACGACCACGTTTGAAGCGAGATTGGTGAGCTTGCGGATCTCCGTCGAGATGCGGATGCCATCCGCGGTTGCGCGTTCCCAACGCTCCGCCGCCCAGCTTTCGGCACCAAGCGACTTCAGTGTTTCGATCCCGACCAGCACCTCCACCGCAACCGCGTTGCGTTGCGCCATGTCGCGGAATTGCTCCTGCATCATGGTGGAAAGCCGCCGCTGGATCAGCAGGCAGGCAAGCAGGGTCAGGGGTGCCATCAGGGCGGGAACCAGCACGAGAGGGCCGGCGACGAGGTAGATCGCCACGAAGAAGGCGATGGCGAAGGGCAGGTCGCCGAAGGTCGTCAGCGTCAGTGACTGGAAGAAGTCCCTGAGCGACTCGAATTCCCGTAGTGTGTTGGCCTGTATGCCGGTCGAACTGGGTGCAGGATTGAGACGCGCACCCAGCAGCCGCGCGAAGAGGCTGTTGGAGAGCCGCACATCGGCCGCACGTCCCGTGACATCGATCAGGTCGGCGCGCAGCGTGCGCATGATGAAATCGAAGCCGATGGCCAGCAATGCGCCGATCGACAGCGCAGCGAGACTGTCCATCGCCCCGTTGGGGATGACGCGGTCATAGACATTCATGGTGTAGAGCGGCAGTGCCAGAGCCAGCAGGTTGAGCGCCACGGTCACCAGGACCACGTGACCATAACTCACGCCGCTTCCACGGAAGGCCTGGGTGAACCAGCGCCGCGCTGTCGTGGCGTCAGGGATAGGCTGCGGTTCGAAACGCTCGCTCAACGGGCGCAGTCTCAGCACCTGTCCGCTCGCAACCCTGTCGAGTCCGCTCACGGGCACGGCCCGTGCCGGATGGTCGGAACCGGGGATCTCGACCACGACATGGCGATCAACGCCCTGGCCCTCGATTCCGGTGGCAATCAGCACAGCGCCGTTCTTCATCGGCAGGACAAGCGGGCAATCATGCGCCGCAAGGCTGCTGATCGAGCGCTCCAGGATTTCCAGAGACAGTCCCGCGCGTTCGGCCGCCTGGTCGCAATGCGCCAATGTCAGGCGACCGCGCACCAGTGGGAGACCAGCGGTTATTCCCTCGATTGGTCGCGCCAGCCCGTAGCGGCGTGCCATGTCCGCGAGGGCCAGCACCAGAGGGTCAGCCGCAGGTGCAAGTGGGGCACCGTTCAGCTTCGCCTCGATCTGTTCAACCATTGCCTGATGAGGGGTCTGACCCGTCATGCCGCCCAGCCTTTCGGACCCAGGCAAACCGCGCTGGCCACGCCTTGACCATGGCGAAACATGGTTAAGGGTGCGTCAATTTCTGGCAGATGTCAGAAGGTCACAACGCCCCTTGCGGACGGCGCACGGGCTCGCCCGATGGCCAGCTCGCTTCTTCGGGCGGATTGATGCCGAGTGCAGGCAACAGGCGGCCGATGCCGGCAAGGACGCGAAAGACGCTGTAGCGGCCAGAGAATTCCTCGGTGACCATGTTGGTCTGCGAAATGAACATCTCGTTCTGGATATCGAGGATATCGATCAGCGTGCGCTGGCCAAGTTCATATTGCTGGATGTAACCGCCAAACGCCAGGCGGTTCTGTTCCAGCTGCCTGCCCAGCGCTGTTCGGCGGGCTTGGGCCGTCTGGATGGCGCTCCAGGCAAACCGCACTTCACGCTCGACAACCCGCCGGGCATTTTCCGCCGCATCGCGGGCCTCGTAACTGCGCTCGCGGGCCTCTGCCACGCGGGCCGTGTCGATGCCGCCGCGATAAAGGTTCTGTCGCAGCACGAGCGACGCCGAGGCATCCATGCGTGAACGGTCCCGGTTGTAGAGACCAGCGTTGGCATCGAGGCCAAACTGCGCGTCGAGGCGCGGATAAAACCGCGATTTTGCCGTGTCGATCGAGGCTTCCGCCGCGCGTGTATCCGCCAGTGCAGCCACCACGGACGGCGCGATCTGCACGGCCTCCGCCACGGCTTTCTCGACCGTGCGGGGAAGCGCATTGACCGGTGCGCGGACTGCTTGCAATTTGCCTGGCGCCCGGCCCACGACGGCACGGTAAAGCGTGTCGGCATCCCGAAAACGCGACTCGGCCTCGGCCAGGAACGCCCTGGACGATTCCAACCGCGCTGCTGCCACGTTGATGTCAACAGGTGAACCGCCGCCACCTTCGCTGCGAAGCCGGACACGCCGGAGAATTTCCAGGTGTCCCGCCACGTTGCGCTTGGCGACTTCGACCACCGCCCCGGCCCTCTGCACTTCGAGGTAGGCCTGCGTTGTGCGCAAGGCGATGGAATTGGCTGTATCAGCCACACGGCTGCGGGCGGAATTGACACGTTCGCCCTGGCGCTTGCGCTCGCTTTGGCCTTCGAAGCCGTCAAACAGGTTCTGGGTCACGGTGATGCCACCATTGGCCCGATCACGGCCGGTCCGGCGGGTTTCGCGGCCAGGACGGGAATCGGGAATGTCGCCATTCTTCGCACCGGCTGTCGCCGAAAGATCGACGGTCGGCCTGTTCAGGCCCTTGGCGGCCTCCAGCTCCTGGTCGATGGCACGGCGATTGGCGCGGATCGATCCAAGTTCAGGGTTGGCACCAACCGCTTCGCGCACCACACTGATCAGCGATTGAGCCATGACAGGCGCAGAAAGACCAGCCACAGCCAATCCGAAGCAGGATGCCAGCAGCACCCGTTTCAGCATCCCGGCAGCTGCTTTGCTTGTTTGCATCAATGTTGGCCTAATGGCGAATCAGAAATGCTTTATTGCACACGCGCACCCCAACCGTCGACGTGTGCTAACTCTGGGGAAGCGAACTGTCCATCCACCCTGTTCACAATACGGACGCTTGTGCCCAAGGCCCGAAAAAAAGTGTGGATATTGTCACAGTACGAGATTTCCGTTTGTCCGCATCGCCACCAGATCAAGCCCCGTGATTCCCTGCAAGGTCAACACGGATGTGGTGAAGTTGGCGGTGCCTGATGCATCGATGCGCACGGTCGTGTTGCCGCCGCTTTCCTGGAGGTTCACGAAGTTCCCGATCGTACCCGCGCTGTAGGTGTAGCCCGGCAACAGGGCGTCGATATCGAGCACATCGCCGCCCACACCCGCGGTGAACCCGATGATCTGGTCGACGGCCGTGACATCGCCTGCAAGATACCGGAACGTATCGATGCCTGAACCGCCATTCAGCGTGTCCGCACCTTGCCCGCCGATGATCAGGTCATTGTCATTGCCGCCGGAGAGGCTGTCACTGCCCGTGCCACCGGTCAGCGTATCATTGCCGTCACTGCCCGTGAGCGTGTCGTTGCCGCTACTGCCCGTGATGCTGTTGGCCGCCGCATTGCCCGTGCCGGTGAAATTGCCTGCGCCGGTGAATGTCAGGTTCTCGACATTGGCGAGGGCGGCGATGGATTGGGTCGTCAGGGTGGTGCGGATTTCGTCCGTGCCACCGCTCGCAAGTTCCGTTACCACATCGCCCGCATTGTCGATGGTGTAGATGTCGTTGCCCGCACCACCGATCATCGTGTCCGCGCCCGTACCGCCGTTCAGCATATCGTTTCCGGTGCCACCCGTGAGGACGTTGGCGAGCGTATTGCCCGTGCCGGTGAAGTTGCCCGCGCCGATGAATGTCAGGTTCTCGACATTGGTGAGGGCGGCGATGGATTGCGTCGTCAGCGTGGTGCGGATTTCGTCCGTGCCCTGGCCTGCGGCCTCGACAACCGTATCGGTTGCGCTGTTGACGATGAACACGTCGTTGCCAGTACCTCCAATCATGGAATCGTTTCCAAGGCCGCCATCGAGAGTGTCATCGTTGCTGCCGCCGTCCAGGGTATCATTGCCTGAACCGCCTGTGATCAGATTGGCGTTCAGGTTGCCCGTGCCGGTGAAAGTGCCCGCGCCGATAAACGTCAGGTTCTCCATGAATGTGTTGCTGGCGATGGACTGCGCGTTGAGCGTCGTACGCACTTCATCAATTCCCCCACCTGTCAACTCGAGGAAGCTGTCGGAGGCATTGTTGAAGATGTAGACATCGTTGCCGTTGCCGCCGACCATCGAATCATTGCCGAGGCCGCCGTCAATTGTGTCATTTCCGTCACCACCGTTCAGCGTATCGTTGCCACCACCACCGTTGAGTGCATCGTCACCGTTTCCGCCGGATATGCTGTTCGCACCCCCGTCGCCAGTGCCAGTGAAATTGCCCACACCGATATAGGTGAGGTTCTCGATGTTGCTGAAGCTGGCAAGGGACAGCGTGGTCAGTGTCGTCCGGATTTCGTCCGTACCCTCGCCCACGGCTTCGAATGCTGCGTCTCCAGCGTTATCAATCACGAAAACATCATTGCCGAGGCCGCCCACCAGCGAGTCAGCCCCCGTGCCACCGTCCAGCGTGTCGTCGCCGCTCCCGCCAGACAACGTGTCGACTCCGATGCCACCTTGCAGCGCGTTGGCAAGTGCGTTGCCCGTGATGGAATCGGCAAAGCCTGAACCCACGACATTCTCGATCGCAATCAGCGAATCGCCGTCGGCATGGCCTCCGGTGTGGACATTGGTTGTCAGGTTGACGGTGACCGCAGCATTGCTTGCGGCATAGTTGGCTGTATCCGTGCCAAGTCCGCCATCGATCGTGTCGCTGCCCAGGCTGCCGAAGATCGTGTCATTGCCAGGGCCGCCCGTCAGCAGATCGGCAACGCTGGTCCCAGTGAGACTTAACGCACCGGCACTGACAAAGATCGCAATGGTGCCATTGGTTGTGGCTGTGGCATTGTTGGCGCCTTCGGTCGCCGTGGCCACCACGGTGAACGTGGTGTCGGTGGCACCGACGGGCAGGACCATTGTCAATCCGGAGAGTTGCGCCTGCGTGAAGCGCCAGGCGCCGGACCCCAGGTTGGTGCCTGCGCTGAAGGTCGTGCCGACGGGAACACCGCTGATGACGACAGACACAGTCTCGCTGCCATCCACATCGGTGGGAAAGGCAAAGAGGTTGAGGCTCAACGTGTCTCCGACGAGGCCGCGCACCGCGTTGGTCTGCAGCACCGGAGCGTCCGCCACGGGCGTAACGATCAGCTGGAAGCTATCGGTTGCGGGTACGGCGAGCGTGCTGACTCCGTCGATGGTAATTGCGGACACAGAAATCGTCGTTGTCCCGGAATAGTTCAGGGATGTCGAGACCGCGAGTGTGGTCGATTGCGCCTGCGTTCCCGTGAACTTCCAGATGCCGCCGCCAAGATTGACGATGCTGCCGGATCCCGAAAGCATCATTCCGGCGGGACACCCCGTAAAGGTGATCTCGACCTGTTCTGGCGGGTTCTCGCCAGGCCGCGTTGCCACGCTGTCCTCGAGCAGGATGCCCAGTTGCAGCGCGACCGGCGTGTCCTCATTGGTCGTGACGTTGACGGCGTCGATCAGCACGAGATCGGCGACCGGATTCACCGTCACCGTGAACGGCACGGACCGCAGGTTGGTGTTGCCGTTGGATGTTTCCAGCGAATAAGCGACAAGTGTCAGGTTGATCGGCCCGCTGTACTGCGGCGGTGGTGTAAGCGTCAGCGTCGCCAGGGCCGCGACAGGAATGGTCCACGTTCCATCACCATTGTTGCCACCTGCGTTGAACAGCGCACCTTCAGGAACGCCGCTGATCTTGACAGAGAGAACCTCCGACCCGTCGGTATCGACCAGTGCAGCCGAAAGCCCAGTGAGCGCAATGGGGGTATCTTCCGTGCCGGTGACATTGCTGGCCGTGGCATTGGGAACATCGGCACGTGCCGCAACCGTGAGGGTGAGGGTGGTTGATCCGGCCTGGGTATCGCCGTTCACGTCCTGGGTTGTGGCCTGCACGGTGACGCTGAGCAATCCATGATGGTTGGCAGGCGGCACAAGCGACAACCCGACCAGTTGGGCAGGCGTCAGGTGCCAGATGTTGCCGCCCATGCTGGTACCAGCACTCAAGCTCGTGCCAGCGGGAACCGTGATGATGATCGGCGTCAGCACGATCTCGGGGCTGGATGCATCCGTATCGCGTGGCGTGACCGAGAGATTGAGCGCGATCGCTTGGTCTTCGATGCCAGCGGCCGGACTGGCGCTGAATGCTGGACCATCGGCATCGGGGACAACGGTTATGGGTGCCGCCACGACACCAGTGGAAACGCGGTTGAGGTAGGCGTTCGTGGCAATCGCCTCGACCTGAAGTGTATTGACGCCTGTGAGGGAACCAGACCAATTCAAGGGCGGACGCAGGGTCACAAGGCCTGCATTGACATCGGCTGCCGTGGCGATCCAGCGTCCGGTCGTTGGATTGAACGTCGCCCCAACCAGCGTGAAGCCTGCCGGGACATTTGAGAACATCACTGAGACGGTCGGGTTCGTCGTATCGCCTGCGGCTGGCTGGGCATTGATGTTCAAAATGATGCTGCCATCCTCGTTGGCAGACGAGATGCCGATGGAAACGGTGGGTGCCAGCGGCATCGGGCCAGTTCCTCCTGAGCCAGGCACGACCGTGACCGTGAAGGTGGCATTGGTGGCGCTCTGGGCGCGCGATCCGGTATCGTTTTCGACGGCGATGGTGGTCAGGGTCATGCTGACCGTGCCGTTGCCGCCCGCCCGGGAAAGGATTTGCAGACCAGCAAGATCGGCTGGCTCAAGATACCAGGTGCCATCGCCGTTATCGAGGCCGACAATCTGGCCGGAGGCGTTGGTGAAGGCAAGCTCCACGCCCGGTGTCGATTGCAGGCCACTGACGATGTAGTAGATGCGTTCGGAGGGCGAGCGCCCCAGCGTCACATCCGTGTCGGTGGACACGCCGCCGAACTCCGCTCCTGTCGGGTTGAGTGCCATCAACGTTCCCGCCACGCCGGAAACGGATCCGGCGAAGACCGTCGGAACATCGGCCACACCATCAAGCGAGATCGTGAAACTGGCGCTTACAGTCTGGAATGATCCGTCGGACTCCAGCACGCGGGCCGATATCGGGATCGTGAAGTTCACGTTGGAATCGTGGAATGCCGTGGCACGGAAGCTGACCAGGCCCATGCTGCTCGCAGCCACGGTGATCGTTCCATTGCCATTGTTGGTGAATGGCCCTGTCACATAGTTCGTGATGAAATTCGCCGTGCTGCCGACAATGCCACCAATCTGGGCGGCAGCGACAAGGCCGTTCAGATTCAGTGTGTAGCTGGTGATCTGCTCGGACCCATCATTGTCGACAAGCGTTCCGCCAAAGGCTGCTGCGCTAAGCGATATGGCGCTCTCCTCGGCCAGCGTGACCGAAGGCGACCAGGTGAAGGCATCGATCACCGGAGTGATGGTGATGCCGATGGCAATGTTGCTGATCGCCTCGTTGCCATCAGTCTCCTGTGTGACGGCCCGCACGACCAGACCCGGCGCGAAGGTTGAAATGTAGTTGCCAGAGAAGTTGCTGGGCGAAGGGATCGTGACGAAGGGCATGTCGGTTGCGGAAATCTGCCAGTCGCCACCAATGTAGGTGCCACGGGATGGAACGACTCCGACCGGGAGTCCGCTGATCACATAATAGAGTGTCTCCGATCCGTCGGTATCCACTAGCGTTGCCGAGATATTGGCGCCAAGCGCAATCGGTTGATCCTCGACCGAGGTGAAGTTGACCGGCGAAACCACGGTTGGGTGGTCGGCAACACCGATCACATTGACGGGCAGTGTTCCGCCAATCGTGGTGACGGATGTCCCGGTTGGTCCCGTATCGGTGACGATTGCCGACACCGTGATGCCGAAGTCGTTGCTCGAGTTCAAGGGTGGCACGATGTGGAGCACAGCCAACTGTGCAGGCGTGAACTCCCAGACGCCGCCGCCAAGGTTGGTGCCGATCGGGAGTCCCGCCGCGTTGGTATAGGTGCTGCCAGCCGGTTGGCCCGAGAGCCGCACCACATAACTCTCCGAACCGTCGCCATCGGCCAGTGTGACACCGATGGACAGGCGGATGGGTTGATCTTCATAGCCCGAGGCACCACCAATCGAAGGCAGCACCTTCAGCACTGGCGCATCGACGACGGCACCGACCGTGACGGCAATGGTGGAACTGCGGGTCGCGGTCAGTGTGGCGATTTCCGCCCCGGTTTCCGTGGCGATGGCATCGACCGTCAGGCTGGTTGTCCCCGACCAGTTGGTCGGTGGCCGGAACGTGACCGAGGACAGGATGGCATCGAGCTGCGCCTCGGTCGGTGCGGTGATCAGAAACACGCCTCCGCCCTGGTTGGTGATGGCACCGCCGCCGGCCGTGTTGCCCAGGATCGTGCCGGTGGCAACGCCGCCCGGCAGCGTGATCCTGACCGAGAGAACCTCGGATCCATCGGTATCGACACGGTCCGCGACAATGGAAAGCGCAATGCTGGTGTCTTCCGTGCCTGATACCGCAGAACCCGTAGCGAGGGCCGGCTGGTCTGCAACACCACGCACCACGACCGTGTGCGTGGTCGAAGCAGAGGGAGCTATGGAGCCATCGGCATCGATGGTGCTGGCGATGACCGTCAGGCCAATATTGGCATCGTTGTGCAGCGGAGGTGTCATCGAGAATGTGGCGAGCGTGGCGCGGATGTCAGCCTCGGTTGCTCCTGTGATCGTGTAGGTTCCGGAAGTGACCGCCACGGCGCCTGATCCGACCAGGCCATAGGTAGGGACCACGCCACCGGGGAATCCCGAGAGGCTGATGCTGTAAAGGCGCTCCGAACCATCGGTATCATAGAGCGTGATACCGGTCGTCGGCGAGGACAGCGCCGTGCCAAAATTGATCGCCGTATCCTCATCGCCCGTCGCACCAGCAGTCGTGACGGTTGGCGCATCGGCCTCGGCATCGACGGTGATCGTGAAGGTCTTGATGTTCGAGACGGCCGTGTTGCTGTTCTCAAGCTCGCGTGCCGTCGTCGTGGCGGTGATGGTCCATGACCCATGCAGGTTGAGAGGTGGCGTGAAGCTCAAGCCAGTGACCTCCGCTTCCGTGAAGGTCCAGGTGCGCAAGCCGCCGACTGGGGCGCCCGGCGTGCCCTTGCCGCCAAAGCTTGCGCCATCGGGCACGCCCGCCAGCGTCAGCGTGAACACCTCGGACCCGTCAGTGTCGACCTTGATGATGCCAAGGCCCGACAACACCAGCGTGGTGTCTTCCTGGATGGTCTGGCTGGAGGGTACGGTCAGGTTGGGCTTGTCGGCAACGTCATTGACCGTCACGGTGATGTTCGTCCAGGCAGTGCTTGCCGTGGGGGTGAGAACCTCTCCGCCGACCGCGCCTTCAAGGCTTTGGGCTTGCACCTGGACAACGATGTTCTCGCCCCGGTTCGGGGCGGACTGAACGGTGACACCGCTCAACAGGGTCTGCTGCACGGCCGTGGTCGAACCGGTCACGCGCCAGGTCTGGGTACCAGAGTTGTAGGCAACGGTTGCGCCGCCCACAGACGCGACGTTCAGCACTGTCCCCACCGGCATTCCGGCCTGGAGCCGGATATCAACGTAACTGTAGGTCTCCGAGCCATCCGTATCGGTCAGCGCCACCGTGACGGGAACCGTGACCAGCGTGTCCTCGGAGGTTGTCGCAGAACCGCTGATGGTCGGCAGGTCGGCAACCGCCCGCACCACCACATTGAGCGTGCCTGTTGCCGGGCCCAGCGTCGTGCCGTTCTCCGTCGTCGTGGCGGAAATGCCCAATGCCAGATTGGTATCGGAATTGGACGGCGCGCGAATGTCCAGCGTATTCAGAGCGGCCAGCACCAGATTCGAGGCGCCAGAAAGGGTCAAGACGCCCGTCACGCTGTTGTAGTTCACCGTGGCGCCACCCGCCGTGTAGGTCACGATTGCGCCCGTCCCCGTTGGCAAGCCCGTGATCGTCATGGCGATGGTCTGCGAGCCATCATTGTCGGAAAGAGTGACGCCGAAAAGGTTGCCCATGTCGGAGCGCAACGTGTCTTCATCGATGGTCAGCGACCCTGGCGTGATGATCAGCGGATCGGGCACACCGGTGACATTGACGGTGAAGTTGCGCGAGAAGACGGCCGTATCGAGATTGGAGGTTTCCCGCGCCGTCGCTTCAAGAATCATGTTGTAGGTGCCCGAGCGATCCACGCCGGGATTGTAATAGAGACTTGCCAGTTGAGCCGTCGTGAAGGTCCAGACACCGCCACCGAGATTTGTGCCGATTGCAGCGCCCCCGGTAGCCTGGTTGAAGAAGCCCGTGCCGGTTTCAGTGGAAACGCCCGTGATCCGCACGAGTGAAATTGTCTCGGAGACGGTTCGACCCGCGCCTGCATCGGTATCGGTGATGCCGACGGCAAAGCCAGCGAGCAGAACGCGGGTGTCCTCGTTGGTGCCGAACGTCCCCAGGCCGACATTGACCGATGGCGCATCCGCCTTGGCATTGACCACGATGGAATGCGCGAGGGGCGACGATGTCGCCGAGCCGCCCGCCGTTTCCTGCGATGTCACCGTCACCTGCACCGAGGTGTCGTCGTCGCTGTCGAGCGGCGCACGGATGGTGAAGGTGTCGAGCGTGGCGCGTATGCCGGCTTCTGTGCCCGTGATGCGATAGGTGCCCGGCGTGGATGTGTTGACTGCACCGCCACCCGTTGCTGTGAAGCCGACTGTCCAGCCCGACACAACACCCGATATCACGACCTCCGAAATGAACTCGGATCCGTCAAGTGCATCGGCCTTGACGTAGGTGATGGCGCTGCCGAAGTTGAAGGTGGTGTCCTCGACGCCTGTGCTGCTGCCGGTTGTGACGATCGGTGCATCCGGCACAGACCCGAGGGTGACAGTGAAGGGCAGTGTTGCCGTGACCGAGAGATCGCTGTTCGACGTCTCGCGGGAGATCGCCTCCAGGTTCATAGCGAAGGTACCAGAGAGGTTGACGGGCCCAAGATACCGTAATGTCGCCAGGTCGGATGCCGCAAAGGTCCAGACACCGCCCCCAAGATTCGTTCCGACAGCGGATCCGCCCCCATTTTGGAAGGTGCTTCCGCTGGGCACGGCGGTGATGCGCACGATATGCAGCACTTCGGAAACCGCCCTGCCTGCGCCCGCGTCAGTGTCGGTGATTGCGGCGGAGAAACCGGCCAGCGCAATCGGTGTGTCTTCCAGGCCATTGAACGTGCCGGTACCGACAGCGATTACCGGTGTGTCTGCATCCGCCGCCACCACGACCGTATGTGTGGCCGTGCGCGTGGCAGTCACGCCGCCGGTATCCGTCGTCGTGACCGAGATGGCGAGGACAGCGTCCGCATCATCATCGAGAGGCGGTGTGATGCGGAAGCTGTCGAGTGTCGCGCGGATGCCCAAGGGCGTTCCCGTAATGGTGTAGATGCCTCCCGAGAGCGCAACGCTGCCGCCGCCCGTGGCAGTGTAGGCCAGCACCCAGCCCACTGGCACGCCCGAGACGGTGGCACGGGTTACGCTTTCGGTGCCGTCCGTATCGAACAGGCTGTAGGTAACGTTGGTGCCAAAAGTGATCGTCGTGTCCTCGGTGCCGTTGGTGCTGGTGTTGGGCACAGTCGGCTGGTCCGCCACAGCGTTGATCGTGACGGGGAGGGTGAAGCTGGTCTCGCGGTTGAGCAGCGAGACCTCGCCTGCGGTGGTGGGGTTGGTCTCGGTGGCCCGCACCGTGACGGTGAGGGAGAAGCCCGCGTCGGAGTTGAGTGGCGGGCGCACGGTGGTGGTGCCCAGCACGGAGCGGATGGCGGCCTCGGTTCCCGCGATGGTGTAGGTGCCCCCGCCCAGGCTGGTGACGGTGGCCCCTGCGGAGTTGGTCCAGCCGAGCGAGCCGCCGGTGGGCACGCCCTCGATCCTGACGAAGGTAATGGTCTCGGACCCATCGGCATCGGCGACGGCCATGGTGATGGCGAGCGGGATGTCGGTGTCCTCGCTGCCCGTGGCCGTGCCCGATCCCGTGGGCGCATCGGCGACGGCATCGACGATGATGGTGTGCGAGCCGCTGCGTGTCGCCGTGACGCCGCCGGTATCGGTGGTGGTGACGCTGACGGCGACGGTGATGTTGGCGTCGCTGTTGGCGGGCGGCTGCACGGAGAAGCTGTCGAGCGCGGTCCTGATCTGGGCTGCCGTGCCGGTGAGGGTGTAGGTGCCAGCGGCCAGCGCCACGGTGGCACCGCCCGCGACATAGGCCACGGTCGATCCCGCCGGGAAGCCCGAAAGCGTCACCTGGCTTACGGCTTCGGACCCGTCCGCATCGACCAGGCTGTAGGTGATGGCGGAGCCGAACGTGATCACGGCATCCTCATCGCCCCGCGACGTCGTCACGGTGATCACCGGCTGGTCCGCCACGGCGGTGACCGTGACGGGGACATCGAATGTGGTGATCGCGTTCAAAGTGGCGACCTGACCTCCGGAGAGAGTGCTTTCCGTGGCGGTTGCCGTGACACGCAGGATGAAATCGGCATCGGAATGGAGCGGTGGCCGGATGGTCACGGAGAGCAGAAGGGCCTGGATTTCCGCTGTTGTTCCCGTGAAGGTGAAGCTGTTGTCGCCATTGTCGACGACACTTCCGGCAAGCCCGGTGTTCCAGCCCAGCACGGCTCCAGCCGGAATCTGCGAGACGACAGCCGATGTCAGCGTTTCCGAGCCGTCGGTATCCACCAGCCCGATGGTGATGGGAACAGCGAGTGTCGTGTCCTCGTTGCCCGTGGCCGCCCCTGAAACGGTGGGCGCATCCGCGATTGCCGCAACGGACAGCACATGTGGGTTGCTCGCAGTCGCTGTCGAGCCATCGGCATCCGTCGTGGTGACAGCAACCGACAGCGTGATGTCCGCATCGCTGTTTGGGGCTGCGCGAACCGCCAGCGCATCGAGGGTGGCGCGAATATCCGTGGCCGAACCGGTGATATCGTAACCGCCTGCAACTGCAGTGACGACAGCGCCGCCAACTGCGACCAGGACAACGGATGCGAGCGCAGGAAACCCGGTGATTGTGACCTTGCTGACGGCCTCGGAGCCGTCAGTGTCCACCAGACTGTAGGCGATGCCCGTGCCGATCGTGGTTAGCATGTCTTCGTTGATGGTCGTGCCACCCGCAGGAACAGCAGGAGCGTCAGCCTGTGCATCGATCGTGATCGTGAAGGGGCGCGTTGTGGTGGCCGTGTCGCCGTTGGAACCTTCCGTCGTGGTTGCCTCGAGCTGGAGGCTGATGACGCCATGCCGGTGGAGCGCAGGCTCAAAATGCAATCCGCCGAGGTGAGCCGGGGTGAAGGACCATGAGCCGTCGCCATTGTCCGTGCCGCGCGTGACGCCACCCGCGTCGGTGAAACGGCTGCCTACTGGAACGCCGGTGATCCGGATGCTGGTGATGGTTTCCGAACCATCGGCATCAGTGAGCGAGGCTGCGATGCCTATGAGTGGAACAAGCGTGTCTTCCTCGCCCGATGCATTGGAGACCACAAGGGTTGGTGCATCGGCACGCGCCGCGATGGTGACGGGCAGCACGAAGGTGGTGTCGGCCGAAGCAGGCGTGCCAACCTCGCCCGACTCGCTGGGCGAGGTTTCCGACGATGTGACCGTGACGGAGAGATTGATTGTGCCGTGGAGATTGGATGGCGGTATCAGCGTGAGGCTGCCCGTCACCGTGCGGATCGCACTTTCGCTGCCAGTGATGGTGTAGACGCCACCGCCAAGATCGGTGACCGTGACGCCCGCAACAGGTGTCCAGGCCAGCACGCCACCTGTCGGCACACCCGCGATGCGCACCGCTGTGATCGACTGCGACCCATCCGTATCCGTGTCCGCCATGGTGATCACCAGCGGAATGACCATATCTTCAGTGCCGCTGGCCGAACCGGAGGCCGTTGGGGCATCGGCGATGGCGCGCACGGTGATCGGCACCGAGCCCGTGGTCGTGGCGCTGGAAACGCCTGCATCTGTTGTCGTGACAGCCACGGAGAGCGCGAAATTGGCATCCGTGTCCGCGCCAGCCTGCACCGCGAAGCTATCCAGCGTTGTGCGGATCGCTGCCTGGTCACCGCTGACGGTCCAGATGCCACCGACGATGGAAACACTCGCGCCTGGCGCGACAGTGTAGGTCAGGACGGCACCGACAGGAACGCCGGAGAGAGCGACAGAGGACACCACTTCCGACCCATCCGTATCGACCAGGCCATAGGCTATGGCCGTGCCAAAGACGATGGGTTCATCCTCGTTGCCCACCGCTGCCACAGTGGACAGGGTTGGCGCATCGGCGTCGGCATTGGCGATGACCGGGATCGAGATCGTCCGGGTGCTGGAGAGCAGGCTGATCTCGCCGGCTTCCGATGGGACTGTCTCGGTCGACGTGACACTGACATCAATCGCAAAAACACCGCTGGTGTTTGTTGGCGGCGTGGCCAGGAGGGTAGCAAGGACAGCGCGAATGCCTGCTTCGGAGCCGGAGACCTCATAGATGCCGCCGGGGCTTGCCGTCACTGTGGCGCCGGGCTGGTCGATCCAGCTCAGAATGAGTGTCGCGGGGGAAGCCACGAGGCGCACGAGCGTGATGGTCTGCGAGCCATCGGTGTCGGTATTCGCCATCACGATGGAAACGGGAACAGCATCCTCCGTACCCACAGCAGTGCCGGAGACGCTGGGCGTGTCGGCCACTGCGTCAATGATGATGGCATGTATGATGCTGGTCGTGGCAGTGACGCCGCCGGTATCGGTTGTGGTCACGCCAACAGTGATGGCCAGGTTGGCATCGCTGTTGGGCGGGGCTTGGACGGAGAAGCTGTCGAGTGTCGCCCGGATATCCGCCGGTGAGCCTGTCAGCGTGTAGATACCACCGGCAAGGGAAACACTGGCCGAGCCCATTGGCGCATAGGCCACGACCGCGCCCATGGGGAAACCCGACAGGGTCACTGCCGTGATGGTTTCGGATCCGTCTGCATCCACCAGCCCGTAGCTGATGGCCGGGCCAAACGAAATCACGCTGTCCTCGTCGCCCCGGGAGGAAGCACTCGAAAGGCTGGGTGCGTCCGCCACAGCGGTGACCACAACCGCGACGTCGAACACCGTCGTTGCGTTCGCCACTGCAATCTGGCCGCCGGACGGATTGCTTTCCGTGCTGGTCGCGGTCACGCGCAAGGAAAAGTCGAGATCGGAATGGACGGGGGGCCGGATGGTAAGGGACAGCAGCAGCGCCTGGATCTGGGCGGTTGTGCCCGTGAAGGAGAAGCTGCCGCCGCCATTGTCGGTCACGCCGCCCGGCAATGCGGAGTTCCAGCCCAGCACCGCCCCTGCAGGCACTTGCGAGACCATGACGGAGGACAACGATTCCGAGCCATCGGTATCGGTCAGCGAAACAGTGACAGGCAGGGCAATGGTCGTGTCTTCGGCCCCGCTGGCAGTGCCGGATACCATGGGGGCATCAGCGACGGCGGCGACATTCAGAGTCCAGGGCGCGGTCCGGGTCGCGGTCGACCCATCTGCATCAGTCGTCGTCACCCCGATGACAAGCACGATGTCAGCGTCGTTGTTGAGCGGCGCACGCACGCCAAGTCCATCAAGCGTCGCGCGGATATCGGCGGCCGGGCCGGTGATGGCATAGCCCCCCGGGACAGCCGTGACGGTGGCACCGCCCACGGCTGGCAGCACGACGGTGGCACCGGGTGGGAATCCCGTGACGCTCACGGAGGTGACGGATTCCGAGCCATCATTGTCCACGGTCGCATACGTCATTGCGGCGCCGATGGGTGTCGTGACATCTTCGCTGATTAGGCTGGACCCAGCGGGCACAGCGGGAGCATCGGCTTGTGCATCCACCGTGATGGTCAAGGGCAAGGCGCGCGTTGCGGTGCCGCCGGTCGCTGTTTCACGGGAAACGGCTTCCAGCATGAGATTGAACACGCCGTGCAGGTGCAGGGGTGGCTGGAAGTGCAGACCACCAAGGTCTGCTGCGGCAAATGACCAGGTGCCGTCGCCATTGTCGGTGCCGATGGGCTGGCCCGCAGCATTCGTGAACTGGCTGCCCGAAGGAGCGCCGGTGATCCTCACGGAACTCAGTGTTTCCGAACCATCTTGGTCTACCAGCGCAGCCGACAGGCCCGGCAGTGGGATGCGGGTGTCTTCCTCGCCCTGGAAAGCACCGGTGCCCACCGACACAGCAGGGGTATCCGCCACCGGCGTGGCGGTCACGCGAAAGGGCAGGGTTGTTGTTGCGGTATCACCGTTGGCTGTCTCGCGTGCTGTCGAGGTGAGCACCAGGTCGAACACGCCCGCGACGTGCTCGGGTGGCAGAAAGCGCAGGATCGCCAGTTCGGCTGGTGTGAACGACCAGACACCACCGCCCAGGTTCAGGCCGATGGCACTGCCACTGCCATCAACGAACTGGCTGCCGCCAGGAACCCCCGAGATCATCAGCGTCGCCAAGATCTCCGAGCCGTCCTGATCCACCAGGCTGGCCGCAAGGCCTGCCAAAATGATCGGCTGGTCTTCCGGGCCTGTGAACATGCCTGCACCCACGGCGAGTGCAGGCGCATCGGCAACGGGAACCAGGGTGACGGTGAAAGGCGATGTCACGGTCGAGGACTGGCCGCTGGCCCCTTCCGTCGATGTCACGCTGAGTGTCAGTGCAAATACCCCTGACACATGCATGTCGGCCAGCAGATGTGCCCGTTCAACTTCTCCCGGCAGGAAAGTCCAGACACCGGAACCCGTGTCTGTGCCCAGCGGATTGCCCGCAATGTCCACGAACCGGCTTCCTGGCGGAACACCTTCGATGACAATGCGCGTCAGGCTTTCGGAACCGTCACGATCCACCAGCTGTGCCGAAAGGCCCGTCAATGGCAGGCTGCCGTCCTCCGGCCCAGCGAAGGCACCAGGTCCGGTTGCAACGGCAGGGGGATCGACAACAGGTGTTACGATCACGCCAACCGTGCTGGTGCGTTCCGCGCCAGTGCCGTCGTAATAGATGTAGGTAAAGACCAGAGGCCCCGAGAAATGGGGCGGAACGGTGATGGTGAAGTTCCCCTGCGTGTCGATGGTGACGGTGCCAACCGGCGGCTGGTTGAGGACCACCAGATTGTTCACGACGCCGCCGCTAGGGATGCCCTGCGGGAAAATGGTACCAGCAATCGGCTGATCTTCCAGCACTGTGAGGTCAAGGATCTGGACGGGGACAGGGACCAGTGTTGGGGCAGAGTAGAACACAACCTCGCTGTTGCGCGGGCTCAGCTCGCGCGGCGCGATTTCTGCGAAGCGATAGTCCTCGTTGCGCAGAGGGGTGAGGTGGTTGATCGCCGGCCCAACGAAGCCAGGCTCGTAGGGATGATTGAGACTGGTTGTCTGGAAGGAATCTTGGTCTGCACCATCCGTCGCAAGCTGATCGCCGATGTCGCCTGCAAGCGGCGTGCCTTCATCGCCGATATCGACAACGGTCAATCCCCGTCGGAAGCTGTTTCGGAAAGTGATGTCCTCGTCTGGCAAGCCGCCGAGATGCCCCCGTCCCGGACCGATGAATCCAGACGTGTAGCCGGTACGAAACTGGGCATTGTCAGGGTTCTGCAACCCGTCCATTGCGCGAAACTCAGAGAAGTTCTGTGGCACTTCCGGGCTTGTTTGGGCATCCGGTGTGGGTTCGATCGGCTGTCCGTCCGTTGCGGCCAGCACCTGCGCCATCAGGACCGACGATTCTTGTAGCAGTCCTGGTTCTTGTAGCAGTCCTGGTCCCGGTGCATCGAGATGCAGGTTGCGCGCGGCCGCGATGGCATGGAGCTGGATCAGCGCGGCATGGTCGCCAGGATTGTCCGATGCCGCCCGCAGGAGTGCGAGCGCCAGATCGGCAGTCTGCTCGGCGTCAAGACGCACATGGGTACCGTCGGCCTTCACCAGGATCACGGTGTCGTCCGAGGCCTTTTCGAGACGGATGAAACCGTTCACGAGGTCTCGGAAGTCGTTTACCCCCTCCCGATGAGATTGCAACGGCTCCGAGGCCCGGACCGCAACCATCAGCGAAGCCAGGCCATCACGATCGCTTCTTGCCATTGCACAGACCCGCCGAACTCAACGCACAGCCCTTTGCGGGCTGCATACCACTGAAAACAGCAGTAAGGCTTTATGGCTAATGAAGCGTTTAAGGCCCGCCATTTCCATGATCCTCTTCTCGCAATGGTTGAGAGAGGGTGCCGGAACATCACGGATTCGCGCAGATATCATGCAGTCTGCACGGCATATCTCTGCGCCAGGGCGTCCATAATGCGGTTGTGAGAGAGTGTTGCCGCGCAACAGGCAAGATGGTGGGCGCTACAGGGATCGAACCTGTGACCCCTACCATGTCAAGGTAGTGCTCTACCGCTGAGCTAAGCGCCCGAACTTGCAAGGATCGTGGAGGGGTGAGCCGCTATAGCTGGAGCGGTTGCCGCTTGCAACCGTTGAAATCGATCGGTTTCGGCAGGGATCAGGCAGCCTGCTGGATCATCCGGTTCACTTCGCTGACCAGGTCTTTCAGATGGAAGGGCTTGGACAGCACCTTGGCATCCTTGGGGGCTTTGGAATCCGGGTTCAGCGCCACTGCGGCGAAACCCGTGATGAACATCACCTTGATGTCTGGGTCGAGTTCCGTGGCCCGGCGTGCAAGTTCGATCCCGTCCATCTCCGGCATCACGATATCCGTCAAAAGCAGTTCGAACGGTTCTTCCCGCAAGCGATTGTAGGCAGACAATCCGTTGTCGAATGATGTGACATCGTATCCCGCGTTCTGCAGGGCTTTCACCAGGAATCGCCGCATGTCGTTGTCGTCTTCAGCCAGCAGGATCCGGGGCATTGCTTTTCGCTCGTTTTTTGAACAGGTGCAGACAGGTTAGCGCAACGGGTGGTAAAGAACCAGTGAACCACTGCCGCTTTTGCGCCCTATGGTTAGGACGAAAGTGTTGATTCGAGGAAGGAAGCCACCCTTGGAGGTCTGTTTCGAACCACCGTTCGAGATCCTCGCGCCGACTGAGGCGTTGTTGCCTTTCGTTTTTAGCACGCCGCATTCGGGACGGAACTACCCTGATGCCTTCCTGGCGATGGCGCGGCTTGACCGGCTTGCCCTCCGGCGCTCGGAGGATTGCTATGTCGATCTGCTCTTTGCCGGCGCCCCTCTGATGGGCGCACCTTTGCTCAAGGCCCATTTCCCCCGTGCGTATCTTGACGTGAACCGCGAGCCCTATGAACTCGACCCCAGGATGTTCGAGGAGCGCTTGCCCTCTTTCGCCAACACCCGGTCTATGCGCGTGGCCGGTGGCCTTGGCAGCATTCCGCGCATTGTGGGCGACGGACAGGAAATCTATCGGGACCGACTGAGCGTGGCCGATGCGTTGCAGCGGATCGATACGATCTATCGCCCATTCCACAGGGCCTTGCGAAACCTCATGCACCAGACGCAGCGCGGGTTTGGCGAGGCAATCCTGTTTGACTGCCATTCCATGCCCTCCGCCAGCCTTGGGCCAGAAACAGCTGTCAGGCCCGACATTGTTCTGGGCGACCGCTACGGCACGAGCTGCGCACCCGTGCTGATCGATTCCGTGCAGGCCGCTTTCGAGGAGAAGGGCTTGCGTGTCGTCCGCAACCGGCCCTACGCGGGTGGCTTCATCACCGAGCATTACGGTCAACCCGCGGCGTCGATCCACGTGCTGCAGATCGAGATCAATCGCAGCCTTTACATGCATGAAGAAACGCTGGAGCCAAAACCGCACTTCGCGGCCGTGGCGGATGAAATGATGTTTGCGATGCGCCGCACGCAGCAACTCCTGGCCGAGGCCGCGCACCCCTGGCGGCAGGCTGCGGAGTAGCTGCCAAAAAAAAGGGGCCGCACGGAGTGCGGCCCAAGTTTAGGGAGGAAACGCCCAAGAAGGGCAACGAGCCGACAACAAGGTTGTCATTTCGCAATTGCGAAGATTGCGCTGCAGCGCAGCATTTGCAAGAGGATTGTTTCGATCTGAACGAAAAGTTTGCAGATAGTGATGGTATCTTACGTGAATAAATCTTCTAAGCCATTGAAAAATATATAGAATATATCCTACCAATTCCTGATATGCGCTTTTTGCATGGCTGGCGGAATTCTATGCAGGGAAAAAGGACAATCGTCTGTTCTGTGTGCATTTGGTCTCAATCTCAGCCAAGTCCATTGATTTGGCCCAGTGTGTCAACACTCTCTAACCTGGATCGTTTTCGATGACTCCTCTCATTCTCGATCAGTTGTTCGCAGACCTGGCGGATATCTCTGCGGCGGTCATCCTGCCGTTCTTCCGAATGCAAAACAGCATCGCCAACAAGCTTGATGCCGGCGGTTTTGATCCGGTGACCGAAGCCGATCGCGTGGCCGAACAGGCCATTCGCCAGCGCATCCGGCAGGCTTTCCCCGATCACGCCATCCGTGGCGAGGAGTTCGGCGTCGAAATGGAGGGCGCGGAATACGAATGGATCATCGATCCCATCGACGGCACCCGCGGTTTCATCTGTGGCTTGCCGACCTGGGGGACGCTCGTGGGCCTGCAGCGCCATGGAAACCCGCTCTACGGCATGATGAACCAGCCCTATGTCGGTGAACGCTTTGTTGGCGATGGCCGCACCGCCAGGGTCATCTCGGCGAAAGGAGACCGCCAACTGTCCACGCGCCGCTGTGCCGCCTTTTCGGACGCCTTCATCTCCACCACCAGCCCCCGCATTCTCAAAGGGGCGGAAAGTGAGGCTTATGATCGGCTCGAAGCGCTGTGCAAGCTGCCGCGCTATGGTGGCGATTGCTATGCCTATGCGATGCTTGCAGCAGGCCAGATCGACCTGGTTTGCGAAGCCGGGCTCCAACCCTATGATATTGCGCCCCTTATCCCTGTAATCGAAGGGGCAGGCGGCGTCGTGACAACCTGGACCGGGGGCAGCGCGGCCAAGGGTGGCGCGATCCTGGCATCAGGCGATCCCCGACTGCACGATAAGGCCTTGAAGGTGCTGTCCGACCAGTAGTCAACCAGCGACGCTCTCATCGACAGCCTCAGGGGCAAGAAGTTCCGATTCCTGGCTGTCGCCTGGGATGAACGCGTCGAAGGCCGCGAAGAACTGCCGCCTGTAGGGGTCGCGCTCCGTCAGCAATTCGTGCCGCGCACCTGGAATGCGTATCGTCGTGCAGGCCCTGAGCCGTGCCGCGAGCTCCTCTGCGGCGGGCGTGGAGCACAGCGGGTCGGCACCCGGCAGGATGACAAGGCTGGGAACAGCGATCCGATGCCCGAAATCCCGGTCCTGGAAACGCCGGAACATGGCGAACATTGCCAGGGTCCAGCGAATTGTCGGATCACCGAGGCCCAGATGCGGGTAGGCACCCACAAGATCGGCCATCTGCTTGTAGCGGACGGGATCAGCCGTCAGTTTGTTGCCCGCGAAGGGTTTGGTGACCAGCGCTGTGGCCCCTCCGCCAGGAATGTAGCTTGTGCCAAGGGCAAAGAAATCGAAGGCGCCTGCCGCGGCCTTTGCAAGTGCGGGGAAGGCCAGTTCCCTGAGGCCGACCAGGGGCGCCAGGAGCACCGCCCGGTCAAACGGCATACCGCCTCGATCCAGCATCAACAGAAGGGAGGCCGCACCCATGGAGTGGCTCAAGGCGAAATAGGGCGGTGGCATATCCGGACGCATGACCTGGCGGATCATGCTGTCGATATCGACGCCATATTCATCGAAATCATCGACATGGCCCTTGCGCGGGTCCGCCAGCAGGCGTTGCGAGCCGCCCTGTCCACGCATGTCAAAGGCAAGAACCGCAAACCCTCTGCGCCGCAGCGAGACAATGGTCTCGAAATACTTCTCGATGCATTCCGACCGCCCCTGGATCAGGCACACCGTTCCCCGCACGCGCCGTGCGGTGGGCCGCCAGCGTGCGTAGCGCAGCGTGACACCATCAGGCGTGACGATGCTGCCAACCAGCGGATTGCTGGGAACGGGATTCGAGGGAAGGGCGTACAGCTCCATCAGCGGACAATGCCATGCAGTCGAGACGAAGCAAAGGCGCGTTCACGGTCTATCGCAGCCCATCCTCGCCCTTGATCTCGTGTTTCTGCAGCCCGCCGATGCGGGCAAGCGGTCGGCCTGAATCGGTGATGGCGATGGCGACGACGATCTCGCCGCTGCGGGGAGCATCGCTCACCCTGGCTTCCACCGCATCGAAATGCGAGCGCACGAAAGCCGCATCTTTGTGCCCCAACGGCACATCGATGGCTGTGCCGATGCCGCCCATCTTCTTGGCGGAGGGAATGAGCGCCGGTCCCCTGATCAGCGCGGCCCGCACGGGCGTCCCCATCTTTGGATGCAGGATGGCGGCGGCATGTTCCCGTTCGCCACCATCGCCCACGATCGCGGCCTTGCCGAAGCTTTCCGCCTGCTCAGGCCGAATGCCCAGCGCAGTGAGGCAACGCCTGGTCAGGAGATCACCCAGCTCAACACCGATCTCTGTCAGATGGGTAAGATCTTGGGCGTAGCGGCCTGCGAAGGGATTGGCGATAACTGCGCAGGCGACTGCGCGGCGCGTGGGTGGCGAGACGATCTCGCCCATTTCGACCAGCGTTTCGTCGATCTGCACCGTGATCTTGCGAATGCTGGCCCTCATCGCTGCCCGTCCCAGACGCTGATCTCGGAGGGCTTCAGGCCACCCACGCGCTCATGGATGCGCGCACCCGTGGTCATCACCAGAACGAAAACGAGTTCATCGGCGCGGGGATGACCCGGCACGCCCACTTCCATCGCGTCGAAGTGCGAGCGCACATAGGAGGCATTGATATGCGTGATCGGAACATCGAGCCTGGCACCTGGTCCTCCCACCTTCTTTGTGGAGGGCACGATGGCCTTGGCATCACCCAGCAGGCCGCGCATCGCGTAGCCGCCGGGCACATGCCACAGGGCGCCATGCTCCAGTTCGCCGCCTTCCCCCACGATGGCACCCTTGCCGTAGCCCGCGACAGTCTTGGCATCGCCACCCAGCGCCGCGATGCAGCGTTTTGCCATCTCGAGACCCGGTGCTTTCAGCGCCTCCATCATCGGCAGGATGTCGGTCTCGTAACGCCCGGCATAGGGGTTGGTCAGCACAGCGAGCACGGCCGCACGTTTCAGCACATGCCCCGGGGCCGGGCCGGTCTCGCGCATGATCTCCTCGGTCAGCGTGACGATCCTGCGAATTTCAATGAGGCTCATGGGTGTCTCTCAAGCTCCAGTAATGACAGGCGCGGTATGCGCGGGAGGTGTGGACCGCGAGCGCCCCGTGCGAACATGGCCATCGATCACGACCATGCCAATGCCGGGGATATCGCCAAGGCTGATGGCATCCAGCAGATCCCTGCCGGAGGAATGCTGCGGCTTGTCCATGAATACCAGATCGGCGGGCTGACCCACCGCGATCAGGCCACCATCGAGACGGCGCTTCTTCGCAATGTTGCCGGACGCCAGGCAGATTGCCTGCTCCGCCGGTAACCCGCCCATCGAAGCCAGCAGCGCCACCATCCGGATCATGCCATTGGGTTGCACGCCGGAACCCGCAGGCGCATCGGTCCCGATCAGGAAGTCTGCAAGGCGTCCGTTCGCCCTCACTGCTTCAAGCGCGACCAGTGCCGATTTCTCGTTGCCGTTGTGGACGACCTCCAGCGAACCCTTGGCCTGTTCACACAGGATGCGCACGCAGGCATGAGCGATGGAGGTGGGTCCGCCATTGATATGGCTGACCACATCAGGTTGTGCCTCCAGTACATCCTCGCGGCTGACGAAATGCGAACCCGCGATGGAGGGTCCGCCGGTGTGCATGATCGACTCAAGGCCGATCTCGCGGCACCAGTCCACCACCTTGCGGGCATCAGCACCCTTGGCGACCGTGCCAAGGCCGATCTCGCCAATGTGGCGAATGCCCGATGCCTTGAGCTGCTCGTAGACATCGCGCGCGAACCCAAGTTCCGGCACCGGCGCACCGGCGATGACCTTGGCTCCTGCTGGCCGGAAATTCTGGAAGCACCGTTGCGCAGTGATCGCCAGTGCCTTCACACCCTCCGCATCCCTCGGGCGGCCCGGCAGATGCACCTCTCCCGCAGAAACCAGTTGCGTCACACCGCCGTTC
>JANNEO010000147.1:0-9775 GCA_031378805.1 Hyphomicrobiales bacterium
TCCTTCTCCCTTGGGAGAAGGTGGCCGCTGGAGGCGGTCGGATGAGGGAGAAACCCGACGATCTGTGGTTCTCCCTCATCAGTCACGTTCCACGTGACAGCTTCTCCCAACGGGAGAAGCGGGACTTCTACCCATGCTGATCGACACCCATTGCCACCTCGATTTTCCTGATCTGGCGGCGGACATCGACGGCGTTCTGGCGCGGGCGAAGGCAGCTGGCGTGTTCCGGATGATCACGATCTCCACGCATGTCGCACGAGCCGCGACCTATCGCGCTCTTGCGGACACGCATGACAATGTTTTCTTCACGGTCGGCACGCATCCGCACTATGCCGATCAGGAACTTGACGTGACGGCTGATCAACTGGTCACGCTTGCGGATCATCCAAAATGCGTCGGCATCGGCGAGGCCGGACTTGATTTCCACTACGACAAGGCCCCCCGCGCTGCCCAGGCGCAGGGCTTTCGCACGCACATCGCAGCAGCACGCATCACGCAACTCCCGCTGGTGATCCATGCCCGCGCAGCCGATGAGGACATGATCGCCATTCTGGAGGATGAGACTGCAAAGGGAGCTTTCCCCGCCGTCCTGCACTGCTTTTCATCCGGGCCGGAGCTGGCCAGGCGCAGCGTGGCGCTTGGTTTCTACCTTTCGATGTCCGGCATTCTCACCTTCAAGGCATCGGACGAACTGCGGGCCATTGCGCGCGACACACCACTGGACCGGCTGCTGGTCGAGACGGATGCGCCCTATCTGGCCCCGATGCCCCATCGCGGTAAGCGCAACGAACCTGCCTTCACCCGGCATACGGCGGAAGTACTGGCCGCAGTGAAGGGCGTGACGGTGGAAGAAATCGCCGCCATCACATCGGCCAATGCCGAGCGGCTCTTCACGCGCCTGCCGCGACAGGTGCTTGCGACATGACCCGCAGGCTTACCATCCTGGGCTGCGGCTCATCCGGCGGCGTTCCGCGCGTGGCGCAGGGCTGGGGAGACTGCGATCCCGCCAATCCGAAGAACCGCCGCCGCCGCTGCTCGGTCCTGCTGGAGCAGGAAGGCGAGGGCGGCACGACGCGGGTGCTGGTCGACACCTCCCCTGACCTGCGCGATCAGTTGATCGACGCGGGCGTCGTGCAGCTCGATGCCATCGTCTACACGCACGAACATGCCGATCATTGCCACGGCATCGACGACGTGCGGCCATTGGTGATCCACAACCGAAAGTGCATCGATGCGTTCATGGACGACGCAACCGCAAAGGGCCTGCTGCAGCGATTCGATTATATTTTCCGCACGCCAAAAGGGAGCGACTACCCGCCGATTCTTGTCGAGCGTCGCATCGAGGCCGGGACTGCCTTCGAGGTCAGCGGGGCGGGAGGAGCCATGGCGATCAAGCCGTTCCGGCTGGTGCATGGCAATATCGACGCACTGGGCCTGCGCATTGGTGCCATGGCCTATACGCCAGATGTCAGTGCCATTCCCGACACGGCGCTGGACGATTTACGGGGACTGGACCTCTGGATCATCGATGCGCTGCGCCTGAAGCCGCATCCCAGTCATTTTCACCTGGAGCAGGCACTGGAGTGGATTGACCGCATCAAGCCCCGCCGTGCCGTGCTGACCAACCTGCACAGCGATCTGGATTACGCTGCCCTGGTGCGTGACTTGCCAGACCATATCACTCCCGCCCACGATGGCATGATACTGTCGATTTGAGTTTCTAAGAAATTTACGTAAATTTCTTGCACAGACTTGAATCTGATGCAGTTGTTTGCCACACAGACAGGATGAGTCCGCCAGAGACTCGCGGGATGGAAGTGCTGGGGCTTGAAATCAGTGTCATTCCAAAAAAAGAACGCCACAGGCATCTTGCCTTCCCTGGGGACAGTCGGCGGGCAGGTCGCTGTCGTGCTTGGTCCTGTGCTGGCGGGTGTCTTGCTGTTGGCGGCGGCCTTGTTGGCAACGAGCTATGACCGAAAGGCCCGCGCGGATTTCGCGGATCAGATCAAACTGATTTATGCGCTCTCGCTGCCGACCGTGGCGGAATCCGTGATGCTCGACAACATCACCACGATCAACTCCGTGATGAGCGCACTTGAGGTCAATGCGGATTTCCGTGAGGCGCATGTCTTCATCAGCGAGAAATACCACTCGATCCAGCATGGCCGTCAGGGTTTTGCCTACATGATGTCGGAGAAGCGCTTTGTCGACATTCTTGGCGCAAAGCCAGCAGCAGAGTTGTCTCGGCAGCCCGGTGGACAGGTGACGCGTGAGATAGACAGGCACATTTTCCGTATCGGCGCGATCATCGACGATCGCACTTCGGACAAGGCGCTGGGCTACTACGCCATCGGGTTCTCTACAGAAAGGATCGAGGCAGAATTGCGCCGCCAATGGCTGCAAAACCTTCTGGGTGCTGTTGCCGCCATCACGCTGCTGCTGGGCCTGACAGTCGTGATCGTCGTGCGTAAGACGCGGCCATTGCGAACCCTCGCACTGGCCGCCCGCCGCATGGCGGACCAGGACTTCACCTTTGATGTTCCGCATATCGGCCAGCGGGGAGAAGTGGGCGACATGGCGCGGGCGTTGACGCGCTTTCGAGATAGCAACAGCCAGAAGATCGACCTTGAGGCGAGGATCGAAGAGGAAAATGCCGCAAAGGCCCTACGCCAGCAGGCCATCGAACAGGCCATCCTCGGGTTCGAAACGGCCGTGCAGTCCGTGATTGGTGGCGTAGCGCAAGCCGCCTCGCAGTTCGAAACCACCGCGCGGGAAATGCAGGTGGCAGCCACCGCAACGACAGAGCAGGCCGCCTCCACCGTGTCCGCATCCAGTCGCATTTCCCAGCAGATCATCACCGTTGCCAGCGCCACCGACAGCTTGGCTGGCTCGATAGACGAAATCGGACGTCAGGTCGCGCAAACGCGCAAGCTCACGCAGGATGTCTTCGATCGCGCTGCCGCGTCGCAGGACAACATGCGCAACCTGGCGACCGCAGTTGATCGCATCGGCAGCCTCGCCAGCACCATCAATTCCATTGCCGAGCAGACCAACCTCCTGGCACTCAATGCCGCGATTGAAGCGGCGAGGGCAGGCGAGGCAGGCAAGGGCTTCGGCGTCGTCGCGGGCGAAGTGAAGCAACTGGCCCACCAAACCTCCAACGCGACCGAAACGATTTCCGCCCAAACCGCACAGATCCGAGCGGAAACCGAGATTTCCGTGCGCAGCATTGGCGAAATCAATGCCCTGATCGAGCGCCTGGAAGCCTCTGCCGGCGCTGTTTCCGCATCCATTCACCAGCAATCCGAGGCATCGGGCCAGATTGCCGAGAACGTTCAGAAAACATCAATGGACACCGAGAATGTCGCACGTGACATTGCCTTCGTCTCGCAAGCCGCAAACCGTGCCAGCCTGGCAACCCAGGAAATGATCTCGGCCTCGGTGAACCTTGAAGGCGAGGCACAGCGCCTCAAGTCAGAGGTCGAAACCTTTCTGCTGTCTGTCCGCCGGGCGTGAATGCGCAAGGTGAACTGATCGGCTGGGACGTTTTGACTGATGCAGATTTGTGGCGTCATTCGGCAGGTTTGCGAACAATCAAGAAAACCCGCGCATCCTTGCCCTTCGATCCATGATACTCCCGATCCATGATGATGAAACCTGCATCGGCGATCTCGCATTCCAGATCATAAGCCGAAAAGAACGAGACGAACGGTGCCTTGCCCACCATGCGCATGGCAGGAACAGCCAGGCGGATCAGCGGGTTCATTTCCGACAAACAGGGCGTCTTGGAAATGAACAGACCGCCCGGCTTCAGCAAGCGAAACACAGTTGCCAGTGTTGCAGGTCGATCTGCCAGCAGATGCAACAGATTGAAAGCCACCACAGCATCATAGCTTCCTGCGATGCCGGGTGCTTGACCCGCTGCTGCAACGACGAACTGTGCGTTGAAACAGGATTGCGCCACTGCCTTCTCGTGCGCGATCGAGATCATCTCACGCGAGACGTCGCTCGCCACCATGTGGGCCACACAAGGCGCAAGCTTCAACGCTGTCGTGCCAGTGCCGCACCCGATTTCCAACACGGTGTCCGTGCGCTTCAGCAAAAGACGGGTGCGCTCGACCGAGCGCTCATAGCCCGCCATGTCCTTGATCTGGTCCCTGGCATATTTCGGCGCTATCCGGTTCCAGAAGCGCGCATCATCAATGGCTTGCAACATGTATTTCTCCTTGTCGAAGCGTCGTATCACGGTTCCTGACATTTGAAATTGCGAGATTAAGTACAAGTGATATACGTATTTGCATGATCAATCTCGATTGGAATCTTGCCCGCGCGTTCAGCATCACGGCTGAATGTGGCTCACTCTCTGCTGCTGCGCGCAGGCTCAACCTCACCCAGCCAACCCTGTCGCGTCAGGTCGCGGCGCTCGAAGCGGAATTGGGCATCGCGCTGTTTGAGCGCATCGGCAAGCGCCTGATCCTGACAGAATCCGGACACAGGCTGCTGGAGCCTGCCCGCACCATGATTGCTGCCGCCGAAGCCATGGCTCTGGCCGCTGCAGGAACATCTCAGGAAGTGGAGGGCCGGGTCAGCCTCTCTGCAACCGACGCCGTCTCGGCCTATCTCCTGCCGCGTGTTGTGGAGCGGATTCGTCGTGAAGCCCCGCAAGTCACCCTGGTGATCGTGGCTTCGAATGCCTTGAGCGACCTGCGGCGGCGAGAGGCCGATATAGCGATCCGTCATGTGCGGCCGAAAGAGCCTGATCTGATCGCCCGGCACATTGGCGACGTTGAGGCCCATTTCTACGCAGCCGAGCGCTGGCTTGCGCAGAACGGCACGCCCCAAACGGTCAGCGATCTGAGCAAGGTAGCCATGCTGGGTTTCGAGCCGGTGGAAGAATTTTCCCAGCAGTTGCTGGCGGCGGGCATTTCCATTCCCGCCGATCACTTCAGAATCGTTTCCAGCAATGCAGTGGTTCTGTGGGAATGCGTACGGCACGGCTTGGGTGTCTGCATGATGCTGCGTGAAATCGCGGAGCAGATGCCAGGTGTGCAACGTTTGCTGCCGGATCTGCCAGGCGTGGCCGTCCCGATCTGGCTGGTATCTCATCGGGAGTTGCGCACGAGCCGACGGGTGCGGGTTGTCTTCGAAATTCTGGCTGAAGAGCTTGGCCAAATAGGCAACCGCACAAGGCCGTAATTGCCGTGTGTTGCTGTAAGAGCTTAGCAATGGATTGAAAGTGGCGCGCCCGAAAGGATTCGAACCTCTGACCCCCAGATTCGTAGTCTGGTGCTCTATCCAGCTGAGCTACGGGCGCCTCGTTCCAACGGCATGGCCGTAGCGGAAGAGCGAGCGTGATAGACGCAACACAGCAGCGATGCAAGCCTTCAGGGCACAAGAATTTTACACGCCGCAGGCGCACTTCTGTTTTGCGTTCGAAGCCCCTGACTTCATTGGCAACGGCTTGCTGGCGATGCTGATGGTACACACTGCAAAGCACCGGGATCGTCAGGACCGGCTTCCGGCAACAGCCGAAAGCCCGCGATTGTCACTCCGTGATGATTACGCGACAGCGTGTTCCGGCGGTTCCTTGGCGGGCGTGATCGCTACGCTCTCGCCGCAGCCGCAGGCCGAGGTCTCGTTCGGATTGCGAAACACGAAGGTGGAGGCAAACTTGTCGGTCTTCAGGTCCATCTCCGACCCCAGGAGAAACAGGATCGCTTTTGGATCGACCAGAACCTTGACACCCTTGTCCTCAATCAACTCATCGAAGGGATTGACCATCTCGGCATATTCCACCGTGTAGCTCATGCCGGCGCACCCGCCATTCTTGACGCCGACGCGCAGGCCGACAACCGGCTTTTCCGCAGTGGCAACGGCAGAACGGACCCGTTCGGCCGCAGCATCGGTGATGGTCATGACCTGTGGTCTGGGGCGCATGGTCTTGTCCTTTCGAGCAACGGGTTCAAGGCCCGTGATCGCAAGCATGAATGTAGAGGGTCTCCGGGCAAAAATCGAGACCCGTACTAACCCTCGTCAGTTTCAGTGCATCCCGGTTAAGGAAGCGTTCCGCTCACCACATGTCCAGCGCAACACGGGCTTCATCCGACATGCGGGACTGGTCCCACGGCGGCTCGAAGGTCATGGCGACCTTCACACCCGAGACGCCAGGAACCACGCTTACGGCATTCTCGACCCAACCCGGCATTTCGCCTGCGACAGGACAACCAGGAGCTGTCAGCGTCATGTCGATATCCACATGACGCTCATCGCTGATCGACACGCGATAAATCAAGCCAAGCTCGTAGATGTCGGAGGGGATTTCGGGATCGTAGACAGTCTTCAGCGCCGCGATGATGTCATCGGTCAGCCGATCGATCTCCTCTGGCGCGAGTGTGCTGGCGCTCGCCACAGCGGGTGCGTTTGGGTGTACGGTGTCGATTGTCTCGGTCATGTTTCGAGTTTAGGCTTTCTGGCTCAAGCAAACAAGGCTTCAGCCTTGCGCAGGGCGTTTGCCAGCACATCCACCTCTTCAATGGTGTTGTACATGCCAAACGATGCCCGACAAGTTGCGGTGACGCCAAAGCGGGCAAGCAATGGCATGGTGCAATGGGATCCCGCCCGCACGGCGATACCATGATGGTCGATCACTGTGGCGACATCATGGGCATGGGCGTTCTCGAAGGCGAAGGACACGACCGCACTCTTGTGTCGGGCCTTGCCGATGATGCGGATCGAATTGATTTCACCCAATTTTTCATGGGCATAGCGCACCAGAGCATCCTCGTGGTCGCGGATCGCAGGCTTGCCGATGGCATTGATATAGTTCATCGCCTCGCCAAGGCCGATGGCCTGCACCAGGGGAGGGGTTCCCGCCTCGAAACGGTGCGGAGCCTCGCTGTAGGTGACTGTGTCTTCTGTGACGACGCGGATCATCTCGCCACCGCCCAGGAATGGCGGCATGGCATCAAGCAGCGCCTTCCGGCCCCATAAAACGCCGATGCCTGAGGGGCCATAAAGCTTGTGGCCCGTCATGACGAAGAAATCGCAGCCGATATCCTGCACGTCGATATCGAGATGAACGGCGGCCTGCGCGCCATCCACAAGCACGTGAATGCCGTGCTTTTTCGCCAACGCACAGACCTCTTTCACCGGCACGATGGTGCCAAGCGCATTCGACATCATGGTGATGGAGATGACCTTGGTGCGCGGCGTGATGAGCTTCTCGAATTCCTCGAACAGGAAATTGCCATCATCATCCACCGGCGCCCATTTGATCACGGCCCCTTTCTGCTCACGCCAGAAATGCCAGGGCACGATATTGGAATGATGCTCCATGATGGACAGGATGATCTCGTCTCCCTCCTTGATCTCCAGATGACGGCCAAGCGACGAGGCCACCAGGTTGTAGGCTTCGGTCGCGTTCTTGGTGAACATCACTTCGTCGACGGAAGGCGCGTTGATGAAAGTGCGGCAGATGGCGCGGGCCTCCTCATAAGCCTCGGTCGCCGCATTCGCCAGATAGTGCAAACCACGGTGAACATTGGCATATTCTGTTTCGTAGGCGCGGGTCATGCGCTCAAGCACGGCCTGCGGCTTCTGGGCCGATGCCGCGTTGTCGAGATAGACCAGCGGCTTGCCATAAGGCTGGAGCCGAAGGGCAGGAAAGTCGGCGCGGATGCGGGCGATATCGTAGGTCAATTGTCTGTGCTCCTCCTTCTCCCTTGGGAGAAGGTGGTCGGCGAGTGCCGACCGGTTGAGGGAGAACCACGACGGTCAGGGATTCTCCCTCATCCGTCATGCTCCGCGTGACACCTTCTCCCAAAGGAGAAGGAAAAGTCTCACGTCCTTGCCGCCAGCCAGTCCGCCGTCAGCGCCACCAGCGCCTCCCGCAAGCCGTCATGCGTCACATGCTCCAATGCTTCTCCTGCAAAGGCCATGATCATCAGAGATTCTGCTTCCTTGCGGCCAATGCCGCGCGAGCGAAGATAGAACAGCAGGGTGTCATCCAAGGCGCCAACCGTCGCCCCATGACCGCACACCACGTCATCCGCGAAGATTTCCAACTCCGGCTTGCAATGCATGGAGGCATGTTCGCCAAGCAGAAGCGCGTTGGAAGCCATCTTGCCATCGGTCTTCTGGGCATGAGGCTTGACGATGATCTTCCCTTGGAAGACGCCCCGCGCCTCGTCATCGACGATTGTCTTGAAAAGCTTGCGCCCTTCGCCATTCAGCGCGTCATGCTCGCTTACCAGCGTTGTGTCGGCATGTTGGGTGCCGCGCAGCAGCGTGACGCCCCGCACGCCAACCTTGGCGTTGTCGCCATGCAGCCGCAGAAACACCTGATGGCGCGAGAGCGCCGCGCCCGTCGTCAGCGAGAGCGTGCTGAAATGCGCATCACTCGCCACCAGAGCGGAAACGGTCGACAGCGTCTGTGCTTTGTGATCCGCCGCGTTGACCCGGACGTGCTCGACCGAGGCACCAGCGGCCAGCGTGAACTCCACCACGGTATTTTCCTGCGCAGCCGCACCAGAGGCACCGCGATGCGTCTCGATCACGGTGAGCGAGGCACCCTCCGCCAACGAAACCACCACACGGGCATGGGACGCTGTTGCGGCCGTGGTCTCGAAGGCCAGCGACAAAGGCTCCTTCACGGCCACACCTGCCGCGACCTCGATCAGCACGCCGCCTGTCATGAATGCTGTGTTGAGCGATGTCACGATGTCACCCGAGAGATCGACTCCACGGTTCACGCGGTCGGCGACGGCTGCCGCGTTCTCGTCCAACGTCGTCACGGTCACGCCCTTGGGCAGGCTCGGTTGCGTGACAAGCCAGCCATCAACGAAGGCAAAGACCACATCGTTCTTCACAAGCGACCATGGCCGACGGGCCGTCTTTTCCGCCGTGGGTGCAGGGGAAAGCGGCAAGGCGTTTCGCATCATGGCGCGCAGATCAGTGTAGTGCCACGCCTCGATGCGCCGATGCGGCAGGCCGCTCTTTTCCACGCGAGCAAAGGCCTGCGCCCGCTGCGGCTGTGCGGCATGGGGTTGCTGGCTGAAGAGCCGCGAAAGCTCCAGTTCAGCCGCAGTCTTCAAGTTGGATATGGCTGCGCTCATGGTCAAGCCGCCGTCGCGTAGTCGCGGTAGCCGTTCTTCTCCAGCTCCAGTGCGAGTTCCTTGCCGCCAGATTTCACGATCTGACCGCTGGCCATCACATGCACGGTGTCGGGAATAATATGATCGAGCAGGCGCTGGTAATGCGTGATCACCAGGAAGGCGCGGTCCTTCGCCCGCAAACGGTTCACGCCCTCCGACACCACCTTCAGCGCATCGATATCGAGGCCGGAATCCGTCTCGTCCAGAATGCACATCTTGGGTGCCAGCAGCGCCATCTGCAAAATCTCCATGCGCTTCTTCTCGCCACCGGAAAAACCGACATTCAGCGGGCGCTTGAGCATGTCCTTGGCGATGCCGAGCTGGTCAGCCGCGCCGTTCACTGCCTTGATAAACGCCGCAGGCTGCAACTCATCTTCGCCGCGCGTGCGGCGCTGGGCGTTCATCGCGGCCTTGAGAAAGGTCATGGTGGCGACACCGGGGATTTCCAGCGGATATTGGAAGGCCAGGAACAACCCGGCTGCAGCGCGCGCATCGGCCTCCATCTCCAGGATGTTGGCGCCATTCAGCAGGATTTCACCGTCGAGGACTTCGTAGTCCTCCTTGCCTGCGATCACGTAGGAGAGCGTCGATTTGCCGGAGCCATTCGGCCCCATGATGGCGGC
>JANNEO010000024.1:0-1782 GCA_031378805.1 Hyphomicrobiales bacterium
CTCCTGCAAAGCGTAAGGTGAAGGTTGTTGCCAGCGTGAAGCGCGCCGGCGCTGCTCGCCGCGCTGTAAAGAAGAAGGCCGTGCGCAAGCCGGTCGCTCGCAAGACCGTGCGTAAGGCCAAGAAGGCCTGATATGCGCGCCCCGGTTTGTCCGGGGTGATGAGACACGGCGGCATTGGGCAAATGCCCGCCAAGGATCACCCGGCCGGGACCACATCAAGTGTGGTTGCCGGCCGAGCGCTTTTTTGGATGATGCGCGTTGCGAGTTCCCGATGGCTGTCCTCTCTATGACGACACAGAGCGGACCAATGATGGCAGTCCATCTGATGTGCATCTTAGGCCTGTGGCGCAGGCTTACATCGCACGTTCTCTCCGCCTGCATGTGAGCGCTCCGCTTCGTGCGCGCAACAGACGATGCAATGTCTTTGCGACCCACGCGCACGAGATGCCGCTCGGGTGTTGGCAGACGAGCGGCGCACCGAATCGAAGTCTCGCGCTTCGCTGATTCGGATGACGCGCGTGATTCGATGCTGTTTTTGATCCAAAAATTTGAGAGATAGAACACTCAATTCATGTCATGCATCATCTCAGTCTATCTAAAACACTGGTTTTGAATGCGAAATTGTGGATTGAATGCAACACTTTCGCTATTCAACGTGAAAACCAGCACGCAAATCGTTTTTTGTTGTCAACATCAGAATAAAAAAAGTGCATAGTTGACTTGTTCGAAATCACTCGGACGTTTTTTCAGAGAGGGATATCCCATGGCTAAGGCCGCTGCAAAGAAGAAAGTCGCCGCTAAGAAGGTTGCCAAGAAGGCTCCGGCCAAGAAGGCTGCTGCGAAGCGCCGTTGAACGGATTGGGCTGAGCGCTTCCGCCCTTTGATCTCGACTGGGCATCGGGAACAACGGGCGGACGCGCAGCACCCGCCGAAAAACGTAAAGTTCGCGTTAGAACTATCGAGGCCGGAGATCGCTCAAGCGATACTCCGGTTTTCGATTTTTTGGCTCGATTTTTTGCCTGGCCTCGCGTCACATCAAGTGGAAGCCCATGCGTTTGAATGTCAGGGCGGCCGAGCTGGTTCCTGCGGTCCCGGGCGCACTGCCACCCCTGGCGCCTGATGGCCACCCGGGATAGGCGCGCAAGTCCCCGCGCGGCGTGTCCTGGCGATAATTTTATGGGTGGGCTCTTGGTTATGTCGCCGTCCTGCGCCATGTTCGGCGCTTGCTGACAGCAACCCAGATGGACCCGCCATGGCCGCCGGTATTTACACGACAGCGGCTTTCGATACGACGGCTGTGCAGACCACGCTTTTTGGAGCGCTGCTTGATACGGTCGCCGCGCATGGCGCTGAGCGGATCGCGCTGGAAGATGTCGAGCGACAGCCGCTTACTTATGGGCGGATGGTGCTTGGATCGCTGGTTTTGGGCCAGGCTCTTGCGCGGGAGACGCGCCGTTCCGAGACTGTGGGTGTGCTGCTGCCGAATGTGGCGGGCCTCGCGGTGCTCGTCTTCGGGCTCAATGCATTCGGGCGTGTGCCGGCGCTATTGAACTTTTCGGCTGGGCTGAGGAACCTCAAGAGCGCGATTGCGACGGGCGTGATCAGGCGCGTGGTGACGTCGCGGCGGTTCGTGGCAATGTCGAACCTGGGAGAGGTGGTTGATGCTTTGGCGGTCATGGAAATTGCACCGGGCAAGCGGTTAGCCATCACCTACCTGGAGGACGTGCGGAAGGGGATCGGTCTCAAGGATAAGGTCCAGGGCGCGGTTCGCGCGAAGTTCGC
>JANNEO010000084.1:0-18797 GCA_031378805.1 Hyphomicrobiales bacterium
TGCAGTGCGGGACCGTGCTGACGGAAGATATGCAGGATGGGCAAGTTGTGGATGGGGTGCGGGTGGTGAACCCGTTCAGATCAGCGGTTTCGGTGCCAGAATGACGCCTAAAGAGATCGCAGTTAGGCATCCGCGTCTCTACCATCTGACGGAACGCGACGCTGTGTCGAAGATCCGCAAGCATGGGCTTTGGTCAACCGCGGCGCTGGTTCGAGATTGCGGGCTTGATGAGGCGGCTCAATACGCACTGCTACGCAAGCGCAGAAAAAGCGCTGTGGTGCTCGATCATCCGGTTTTCGGGCCCATCACCATCAGCGACAACTCGCCCTTGTCGGAAGCCAGGCTTGCTCACTGCCTTGATGATGGGCTTTCGGCGTCGGATTGACTTGGCGTCCTGAACGGATTCGCTTTTTTCTTTTCCAAGGAAAAGTTTGCACGCAAACTCCGCCAAGCACCTAACAATCGAAGCAGGGCGAAGTCGCTGCTCGTGTTCGACACGCTTCCACTTGTACAGTCCTGCTTCTCGCGGGTGGCGATCTCGCCGATCAATTCTGGCGCGACGGTCCATCAGCCGCCAAGGCGCGGTACCTCGACGTTCGCCCCGGCTGCTGGGGTCGATTACAGGCAGTGGAGCCTTTGCCGGGGATTGATCGCGCCCGGTAGAATTAAGGAAGTTGTGGTGCAGGATGGAGTGCCAGATGTTGACCAGTATCTTCTTGAGGTACTCCCCCTAGATTCCTAAGATGACTCACGCCTCCTCCCCCTCCACCAGAATCTCCCGCTTCCCGGCATGGTTGGCCGCCCCCACCACGCCTTCCTTCTCCATCCGCTCCATCAGGCTTGCCGCGCGGTTATACCCGATCTGCAACCGCCGCTGGATGTAGCTCGTGGATGCTTTCTTGTCGCGCAGCACCACGCGCACGGCCTGATCGTAGAGATCGCCGCCTTCCTCGCCAAATTCGCCCTTGTCGAAGACCGCGCCGTCGTCGCTTTCTTCCGCGCCCGCTTCATCCTCCTCGCGGGTGATGGAATCGAGATATTGCGGCTTGCCCTGGCGCTTGAGGTGGTTGACGACGCGCTCGACCTCTTCGTCCGACACGAACGGCCCGTGCACGCGGTTGATGCGCCCGCCGCCCGCCATATAGAGCATGTCGCCCTGGCCCAGCAGCTGCTCCGCGCCCATTTCACCCAGGATCGTGCGGCTGTCGATCTTGCTTGTCACCTGGAAGCTGACGCGCGTCGGGAAGTTGGCCTTAATCGTGCCGGTGATGACGTCGACCGAGGGGCGCTGCGTCGCCATGATGACGTGGATGCCTGCGGCACGCGCCATCTGCGCCAGGCGCTGCACCGCACCTTCGATATCCTTGCCGGCCACCATCATCAGGTCGGCCATCTCGTCGATGAGGACCACGATGTAGGGGATCGAATCGAGCGGCATCTCCTCCTGGGTGTAGAGGATCTCGCCGGTTTCCTTGTCGAAGCCGCTCTGCACCGTACGGGTGATGACTTCGCCGGTGGCGCGGGCTTCCGCCACGCGGGCGTTGAAGCCGTCGATGTTGCGCACACCGACCTTCGACATCTTCTTGTAGCGCTCCTCCATCTCGCGGACCGCCCATTTCAACGCCACGACCGCCTTTTTCGGGTCGGTGACGACAGGGGTCAGCAGATGCGGGATGCCGTCATAGACCGAGAGTTCGAGCATCTTGGGATCGATCATGATCAGGCGGCACTGGGCGGGGGTCAGCCGGTAGAGCAGCGACAGGATCATGGTGTTGATGGCGACGGATTTGCCCGAGCCGGTGGTGCCCGCCACCAGCAGATGCGGCATCTTGGCAAGTTCCGCGATCACGGCCTCGCCGCCGATGGTCTTGCCCATGGAGAGCGCCAGCTTGTGGGGCGACTTCTCGAAATCCTGGCTGCCGATCAGCTCGCGGAAATACACGGTTTCACGGCGCTGGTTCGGCAGTTCGATGCCGATGGCATTGCGTCCCTGCACCACGGCCACGCGGGCGGATATGGCCGACATTGATCGGGCGATATCATCGGCCAGGCTGATGACCCTGGACGATTTAGTGCCGGGCGCGGGCTCCAGTTCATAGAGCGTGACCACGGGGCCGGGGCGCACGTTGATGATCTCGCCCTTGACGCCGAAATCATCGAGCACGCCTTCCAGCAGCCTTGCATTCTGCTCCAGCGCATCTTCGGAGATGGTCACCACATTGGTGCGTTTCGGCTCGTTCAGCAAGGAGAGCGGCGGCAGTTCGTAGGTGTCGCGCCCCAGCAGATCGGGCTGTGCCTCGCGTGTCTCGCGCTTGCCGGGCTTGACGGCGACAGCAGAAGCCGTGACGCGGCTCGCCGGACGGGTGACCGCCGCGCCGGGAGCCTGGACTTCCCCATGATCGACATAGGCCGTGTGAGAAGCAACCATCGGTTCCTCAGCGAAGGAAGGCTCAAGCCGTTGCCCCGCCATGCGCCGCCGGGCAGCCGCGTGCAGAGCCTCGATGGCGGCGCGCTCTCCAGGTCTTCCATGCTCTGGCTGCGGCATGGGCGCTTCCACCGCGACTGGTTCTTCCGCCCGCAACAGACCCAGCTTGCGCTTCGCGGCCTGCTGCAGGGCGTGTACGGCGGCGCCGTAACCTGCGGTCTGCGGCGCGGCATGGAGGCTGACCTCTGGCGCCAGCGGTGCGGCTTCACTTTCGACAACACGGCGCTGATAGACCGGAGCGGAAACCTCCGACATGGCCTCGCGTGCGACTTCAGGGACACGTTGCAGCACGGGCTCGCGCCGGATCTGAGCGGCCTGCGCGCCACCGGCCATCGCATAGGCCGACGGGTCTTCTCGCGTTGCCTTCTCGACCAACGCGCGTGCGCCGGATGCGATCCGGCGACCGGTTCCCTGGCGAAAGGCCCTCACGGAACCACCGATGGCGCGGGCTGACGCGCCAACCCCGTGGATGACAGCGCCCACCAGCACGAGAGAGCGGCTCGGCTCGTCGTCGCGGTGCTCATCCTCGTCGAGATCTGAATGGCGGCGTGGCTTTGCATCGTCCTCCGCATCATCGCCTGCCGCCGCGAGGTCGCGGGTCATGGCGAAATGCAGGGCGACAATGGCGACGACCGCAAAAAGACCTGCCGCCATCATCTTGGCAATGCCGCTCTGGCCGAGCAGCAACAAAGGCAGGCGCTCGATGCCATCGCCCACCGCGCCACCCAGACCGGTCGGCAGCGGCCAGCTATCCGCGCGTGGCAACAGCGAAGCGAAGGCGGCAGCGCTGAACACACCCAGCACCCAGGCAGCAACGCGGGCGAACATCCGGTCCAGCACACGGTGCCTCACCAGGGCGAGGCCCCAGGCCGCAAGGGGCGCCAGCACAGCCAGAATGGCCACGCCGAACAGCTGGATCGCAATATCGGAGACAACCGCGCCAGGCATCCCGAGCCAGTTCTTCACAGGCCCATCAACGGCATGGTTGAAGCTTGGATCGCGCACGGACCATGACATCAGAGCGATGGCCAAAACGGCCGTCAGGGCCAGCAGAATGCACCCCAGGATTTCCGCGAACCGTTTGCGGGCAATATCGCGCAGGATATCGCGGACGGATTCCCGTGCCCCGCCACCATAGGCGACCGAACGGGCAGCAGGTTTTCTTGCCATCGACATTGCTGAACTCTTTACTCGTACGCAACTGACCGAGCGGCAACTTGCGGAATGCCACTCCTGACGGGACGATAGGGCAAGCCGGTTAAAGTCCCGTTTAACCTTGGTGGCCGGTTAAGGCGGTTATTCAAAAGCGCCGCAAAAGCCACACAAACAATAAAAAGGGCGGAGCCGAGGTTTGAGCCTCTGCTCCGCCAGTTCAGGAGGAAAACAGTCCCGGGAGAAAGAAAGACCCGCCGTGGGACGAAGCGGCGGGCCTGAGGCGTTTCAGTAGTTGTAGGACCGCTCGCCATGCTCGGCGATATCGAGACCTTCGCGCTCCTGCTCGGGCGAGACCCGCAGGCCCACGACGACATCGACGATCTTGAAGAGCACCAGCGAACCCACACCCGACCAGACGATGGTGAGCAGCACAGCCTTGACCTGCGCCCAGACAGCGGTGGCAAAGACGTAGTCCGCGACAGCCAGTTCGCCCGGCTTCAAGGTGTAGTCAGGGATGCCCACGCCGCCCAGTGACGGATTGACGAGGATGCCCGTGGCAACGGCGCCGAGGATGCCTGCGATGCAGTGGATGCCGAAAACGTCCAGCGAATCATCGTATTTCAGCGCATTCTTGACCGTCGTGCAGAAGAAGAAGCACAGCGCGCCAGCCAACAGGCCCAACACCAGGCAGCCCATCGGGCCGCCAAATCCGGAAGCCGGTGTGACGGCAACCAGGCCGGCAACCGCGCCCGAAACCATGCCGAGGAGCGAAGGCTTGCCCTTGGCGGCCCATTCCACGAAAAGCCAGGCAACGGCAGCGGCAGCGGCCGCAACGAAGGTGTTGATCATCGCCAGCGCGGCCACGCCATTGGCCTCAAGGTTGGAACCGGCGTTGAAGCCGAACCAGCCAACCCAGAGCATCGCGGCGCCGACCATGGTCAGGGTCAGCGAATGGGGAGCCATCAGTTCCTTGCCATAGCCGACGCGCTTGCCGAGCAGGAAGCAACCGACGAGGCCAGCGATACCGGCATTGATGTGAACAACCGTGCCGCCGGCAAAGTCCAGCGCGCCCCACTTGTAGACAAGACCGGCATCCGCCGTGATTTCGGCAAGCTTGGCCTCGGCAGCAGCCTTCTTGGCAGCGTCCGTGCCTGCAGCGACAACAGCCTTGGCAGCATCACCCAGAGCGTCCGGTCCGCCCCAGTACCAGACCATGTGGGCGATCGGGATATAGACGAAGATCACCCAGAGCACCGTGAACAGCACCAGGGCGGAGAACTTCATGCGTTCCGCGAAAGCTCCCACGATCAGTGCGGGCGTGATGCAGGCAAATGTCATCTGGAACACGACATAGGCATATTCGGGAATGTAGACGCCGTTCGAGAAGGTGGCTGCGACCGAGTTCGGATCGATCCCCATCAGGAAGGCCTTGGAGAAGCCGCCTACAAAGTCATTCAACGATCCGCCATTGGTGAACGTCATTGAATAGCCAAAGGTGACCCATATCAGCGACACGATGCACACGATGGCGAACACCTGGGTGAGCATCGACAGCATGTTCTTGGTGCGGACCAGACCGCCGTAGAACAGGGCGAGGCCGGGGATCGTCATCAGCAGCACGAGAGCCGAGGCAACGAGCATCCAGGCGACATCGCCCTTGTTGGGAACGGGTGGCGTGGGCGCGGCCTGGGCCAGCGCGGGAAACGCCGACAGCGCCACGGCCCCTGCCACAAGGCAAAGACGCGCGGCGTTCGGGCGCGAGAAAAGGGAGGAAGGCATCATGGATTGGAACTCCTGGAACCGGAAGCTGGAGAATGAGGGATCAAAGGGCGTCACGATCGCGTTCGCCGGTACGGATGCGCACGGCTTTTTCGATGCTTGTGACAAAGATCTTGCCATCACCGATCTGGCCGGTACGGGCAGCGGTGCTGATGGCCTCGACAACCTTGTCGACAAGGACGCTGTCCACCGCGACCTCGAGCTTGATCTTGGGCAGGAAGCTCACGGCATATTCGGCACCGCGATAGATTTCCGTATGCCCCTTCTGCCGACCATAGCCCTTCACCTCAGTCACCGTCATGCCGTGGACGCCAAGCGCGGTGAGTGCGTCTCGGACTTCCTCCAGTTTGAACGGCTTGATCACAGCCATTACGATCTTCATGCGTGTTCGCCTCTCGTTTTGAGTTTTTGCAGCCCCGTCTGAAGGCCTTGTTGATTGAAGGAAACAAGTGGCGTGCCAGAATCAGGCATCCCGCAAAAATCAGTCCATACGATCACGAAAACAGCGAAAATACAGGGTGGTAAGCCACCAGGATTGCATTTTTGCCTAATATATAGGCTATTGCTTATTATGGAGGCAATCAAGCTTTCTGGCGCGGTCGGATGAGGCCCTCCTGCGCGACTGAGGCGATCAGGCGACCGTCACGGGTGTAGATGAGTCCACGGGCCAGCCCCAAAGCCCCTGCCGAGGATGGACTGTCCTGGGCATACAACAGCCAGTCATCCATCCGGAAGTCGCGGTGAAACCACATGGCGTGATCGAGCGACGCCGCCTGGATATCCGCATCGGACACCGACTTTCCGTGCGCAACCAGCGCCGTGTCGATCAAGGTCATGTCAGAGGCATAGGCCAGCACGGCGAGATGCATGGCGGGGTCATCCGGCAACGGGCCAGTGGCGCGAAACCAGACATGCTGGACCGGATTCGCCCGCTCCTCCACCGTCAAAGCCTGGCCGAGAGTGCGCTTGAGGCAAACGGGCCTTAGCTCGATGGGACGCTTGCGCAGGAAATAGCGGCGCGTGCTCTCCGGCAACTTGTCGCCAAAGGTATCCAGAATCTGCTGCTCCGACATCAGCCTGTCCGGCGCGGGAACCTCCGGCATCGGCAGTTGATGTTCATAGCCCGTCTCGTGGCGGTGGAAAGACGCCGAGAGGGCGAAGATCGCCACGCCGTTCTGCCGCGCCACGACCCGCCTGGTGGCAAAGCTGCGGCCATCGCGCAAGGCCTCCACCTCGTAGGCGATGGGCAGCGCCGGATCGCCGGGCAGAATGAAATAGGCATGGAGCGAATGGGGCTGAAGGCCACTGCCGACCGTGCGCATCGTCGCCACAAGCCCCTGGCTGATCACCAGGCCGCCAAAGATTCTTTGCCAGCCCACATCGGGGCTGCGACCCTGGAACAGGTTGCTTTCAGACTGTTCGAGGTCAAGTATGGAAAGCAGATTTCCGACGGCTGAATTGGTTAAGGCTGACATGGCACAGGCCGATACCATCGACACGATACGAGAGAAAGCATGATGGCTGCTGAAAAGGGCCGCACGACCGAAACCTCCGGCAAGACACCCTGCGATATTCTGATCGCGGGCGGTGGTGTGGCGGGACTGGCTCTGGCGCTGGCGTTGAAGCAGGCAGCGGGTCCAGCGCTTGCGGTCGCGCTGCATGATCCGGCCTTTGCGCGACAAACACCGGCTGGGGCGCCGCCTCGTGCCTATGCCATCGCAGCAGGTGCCCGCAGAATGCTGGACAATCTGGGTGTCTGGAAGGCTATCGCGCCCACGGCGCAGCCACTGGTTGCCATGGACATCACGGATTCGGCACTTGATGAACCGATCCGCCCGCTGTTCCTGTCCTTCGAGGGTGAGGTGGCACCAGGGGAGCCGTTTGCCCATATGGTCGAGGAAGCGCCCCTGCTGCAGGCGCTGAAGGCTGGTGCCGCAGGGGCTGGCGTCACCTTCTCACCCCTTCCCATCACGCATTTCGATAGCGATGCCGATGGCGTGCAGGCCACCCTCTCGGGTGGCACGGTGATTGCGGCCCGACTGCTCGTCGCGGCGGATGGAGCGCGCTCCCGCCTGCGGGAACTCGCCGGCATCTCCTTTTACGGCTGGAGCTACGACCAGAGTGCCATCGTTGGCACCATCGCACATGAACGCGAGCACGGCGGGAGAGCCGTCGAACATTTCCTGCCATCGGGACCGTTTGCCCTGCTGCCGCTCAAGGGCCGTCGCTCCTCCATCGTCTGGACGGAGCGCAAGGCGGATGCGGCCACGATTCTGAAGCGCGACCCCGATACGCTTGCACACATGATCGAGAAACGCTTTGGCCTCGAATTGGGCGAGATCAGGCTGGAGGGGCCATTGTCCGCCCTGCCGCTGTCGCTCGGACTGGCCCGCAGCTTCATCGGCGAACGCCTCGCCCTCCTGGGCGATGCCGCGCACGTCATCCATCCCATCGCAGGGCAGGGCCTCAATCTCGGCCTCAAGGATGCCGCCGCCCTGGCGGAGGCCATCATCGACCAGATGCGTCTGGGGCTTGACCCCGGTGCGCCAGAAGCACTGCAGGCTTATCAGGCCAGCCGCCGCTTCGACACGGCCCAGATGGCGGTGACGACCGATCTGCTCAACCGGCTGTTTTCCAACAACGCCGGACCTTTGCGCGCGCTGCGCGACGCAGGCCTTGGACTGGTCAACCGTATGCCCGGACTGAAGAACCATTTCATCGGCCAGGCGGCGGGCACAGGGGCAGGAATGCCCAGATTGATGCGGGGCGAAGCGCTGTAAACCCTGCTGGGGTGGGGAGGTTATCCTGGCATTTCATTCGGCCTCACCCTGAGTCTGTCGAAGGGTCGAAACCGCTGCACACTGCCTGCCAAAACCCTTGACCCTTCGACAGGCTCAGGGTGAGGGCTCTGGGGGTCGGTCAGACTCTCACCCCTCGCGGAAGCGATAGCCCACGCCGTAAAGCGTCTCGATCATCTCGAAATCGTCGTCCACGACCTTGAACTTCTTCCGCAAGCGCTTGATGTGGCTGTCGATGGTGCGGTCATCGACATAGACCTGGTCATCATAGGCGATATCCATCAGGGCATTGCGGCTCTTGACCACGCCGGGGCGCTGGGCGAGCGATTGCAGGATCAGGAATTCGGTGACGGTCAGCACCACCTGCTTGCCGCGCCACGTCACGGTGTGGCGCTCGGGATCCATGCTCAGCAGGCCGCGCTCCAACACCTTGGCATCGGCGTCCTTGTTGATCGGAGCCATGTCCTTGGCACCCGCCCGGCGCAGGATCGCCTTCACGCGCTCGACCAGCAGACGCTGCGAGAAAGGCTTGCGGATATAGTCATCCGCGCCAATCTTCAGGCCGAAAAGCTCGTCGATCTCCTCGTCCTTCGACGTCAGGAAGATCACGGGCAAATCGGATTTCTGGCGCAGGCGGCGCAGCAGTTCCATGCCGTCCATGCGCGGCATCTTGATGTCGAAGATGGCGAGGTCGGGCGGGTTCTGTTTCAGGCCATCCAGCGCGGTCGCACCGTCGGTATAGGTGTTGATGCGAAAGCCCTCGGCCTCCAGTGCCATCGACACCGAGGTCAGGATGTTGCGATCATCATCGACGAGGGTAATGGTGGGCATATCACTGCTTTCGAGATCCGCATGAACCAGCGGCCACATGGCGCATATGCGAACAAACGCTGTCCAAATTGTGGCAGAGCCCTCAGCGCTGTCAATTGAAGGTTTTACCAGAACTCCGGCAATGCCTCGGACAGGGTCGCGCCGATACGTACCGGCGCAACCTTGATCGCCAGTCCCGTGCTGTCATCGGTTTCCACCGCCAGGCCGCAGAGCGCACCGCGCCCTTCCGCCACCTCCAGACGTGAACCTGGTGTCTTCTCGAGCCAGCGTCGGATCGGCTCGTGCTTGTCCATGCCAAGAATCGACTCGTAGTTGCCGGTCATGCCCGCATCGCTCTGGTAGGCGGTGCCGCAGGGCAAAATCCGATGATCCGCCGTCGGCGCATGTGTATGGGTGCCCACCACGAGGCTGACACGGCCATCCAGGAAATAGCCCATGGCCTGCTTTTCCGATGTGGCCTCGGCGTGCATGTCCACCACGATGGCATCGGCGGCAGCGCCCAGCGGACACGCTTCGACCTCGCGCTCAACGGCCCGGAACGGATCATCCACGGCGTCCATGTAGAGACGGCCGAGCGCGTTGATCACCAGCAGCCGACGCCCGCCCGTCACCTCCACCAAAGTCGCACCGCGGCCGGGTGCGCCCGGGGGATAATTCACCGGGCGGATCAGCCGATCATGCCGGGCGATGAACACCATGGCTTCGCGCTGGTCCCAGGAGTGGTTGCCCAGCGTCACCACATCAGCGCCCGCATCCAGGAAATCCTGCAAGATATCCTCGGTAATGCCAAAGCCACCGGCTGCATTCTCGCCGTTGACGATGACGGCATCGAGCTTCCAGCGCTGGCGCAGCCGGGGCAATTGCTCCTGCAGGATGGTCCGGCCCGGACGGCCCACGATGTCGCCGACAAAAAGGATGCGCATGGGGTTCAGTGACGCGGCAGGCGGCGTCCGTCAACAGGCGTCCGTCAACCGCCCGCGATCGTGCCATGGACCACGCCCTGTTCGGTAACCACCAGATCCAGCGGGCGATCATGCGCCTGGGCAGGCACGCGATCCACCTGCTGAAAGCTGAAGGCGATGCCCACGGTCAGCAGCGGTTCGCCATCTGCCAGCAGACGCTCGATCACCCTGTCATAGTGCCCCTGCCCCCAGCCGATGCGGTGGCCGGAAGCATCGAAGGCGGCCAGCGGCACCAGCAGCAAAGCGGGGCGCTGGAGATCGGCGCTGGCATCCGGACCGAGCGTGCCGAAGCCCGCATCGACCAGGTCCACGCCCTCGATCCAGCGGCGGAAAATCACCTCGGGGTGCTCGATCACCGGCAGGGCCAGGCCGCGTCCGAAACGCTGGAGCACACTCATCAGCGGACGGGGATCGGCTTCCGAGCGAAACGGCCAATAGCCGGCAACGGGACCACCGGGGCCAGACGAAACCGGAGCCAGAGCATGGCGGGCCAGATCGGCGGAGGCCATGGCGCGCCATTCCGGTGAGGTGGCATCACGCCGCGCAAGCACAGTCTTGCGGATATCCGCCTTGGAATGGATAGTCATCCTTGTCCTCAGTTCGACGTCGGGCGGCTCGCGTTGAACTGGTAGTTGATGAAGAACAGGCTGCGATCAGGCCGCTGCTGCGTGTTGAGATTGGCAAGCTGAACCGTGGTCGGCACGCCCTGCGGATCGGTCACGGTCCAGCGCCTGAGCTGGAAACTCTCGCCATTGAAGTGAATGCGAATCTTCGAGGTTCCCGCCACGGTGTTCTTGTCCTCGATGTCGAGGATCACCTCGTCCTTCTCACGGCGGACGCTGGTGACCTTGGTGTCCTTGGCGATGTCGATCTTCTCGCCCACCAGGAATTTCAGCGGTGTCTGGTTGATGCCATAGACATCCTGCTGCGGCACGCGCTTGTCAATGACCGCAACGTTGGAGCCGTCCGACACGACCTCGAGCTGGCTTGGCGGACTGTAGTCGAAGCGCAGCTTGCCCGGGCGCAGGACATAGAGCTTGCCTGCCCGGCGGCGGCCATCGGCGCTGATCTGGGTAAAATCGCCGACCAGCGATGTCATGGCGTTGAGCGAGCGGTTGATGCGCTCCGTCAGAATCTGCGGCGTCTCCGCAACGGGAGCCGGAGGCTGCGCCGCCTGCGGCAGGATCGGACCCGATGCCGGAACGGCAGGGCGACTGGCCGGTCGCGTGTCGAGCGGCGTGGTCTGAGCATGGACAAGGCCACCGAACAGCACGAAGCTGAGCGTCAGAATTGCGCGTTGAGGGAAGGCGCGTTGCATTCGATTTGCCATGGTGTCCGCGTTGTCGATCATGCCGGGTGAGAAGCCCGATGACCGTATTCTATGTCCAATTCACGGCTGATTTCGCCCGAATATGGTTACCAGAAGCTTAAATCACAGAATTTTGCCCGGGTTCATGATGCCGAGGGGGTCGATGGCCGCCTTCAAGGTCCGCATCAGATCGAGCGCCACGGGATCCTTGTAGCGCGGCAGCAGCTTGCGCTTGTGCTGTCCCACGCCATGCTCCGCCGCGATCGAACCGCCATAGCGCGCCACGATGTCGAAGACAGCCTCGTTCATTGCGTCATAGAGCGCCAAGAAGGCCTTGCCATCCGCGTCCTTCGGCTGCGTCACGTTGAAATGCAGATTGCCATCACCAAGATGACCGAAGGGACAGGGGCGGCAGCCGGGAAACCGGGTCGCCAGCATCTCGAGCGCTTCCGCCATGAAGGCGGGCACGCTGGCGATCGGCACCGAGACATCGTGCTTGATCGACGCGCCCTCTGTCGCCTGGGCGAAGGGCAGATCCTCGCGTATCTTCCAGAGGTTCATACGCTGGTCGAGCGACGAGGCCAGAACCGCATCCTCGGCCTCTTCCGCCTCGAAGGCATCGGCCAGCATGGCCTCGACCTTGTCCTGCAAGCCTCTTTCCTGTGTCCCCTGGGCATCCTGCGAGGACACCTCCAGCAGCACATACCAGGCGTGCTTACCGGCCAGCGGATCACGCACGCCAGCCCCGTTCTTGAGGGCCATGTCGATGCCGATGCGCGGCAGCAGCTCGAAGGTCGTGACCGTGCCGCCGGATGCGCTCTGGGCGCGGGCCAGAAGCTTCAACGCCTGGTCGGGCGAGGCAAGGCCGATGAAGCCCGTGACCTGACTGCGGGGGCGCGGAAAAAGCTTCAGCGTGGCCGCCGTGATGACACCCAGCGTGCCTTCCGAGCCGATGAACAGATGCTTCAATTCATAGCCAGCATTGTCCTTGCGCAGACCGGAAAGACCGTTCCAGATTCGGCCATCAGGCAGAACCACCTCGATGCCCAGCACCAGATCGCGGGTATTGCCATAGGCAATGACGCCTGTGCCGCCGGCATTGGTCGCAAGATTGCCCCCGATCATGCAACTGCCTTCGGAGGGCAGCGACATCGGGAACAAGCGATCGACGGAGGCGGCGGCGGCCTGCACGTTCTGCAAGACCGCACCCGCCTCGACGGTCATCAGGTTCGACAGCGGCTGCACCTCCCGCACCTTGTCCATGCGGGCGAGCGACAGCAGGATCGCCTTGCCGCTGCCATCAGGTATCTGGCCGCCGACGCCGCCGGTGTTGCCGCTCTGTGGCACGACGGGCGTTGCGGTCTGGTGCGCCAGGCGCATGATGGCGGACACTTCCTGCGTCGAGCCGGGACGCACGACGGCCTGGGCCTTGCCGCTGTAGAGCTTGCGCCACTCGCTGAGATGGGGCGCCATCACATCGGGGTCGGTGATGACGTGCTTCGCACCCACAATGGCCGCGAGCTTCGGCAGGAGCGGCAGAGAATTCACGGAAGCGAGGATGGCGCGGCGCATGATCGTGTCTTAGCGCTTCGGTGTCAGCGTTGGAAGTCGCCAACCAGTTCGATGTGACGGCTCCAGGCGAATTGATCGACCGGCGTGACGCTGACCAGGCGGAAGCCGGCCGCCTTCAGGATCAGACCGTCACGAATGAAGCTCTGGAGATCACAGGACACGCTGACCACGTGCCTGACCTTCGAGGCCGCAATCTGTCGTGTTTGGGCCTCTGCCCCTGCGCGGGGCGGGTCCATGACGACGCAGTCGAACGCCGCCAGTTCCTGCGGCAGCAGCGGACGGCGAAACAGATCGCGCGTTTCGGATGTCACCGGCTTGAGACCCTGGCGACCCCGCACGGCGCGCTCCAGCGCGGCGATGGCCTCCTTGCCGTCATCGGCAGCATAGACCTTGGCCTTGACTGCAAGCCGCAGTGCGAAAGGCCCGACGCCACAGAACAGATCAGCCACGGATTTCGACTTGCCGACGGCCTTCAGCACCAGCGCGCCCAGGGCTTCCTCGCCTTGCGTCGTGGCCTGCAGGAAAGCGCGGGGTGGCAGGATCACTGGGGTTCCGCCGACATCGATCACCGGCGGCTTGCGCTCGACGATGACCGAGCGGTGGATGGAGAGCCGCGCGAGATCAAGCCGGTTGGCAATTTCGGTGAGGCGCAGGCGCTCGCCCTCGTCAGGTTCGCCGTGACCGCGCACATCCACATCGAGACCGTTCTGGGTGGCCGTGATCTGCACGTCCAGCGGCTTGTTGCGCTTGGCGAGCGGCCCGGTGACAGCGCGGGCGATGGCGAAGGCATCCGTGAGTTCGGGCACCAGCACCGGGCAGGCCGCGATCACCTGAAGGTCATGGCTCTTCGCCGCCATGAAACCAGCCACCGGTCCTTTTGCACCGAACCGGACATGGATCACCGCACGGCGTCGCCCCTGGCCATGGGCTATGCTCGTGGGCTGGACATCGACGGCAAAACCCTCGCGGTCCAGCGCGCGCTGCACGTTCTCCTGCTTCCAGCGGCCATAGGCCAAAACATCAAGATGCTGCATGGCGCATCCGCCGCAGCGCCCGAATTCCGGACAGAACGGCTGTGCCCTGTCAGGCGAGCGCGTGATGATCTCGGCAAGGCGTCCATCCGCATCGAGGCGGACCTCCTCGCCGGGCAGCGCGAAGGGCACGAAAACAGGTCCGCTTGCGGTGCGGGCGACACCTTCCCCCGTGGCACTCAGATGGTCGATGGTGAGAAGGTCGCGGGCTACAATCAATGGCTTGCCACACTCAGCCGACGTCCAGCGGTCGGGTTCCCGCCGCCAGACCATCCGCACCCTGGGTGATGACCTCGACCTTGAGTTCCGCTTTCTTCAGCAAGGCTTCGCAATGGCCCTTCAGGCGGTTGCCGCGCTCGTAAATCTCGATCGACTTCTCGAGCGGAACATCGCCCCGCTCAAGCTGGCTGACGATCTGCTCGAGTTCCTGCAGGGCCTTTTCGAAGGGCATTGCGGAGATATCAGGGGGAAGGGTCGCATCGCTCATGATCAGGCCCATACAGGATCAGCCCGCAGACGCGAAGAGGTCTTGGGGGAATTAACCCATTTTTAACTCTGTTTGAGTGTCTGCCGCGAAAAAGCTATAAACCGAGATCGAATCGATCCCCAAAAGGGCAAAACATGACATTCGAATACAAATGCGTTTCCGGTCCGATGATCGTGGCCGTACGCAACGCCAAGGTCCGCGATCAAGCCGTCAAAGCGTTCGAAGATATCATGAACGCCCAAGCCGCAGAAGGCTGGGAATATGTCGGGATCGACGAATTCCACATCTCCGAGCCGCAGGGGTTTCTGTCACGCAAGCGCGTTTTCGTGCCCTCCAAAATTCTGGTATTCCGCCGCACCAAGGCAAGCTCAGCCGTGGTGGAAGCCTTGAAGGCCCAAGCCGCACGCATGGAAGCCGTGGCTACGCCCGCTCCAGCCGTCGTCGAAATGGTCGAAACCCCATCCGCGCCATCAATGAAAGCCATTGCCGCCAAGGTGATTTCGACCAAGAACTGAGGCTGCTTCCAAGAACTGGGGCTGCTTCCAAGAACTGGGGCTGCCGCTCACGCCGCCATCCGCTCGCCCAAGCTGAATGGGCGCACGGAAACGGGCTGGCCCGCCTTCGCCACCAGCACATGGCCTTGTGGCACGGGTATCCACTGGTCCCGCGTGTCGTCGAGAGGCTCGGAAACCACCAGCAGGTTGTCCGCTGTCTGCTTCCAGTAGAGCGTCGGGGCCTTGCCATCGCAGGCCCAGCGAAACGCGGTGATATCGCGCCCGTTGGTCAAGGCCGCCGTGAAGCGCAGTGGCTCGCACACCGCGCAATCCGTCATCATATCCTTGAGATCGGACAGGGTCGAGGCCATAGCGCCGACGGGATCCTGGGCTGCGCCACGTGCCATGGCAATCAGAAAGATCGCCTCAGAATCGGTTGTTCCCATGCGCCGCTCATAGGCGCTGTCAGGGATGAGATTCTCAATGCGCCGCCGCAAGGTGCCATAGCAACCGATCTGACCATTGTGCATGAACATGTGCTGATCGGCGATGAAGGGATGGCAGTTGGCGCGGCTCGTGGCGGTGCCGGTCGAGGCCCTGACATGGGCGAAGAAAAGGCCGGAGCGGACCTGCTCGCACAAGGCCATCAGGTTCTCGTCGGACCAGGCCGGGCGCAGTTCACGATAGGCACCGGGTGCCGCGCGGTCTCCGTACCAACCGATGCCGAAACCGTCGCCGTTGGTGCCGGTCTTGGCTTCGCTGGCCCGCAGGGACTGGTCAATCAGGGAATGGCATGGCTTGGTGACCACATCCTCCATGTAGATCGGCTGACCACGATAGGCGACCCAGCGGCACATCGGCGAACCCCGTTGACGGGAGCCGTGCAAGCCCCTGCTTCACCCAGCAATGTCTGCCCTGCACAATGAACGCAAGGTTAAGAAGCCTGATTTAGCAAAGGGTTTATGTGATGCTCTGGATCGTCAGCGCTTCGGAGCGGTCTTGACCTGCTCGCCTGCATCGGCGGTCTTGGGGTCATTGCACTCGAAATCGAGCGTGGCCTTCCTGGAGGTTCCACGCACCTTGACCTCGATCTCGACCTTTGAACAGGTGATGTTTTCGAGCACGACAGGGCGATTGACGCGGCCGTCCTCGCCGAAGACGAAACCCAGCAGCGGACGCGTCTCGGTCCGGCGCTGCCCGGTGCGGTTGGTGGTGGTGACATTGACCAGCGCATTGGCGTGTTTGGGCTGGGTATTCTTTGCGCCAAGCAGCGTCACGCTGAAGACGATGGTGTTCACTGGCTCGTTGAAAACACCCTCGCCACGCGGCAAATTCACAAGCTTGGGATTGCGCTGCGCCAGCACATCGTCCGACAGTTTGCCCGAGCTTTCGAGGTAGAAATGAGCGCGAATGTCACCGATGCGCACGTCTTGCGCCATTACGGGTGACAGAAGGCCACCAAAAGCCGCAAATGCCAAGAGGATTGGATAACGCACGGCTTTGCCTCGCTGATTTCGGTGTGCGGCACTTAAACGCTTTCGTTGGTTTTTTTGCAAGGCGAGACTGACAATGGACGGTTGAATCTTCCCAGAGAGTTAATCCGCTGGTCGCCTGTGGCTTGCCCCCATGCCCATCGGTCTTTATGGAGCCGGAGAGTGCAAAATCCGGAATATGAAAAGTCCGGCGCGTGGTTGGTTGGCCCCGGGGAGTATGTTCCAGTGTTCCAGAAAGTCATGACCCTTGCCGTGTCCGCCATGGCGCTGGCACTGCTGTTTCTTTCTCCCGCACAGGCGGCAGGAATCGAGGGGGCAAAACTCTCCGGCCTGTGGGCCATTCCCTTCGTCGGTATGCTTCTGTCCATCGCCATCTTCCCGCTGGCCAACGCGCATTTCTGGGAACATCATCAGGGCAAGATCGCAGCGTTCTGGGCGGCGCTGACCATCGTGCCGCTGGCCATGATGGCAGGGATCATCCCGGCGCTCGACGCGCTGGCGCACACGATCCTGCTCGAATACGTCCCCTTTATCCTCCTGATCTTCGTGCTGTTCACGGTGGCCGGCGGCATCTACATCCGCGGCAACATCCATGGCAGCCCGGCCATGAACACGCTGCTGCTGACAATCGGCGCGGTGCTCGCTTCCTTCATCGGCACCACAGGTGCCTCGATGGTGATGATCCGGCCAATGCTGCGGGCCAATGACAACCGGAAGATGAACGTGCATGTCTTCATCTTCTTCATCTTCATCGTCTCGAATATCGGCGGAGCCTTGACGCCGCTGGGTGATCCGCCGCTGTTCCTTGGCTTCCTGCGCGGAGTGGATTTCTTCTGGACCACAAAATGGCTCCTGCATGAAACGCTGTTCGTCTTCGGCATCGTCATCGCCGTGTTCTTCCTGCTCGACAGCTATTTCTATCGCAAGGAAGGCATCGTTGCGCCGGTCGCCGATCCGACACCGGATTCGAACATCCGCGTCTTCGGCGGTGTCAATTTCGTCCTGATCGGCGTGATCATCGCCGCCATCCTGATGAGCGCCTCGGTCAATCTCGGCAGCTTCAGGATCGGCTCGACCGAACTGGAGACCGCCAACCTGCTCAGGGATGTCATCTTCATCGGCGTGGGCCTCCTTTCGCTCAAGCTGACCCCGCAAGCCTGGCGCGACGCCAACGGCTTTTCCTGGGGGCCGATCAAGGAGGTCGCCAAGCTGTTTGCCGGTATCTTCGTATGCATGTTGCCCGTGCTCGCCATGCTGAAGGCGGGAAAATCGGGGGCTTTCGCGCCGCTGGTCGCCCTCGTGAGCAACCCGGACGGGTCGCCCAACGCCGCAGCCTATTTCTGGCTCACAGGCGCGCTGTCGTCGTTCCTCGACAACGCACCGACCTATCTGGTGTTCTTCGAGCTCGCCGGTGGTGATCCGCAGCAATTGATGAATGCCGGAGCATTGACGCTGGCGGCCATCTCGTCGGGTGCCGTCTATATGGGCGCCAACAGCTATATCGGCAATGCGCCCAACTTCATGGTCTATGCCATCGCCAAGGATGCGGGCGTGAAGATGCCATCCTTCTTCGGCTACATGCTGTGGTCAGGCGCGGTGCTGATCCCGACCTTCCTGTTGACCACGCTCATCTTCTTCAGATGAGGGCGGTCGCTCTCGCCTGACACCGTCATGCTCCAAGGCCGAGCTCACGCTACCGGATGGCCTGGGCCGTGAGTGCGAAAGTGCCAAAAGTGCCTGGCACCGACAGGCTCCAGAGCACAGTGCGCTGCGCGTCGGCCGAGCGGGCGAAGACCAGCACTGCAGTGTTGGCTTTGGCTCCATTGCCCTTGTCCGTGCGGTGACCCGCCACCGGGGTGACCGTGACCGTGCAGGTGATGGCGGCGTAACCCGGTGGAAGCCCCTGGGCGGCGCGGTTTTCACCTGGCGTTCCCACCACCGACAGACGCGCCTGTCCTGTAAACACCGCGTGCGATTTTCCGCACAAGCCACCGGGCTGCAGCGTGCCGCCGGGAACGACGAGCTGGCCAAGCACCGACAGGGGGTCGACGATTCCTGCCTTGTGGGCGTCGGTGACTGGCACGCGCACCGCCTCGGTGCTGTCAGGAATGATGACGTCGAGCGCCGACACGCGATTGCCTGCGACCGTCATGGCAATGCGGCCCGGACCGCGACGGCTGGTGCCATCGTAGGTGAAGCTGCTGTCTCCCGGCTGGCCCTTCGACAGCAGGCGGGCGGAAGACGTGTCCTTGCCCGAACCGGAGACACTTTGCGCCGAGACACTGCCTGTGGAAATCATGGCAGTGGCATTCAGGCGGCCGAGATTGAACGGGCCGCCCGCCTTGCCCCATATCGCAACCGATGTGGCGGAACCGTTCGGCGTCAGCACCATGGTGGCGGA
>JANNEO010000106.1:0-3312 GCA_031378805.1 Hyphomicrobiales bacterium
GCATCCTTCGAGGCTCGCTAGCGCTCGCACCTCAGGATGAGGAATTCTGTATTTTGCAATCCTGTATGATCCTCATCCTGAGGTGCGGAGCGAAGCGGAGCCTCGAAGGACGCACAACGCAAATGCAACCCCTCAAAACAAGCTCTTTGCCGCAACCCGCGCCGCATTCACCACCGGTCCCCAGACCAGGAAGAACAGGAAAACGAAACCGAAGGTGAAGCCCATCACGGCGTTCACGGCAGGTGCGCCGGGCTGGTAACTGACCGAGGCGTCGTCCAGGTACATGACCTTGACGATGCGGAGATAATAGAAGGCGGACACAACGCTCGACACCATGCCGATTGCCGCAAGGATGTAGAGCTTTGCGTTGATGGCGGCGGCGAACGCTTCCCATTTGCCGAAGAAGCCCGCGAGCGGTGGAATGCCGATGAGCGAGAACATCAGCATGGCGAGCACGAAGGCCGTGCCCTTGCGCGTCTGCGACAGGCCCGCGAGATCATTGACCGTCTCGGCATGGCCGTCCTTAGTCCGCAGTGACAGGATGCAAGCGAAAACACCCGCCGTCATCATCAGGTAGGTCGCCATGAATACGGCCACGCCCTGCACGCCAGCCTGGTTGCCCGCAGACAGCGCGACGAGCGCGTAGCCCATGTTGCCGATGGAGGAATAGGCCATCAGGCGCTTGAGGTTGCTTTGCCCGATGGCCGCAAAGGCACCCAGAACCATGGAGGCCACCGCGAGAAAGGCCACGATCTGCTGCCATTGCTGTGTTATGCCGGGAAACGCCTCGATCATCACGCGCACGAACAGGGCCATTGCCGCCATCTTTGGCGCTCCCGCGAAGAAGGCCGTAACCGGGGTGGGTGACCCTTCATAGACATCAGGTGTCCACATGTGGAACGGCACTGCCGAGACCTTGAAGGCCAGACCCGCCACAACGAAGACGAGGCCGAACACGGCGCCTGTTGCCGCCTTGCCCTGCAGCACCTTGGCAATGGTGTCGAAGTTCACATTGCCCGTGAAACCGTAGATCAGCGAAGCGCCATAAAGCAACATGCCTGAGGACAGCGCACCAAGCACAAAATACTTGAGGCCCGCTTCCGATGATTTTGCGTCGTCCCGGTGGATGGAAGCCACTACGTACAGCGCGAGCGATTGCAATTCGAGGCCGATGTAGAGCGACATCAGGTCATTGGCCGAGATCATCATCATCATCCCCAGCGTCGCCAGGATAATCAAGATGGGATACTCGAACTTCTCGATGCCCTTGCTCTTCATGTAGTCCATTGACAGCAGGATCGCCATGATCGAGCCGGTGAGCGTCAACACCTTCATGAAGCGTGCGAAGGCATCGTTCACGAAGGCATTCTCGAACGTCACCATCTTGCCAGGGCCGTAGCCCGAGACAATGAGCAATGCGATCACCAACAGGCCCACGGCTATGCTGTCGATCAGGCGCTGGGCAGATTGACCACGGAAGGCACCGATAAGGATCATCACCAAGGCACCGCAAGCCAGCACGATCTCGGGGATCGCTGGCGTGAGCCACGGCAATTGAAAGACCTGTGTCGTGATGTTCATGACGTCATTCTCACGGCGCAAGCGCCGCTGTTTTGGCTACGGCAGAGGCCGCGGCATTGTAGGTCTTCAAGATCTGATCGACAGAGGCCGCGCAGGCATCGAGGATTGGGCCAGGCTGGATGCCGTAATAGATCACGAGGATGACGAGTGGCGCGAGCATCGCCATTTCTCGACGATCAAGGTCGGGGATTGTCTCGAATACCGGACGCTGCACCTCGCCGAAGATCACGCGGGCAAAAAGCCAGAGTGCATAGCACGCGGACAGGATGACCCCCGTTGTGGCAACGGCGGCCACCCAGGTGTTGGCCTTAAACGCACCCAGCAGCGTGAGGAACTCGCCAACGAAGCCAGATGTGCCGGGCAGGCCGACATTCGCCATGGTGAAAACCATGAACACCAGCGCATACCACGGCATCCGGTTGGCCAATCCGCCATAGGCCGCAATCTCGCGCGTGTGCATTCGGTCATAGACGACGCCAACGCACAGGAAGAGTGCGCCAGAGACAAGTCCGTGGCTGACCATCTGGAACACTGCGCCCTGCACGCCCTGCGTGTTGCCAGAGAAGATGCCCATGGTGACGAAGCCCATGTGGGCCACCGAGGAGTAGGCGATCAGCTTCTTGATGTCGTCCTGCATCATAGCGACCAGTGAGGTGTAGACGATGGCGATCACTGACAATGCAAAAACCATGGGAGCAAAGTATTGCGACGCCTCGGGGAACATCGGCAGCGAAAAGCGGATGAAGCCGTAGCCTCCCATTTTCAGCAGGATGCCCGCCAGGATCACCGAACCCGCCGTTGGCGCTTCCACGTGGGCGTCAGGCAGCCAGGTATGCACAGGCCACATCGGCATCTTCACGGCAAAGGACGCGAAAAACGCCAGCCATAGCCATTTCTGCATGGCCGGATCGAACTTGTGTGCGAGCAGCTTGACGATGTCTGTCGTGCCTGCATCCCAGAACATCGCCATGATGGCGAGCAGCATCAGAACGGAGCCGAGCAGCGTGTAGAGAAACAACTTGAAGCTGGCATAGATGCGCCTTGTTCCGCCCCATATACCGATGATCAGGAACATCGGGATCAGGCCCGCTTCGAAGAAGACGTAGAACAGCACGGTATCAAGCGCCACGAAGACGCCCAGCATCATCGTCTCCAGTACCAGGAAGGCGATCATGTATTCGCGGACCCGCTTCGTGATCGATTCCCACGACGCCACGATGCAGAATGGCACCAGAAAGGTCGTCAGCAAGACGAAAGGCATCGAAATACCGTCAACGCCAAGCTGATACACAACGGCCTGGCCCAGCCATTCCTTGCGCTCGACCAACTGGAAGCCAGCCTTGGTGATATCGAACTGCGCCCAGGCGAACAGCGACAGCACGAAGACGGCAAGCGTCGTCCACAGCGCGACCCAGCGGGCGTTGCGGGAACCGGCGTCGTCTTCCTTGAGACCAAAGGCGATGAAGAGCGCCCCGACAAGCGGAAGGATGATCAGGCCGGAGAGGATACCAAGACCCAGCATCAGCGGAATCCTCCGAAGAGATACCAGGAAACAAAGCCCGCCACGCCGATCAGCATGGCGAAGGCGTAATTATAGATATAACCGGTCTGCAGTTTGACGACGCGGCCCGTCATATTCACCACGGCGCTCGACACACCATCAGGACCAAAGCCGTCGATGACCTTGCCGTCACCCTGCTTCCACAGGAAACGTCCGAGCCACTTGGCGGG
>JANNEO010000121.1:0-103275 GCA_031378805.1 Hyphomicrobiales bacterium
GGGAGAGCCGCAAACGACAGGGATTCTCCCTCATCCGGTCGGCTTCGCCGACCACCTTCTCCCAAGGGAGAAGGAGGAGCGCAATTTGAAAACCACCGCCATTCTCGTGACCTACAACAGCGCCGCCGTCATCGGCGCGGCGCTGGCGAGCCTGCCCGCTGGCGTCCATGCCATTGTCGTCGACAACGCCAGCACGGATGACAGCGCGGCAATTGCGGAGGCTGCTGGCGCGACGGTGATCCGCAGGGCAGTCAACGCCGGTTTTGGCGTCGCAAACAACGAAGGTTGGCGCGCCGCATCAACACCTTATGTGCTTTTCCAGAATCCGGATGCACGCCTGCGGGACGGCGCATTGGAAGCGCTTGTCGCCACGGCAGAAGCTATAGCGCAGGCTGATCTCATCGTGCCGACGCTGCTGAAGGAAAATGGCTCCCTCTTCCGCAAGCAGTCCTCGCCGATCTGCGATCCGGTTTTCAAGCCGCAAGGGAATTTGCCCGAAGGCATCCGCACCATCAGCTTTGCCAGCGGTGCCGTCATCCTCGCCCGTCGGTCCCGGCTGGAAGCGCTTGGAGGGTTCGATCCGGACATCTTCCTCTACTTTGAGGATGATGACCTGTCGCGCCGTGTGCTGGCTGCTGGAGGTCGCATCCTTCATGTCGAAGCGGCCATCGCCGAGCACACAGGCAATGTTTCCACGCCGCTCACACCCGCGCTGGCATATATGAAGCACTGGCATCTGGCCTGGTCGGAGCGTCACATCAAGGGCAAGTTCCAGCTTGCCAGGCCAGGCTATTGGCGCGTGGTGGAAAGTGTCCTGAAGATGCTCTGGGCAAAGTTATGGCGCGACCGGATGGAAGAAGCGAAGCAATGGGGCCTCGTCAACGGCACGCTTGGCCATATGCGCGGTCTGAAGGCGCAGGACATCAGGGATACACTCCAGATGGAGCGCCAATGACCACCATTGCCGAGGCCATCAAGCGCCCTTACGACAGTTTCACGCTGGTGCGGCTGGTGCTCGCCTTGGCCGTGGTCGTCAGCCACGCCTTCAGCGTCGGCACCGGGCGACACACTGAAGAGCCGCTTTACGCGCTGACGGGCTACACGCTGGGAGAGCACGGCGTGAATGGCTTTTTCGCGGTGTCGGGATTCCTGGTCGCCATGAGCTGGGACCGACGGGGAGGAGCCATTCCCTTCGCGCTCGCCCGCATCCTCCGGGTGTTTCCGGGACTGATCGTCGCGGTGCTGGTGACTGCGCTCGCGTTGGGCGTGGCGATGACCAGCCTGCCAAAGGGGCAATACCTGACGGACCTGAGGGTTTGGCAGATGATCTGGGCCACGCTCACCACGTTCAAGAGCGCCACGGTGCTGCCTGGCCTGTTCGAGGGCAATCCGCTGCGCTGGCCGATCTCAACAGTGTGGACGCTGCGCTACGAGTTGCTGTGCTATGCGGGACTGCTGGCTTACGGGATGCTCGGCGGCTTTCGCAGGCCGGTGCTGGCGCTGGCGGGGGCAGGTCTTGCAGCGTTGGCACTGCTCGTCCTGGGCCTGCTGGGGCCGATCCCAAAAGGCCAGGAAACCGCGCTGCGCTTGCCACTGATTTTCGCCTCCGGTGCGCTGCTCTACCTCTACCGCGACCGCGTGCGGCTTGATCTGGGCCTGGCGGCAGGAGTGCTGGCCGCATTGCCCTTGGCGGCTTTGTTGCTTCCGGCGCTTTACACGCCGCTGCTGTTTATCGGTACGGCCTATCTGATTGTCTTCATCGCTATCGCTCCGGGCTTGTCCCATCCGCGCCTCGAGCCGCCAGGTGATATCTCCTACGGTGTCTATCTCTATGGCTGGCCGGTGCAGCAGGCATTGCAGGCGCTGTTTCCTGGGGTTGCGGGCTGGACGATGCTGGGGCCAGCGTTGATCATCACCTGTGCGGTGGCGACTCTGTCCTGGCTGATGGTGGAGAAGCCCGCTCTGCGGCTGAAATCGCGATTCATGACGGCGCGTTGAGCGCTTTTCGCCGTGAAAATGCCACTTGCCCTCCCCCGAACGACAGATGCATCATCCTGTCGGGGCCAATTCTGAAGGAGTTCTGCCATGACCGACATCCGCATCACCCGCCGCCGCACACTGGAAATGGCGAGCGTTGCCGCCGCTGCTGGCCTTGTCGCCAACCGGGCGGTCGCACAGTCTGCTGTCACCCGCATCAACCAGGACACAGATGTCTTCATCGTTGTCGATGTGCAGTACGATTTTCTGCCCGGTGGCAACCTCGCGGTGCCCAAGGGCGACGAAGTGATCAAGCCGATCAACGAATTGGCCGATCGTTTCCGCAATGTCGTGATGACCCAGGACTGGCATCCCGAGGGGCATATTTCCTTTGCAACCTCGCATAAGGGCAAGAAGCCGTTCGATGTGATCGATCTGCCCTATGGCAAGCAGGTGCTGTGGCCCGACCACTGTATCTGGGACAGCAAGGGCGCCGACTTTTCCGACCAGATCGACATTCCGCACAATCAGCTTGTGATCCGCAAGGGATACAACCCCAAGATCGACAGCTATTCCGGTTTCATGGAACTGGACCGCAAGACCAAGACCGGACTGGCGAGCTATCTGACAGAGCGCGGCTTCAAGCGGGCCTTCGTGGCTGGCCTCGCCACGGATTTCTGCGTGGGCTGGACAGCGCTCGACGGCAAGGCCGCCGGTTTCGAGACCATCGTTGTGGAAGATGCCTGCCGGGGCATTGATGCCGCAGGCTCTCTTGGCAGGGCGTGGGACAGCATGAAGGCTGCAGGCGTCGGCCGCACCACCAGCGCCAATGTGAAGGAGGGGTAGCAGTACCGCGCTTCTCCCCTGGGAGAAGCTGGCAGGCGAAGCCTGACTGATGAGGGAGAACCTCTGATCATTGTGATTCGCCCTCATCCGCCCCGCAAGGGCAGGGCACCTTCTCCCGACGGGAGAAGGAATAGACCTTGCGCCCGCCCCTCTTGTATCCTCACGGCATGAGCCATTCTGATTCCCATATCCCGAGCCGTCGACTCGTCCTTGTGACAGGACTTTCTGCGGCTTTCATTGCCCCATCCCTAGCCCAATCGGGAGATTTCGAGGCATTCTTGCTCTCCCTGCGCCCGGAATCCCGTGCCGCAGGCGTTTCCGATGCCACCTTCCAGACCGCCATCACCGGTCTCAGCTTCGATCCCGGCCCGGTGCGCTCCAGCGGCGGACAAAGCGAATTCACGCGGCCCTTCTGGGACTATGTGAACAGCGCGGTATCCACTGGGCGCATCAGTGCGGGCAAGGCGGCGGCAGGGCGGGCAACGAACGCTTTCAATTGGATCAGGGCCAATCTTAGTGTGGATCGCACTGTTGTGGCGGGCATCTGGGGCATGGAGTCGAATTTCGGTGCGGGCATGGGCGCATCTGATGTGCTGCGCTCCACCGCCAGCCTTGCGTTCCGGCAGGTGAGGGGGGATTTCTATCGCAAGCAGTTCATCGCAGCGCTGAAGATCTTGGACGAGGGCCACGTGCCCCGTGCTGGCCTGGTGGGTTCATGGGCGGGCGCCATGGGACAGCCGCAGTTCATCCCGTCGAGCTTCCTGAAATACGCGGTCGATGCCGATGGCGATGGCCGCAAGGATATCTGGCGCTCCACGATGGATGCGCTGGGATCCGCAGCCAACCACCTCAAGGTCGATGGCTGGATCTCCGGACTGCCCTGGGGCTTCGAGGTGCTGCTTCCTGCGCGATTCGACTGGGACTACGGCGAGCGCACGGCCCGGCACGCTTTCAGCCAGTTCACCCGTCTTGGCGTCACCCGTCCCGGCGCACAAGTGATGCCGGCCAGCGGCAGCGGCGGATTGTTCCTGCCCACAGGGGTCAATGGCCCGACGTTCCTGGTCACCGACAATTTCGAAGTGATCCGCCAGTACAATACATCGGATTCCTACGCCTTGGCCGTGGGCCATCTGGGAGACCGCATCTTCGGTGGTCCTGCGATCTTCAAGCCGTGGCCTACCGCAGAGCCGCAGCTTTCCAACATTGAAATCAGCGAGTTGCAGCGCATTCTGCAAGCCCGTGGACACGCCGTGGGGCGTATTGATGGCCGCATCGGGCAAGGCACGCGCAAGCTGGTTGCCATTGAACAGCGCAAATTAGGGATGGTGCCTGACGGGCATCCCAGCCCGGCGGTGCTGGCACGGCTGAGGGGCTAAGGACAGCTAGAGCATGACGTTGTTAGACGGCGTTACCCTGCCGTCCCATGCAGATCATAGGCATCCGCCCGCTCGATCTTCACGCTGACGATGTCACCCGCCCGCAATGGCCTGCGCGTTGACACATAGACCGTTCCGTCGATTTCCGGCGCGTCGCCCTTGGTGCGGCCCTTGGCGACGGTTGTCCCCATCTCGTCGACGATCACCGACAGACGCTTGCCGACCTTGGCCTTTTGCAGGCGCAGGGAGACCTGCTGCTGCTTCTCCATGAAGCGTTTGTGGCGGATCGCCATCACATCGTCGGGAACCACCGCGAGGCCGAGATCATTGGCGGTTGCGCCGCGCACAGGCTCATACTTGAAACAGCCCGCCCGTTCGATCTTCGCTTCGTCCAGAAACGCGAGCAACTGCTCGAAATCCTCGTCCGTCTCGCCTGGAAAGCCGACGATGAAGGTGGAGCGCAAGGTGAGATCGGGGCAGATTGCTCTCCACGCCTGGATACGGTCCAGTGTCTTGCCCTGGCTTGCGGGGCGGCGCATGGATTTGAGCACCGTCGGCGAGGCGTGCTGGAACGGAATGTCGAGATAGGGCAGGATCTTGCCCTCCGCCATCAGGGGGATGACTTCATCCACATGCGGATAGGGATAGACGTAGTGCATCCGCACCCACACGCCCAGTGTGCCAAGTGCCTGGGAGAGATCGAGAAATTTCGTCCGATACTCCGTGTCGCGCCAACGGCTGGGCGCGTATTTCAGGTCGATGCCGTAGGCTGAGGTATCCTGCGAGATCACCAGCAGTTCCTTCACCCCGGCATTCACCAGTTTTTCCGCCTCGCGCATTACGTCGCCGAGCGGGCGAGAAACCAGGTCTCCACGCAGTTTGGGGATGATGCAGAAGGTGCAGCGGTTGTTGCAGCCCTCGGAAATCTTCAGATAGGCATAGTGGCGCGGCGTCAGCTTGATGCCCTGCGGCGGCACCAGATCGAGGAACGGATCGTGGCTGGGCGGGGCCGCGAGATGCACTTTTTCCAGTACGTTCTCGTATTGCTGCGGGCCAGTGATGGCAAAAACATTGGGATACTTCGCGGCAATCTCCTCGGGCTCCGCGCCCATGCAGCCCGTGACGATGACCTTGCCATTCTCGTTCATCGCCGTGCCGATGGCCTCGAGCGATTCCTGCTTGGCGGAATCCAGAAAGCCGCAGGTGTTGACGATGACGACGTCAGCGCCTGCATGTGTCTTGGTCAGCTCATAGCCCTCGGCGCGCAGCCGCGTGATGATGCGCTCGCTGTCCACGAGAGCCTTGGGGCAGCCGAGCGAGACAAAGCTGACTTTTGGGGCGGGGCGCAGAACTGCGGTTGGAACTGACATGCGAGGCCCTATAGCCGGGGAGGGCCAAAAGGGCAAAGACTTCGCACTCACTCCTCCATGCGGTAGCGGAAATCGCAATGGCTCGCGCCGCCCATGATGGTCTGCGTGCGTTCGAGTTTAAGGCGCTTGTCGTATCCCTCGCAGAAGGTGCCGTCGCGCTGGCAAGACAGCAGGTGGCCGATCTCCCCAAGCCCCATGTCCTTGTACATCTCGGCATAGCGGCAGCGCGTGACGTTGTAATTCATCACCGTGTCGCTCTGTTCGAGAAAGTCGATCTCCAGAGCGTTCTCCATGGTCCACAGCGGGCGCAGGTCCGCGAAGGTCTGCATCGAGGTCTTGCCATCAACGCGGGCCGCGAACTCCCTGGCCTGCTGCATCGAGGCATTGCGCACGGAATCTCCGATGGTCTTCTGCGCCATCTCCATGCCGTGGCTGGCCTTCAAGGTCTCATAGACATGCTTGAGCATGTTGGCCTCGATCCGCCGACGTTCGATCATGGGCATAGGCGCAGAACTGGGCATAGGCGCAGAACTGAGCATAGAGTTGGGCTGGCTGTCTGTCATGTTTTGCGCCTTTGAACCTCAAGCACCACAGGCTGGCACGGAATTCAGTGCATTCCAAGCTTATGACCAGCCCTGAGGAAGCGCAGCGGGTCCGTGGCCTCACCGTCGATGCGCGTTTCGTAGTGCAGGTGCGGTCCTGTCGAGCGTCCGGTCGAGCCAACGCGGCCAATCACCGTACCCTTTTGCACGGTTTCGCCGACATCGACATCGAGCACCGAGAGATGGGCGTAGCGGCTGGTGATGCCGTTGCCATGATCGATCTCGACCATGTTGCCGTAACCTCCGGCATGGCCAGACTCGACGATCTTGCCTGCCGCGGCAGCCTTGACGGGCGTGCCGGAAGGAGCGCGGAAATCAATGCCGGTATGCATGGCCATGCCGCGCGTGAAGGGGTCGCTGCGCGTGCCGAAACCGCTGGTGGTCTCGAAATCGGCAGGCATCGGGCGAGCGATCGGCAAAGTGCTGACAACCTTGTGCATCCGCTCGGTCTGCTGCACTGCGAATTGCACCTGCGCCAGTTTCTGCTCGAAAGGTCCAGCAGCTTTGGCGGCGCTGATCGGGACAAATGGGCCGCCTTGCGGCGTGGACTTGCTCGCCGACACGAACCGGGACGCATCAAGGCCGGTCTCGGCAAAAACCGCCGAGTATTTCAAGGCATTTCCCCGCGCCACACGGTCAAGCCCATCAAGCGCACGCATTTGCTGGCGTTCCATGCGGTCTGCCGCCTCCCGTGCAGCAGCAACGGCGATGGATGCGGGCGCATCCATCAGGCTTGAGCGCTCATGGGGTTTTTCTGGCCCACCCATGTCGCGCCCACCATTCGCACGCGGCACGACGCTGCGCAGTTCAAAGGCATCCTGGGCGGGCATCGGGCGTGTATCGGTGGGGGCAATCGCGCGAACAGAGCCAGTGGTGAGGGGATCACTCGCTCGTGACAATGGCCGCCCTGCGGCAGAGCGTGCCCCTGCAAAGATCGGCTGTTCCGCCAGCGAGGCGACCACGGCTTGTCGTGTCTCAAGCTGGGCTTGCCTGGATAAAAGCTCGTGCAGTTTGCCCTCCAGTGAGTTCTGGTCGAGCAACTGGCGCGATGTCACCTTGTCGATCTGGTTGCGCAGTGCTGCAAGGCGATCCTCGTAGGCGTACTGCATTTCAGTCTGCTGGTTCATCAGCTTCGCCAGCATTTCATCCCGAAACACGAGATAGAGTGTGGCTGTCAGGTACCAGCCAAGCAGCACTGCGCCCAGAATGCCACCCACGGTGGCCAGCCATGGCCGGATGCTGATGATTCTGGGATTGGACCCCGATCCGATCACGATGGAGAACGGACTTGTGGTATTGGCAAAGGGTGAGGCTACAAGAACACGTGACGCCATGACTGAACCCAAACGCGACACTGACAGCGCGTGATCACTCCTTTAGACAGCGTTAGGGTTAATATTTCGCAAAAAGCACGTCAGGTTTGTGTTTCTGCAAGGAGGCGTAAGCTCGAATTTCCACCTTCCATGAGGTGGCGCTTCAGCCTCCATGCCCCAGGGAAGGAAGCGCCACCTCGATCGCCTCACGCCTGGGTTCCAGCCAATGCGGCAGCATCAGCCTTTCCCCCAGCAGCTCCAGCGGTTCATCCACGGCAAAGCCTGGTTCATCCGTGGCGATTTCGAACAACGTGCCGCCAGGTTCGCGGAAATAGACCGAGCGGAAATAGTTCCGGTCCACCTGCTCCGTCACGTGAAGCCCGCGTGCAGCCAGGGCCTTCACCATGGCAGCCTGCGCCGCGTCGTCAGCCGCCCGATAGGCCACGTGATGCACGGTGCCTGCACCGGAGTGATGCCGCTCCACCGCGCTTGCATTCCGGACGTTGATCGTGGTCGCAAGCCCACCTTGCCCCGTCGTCCAGCGCGTGGTTAGGCCTTCGGTTTCTCCCTCGGCATAGCCCAGCAAACTGAGGACAGCACCCGTGAGATCAGGCAGATTCGACCAAAGCGTGATGCCTGCAAAACCGCGAATTGCGTGCTCCTGGGGGATATCCCCGTTCGACCAGCCCAGACTGTCGGCAAAAGTGGCTTGTGCCACCAATTCGAGCGTCATGCCGTCGGGATCACGGAAGGCGATGACGGTTTCACCGAAACGCTGAATCGGCATCTCGTGCGGGACATGCCGGGCCCCCAGCCGGTCGAGCCAGAACGAGACAGCCGCGGGGGATATAGCAAAGGAAGTTCCTGAAGCCTCGCCTGCGCCGCGCCGCCCTGGTTTGGCACTGGCCCAAGGAAAGAATGTCAGGATGCTGCCGGGCGAGCCCTGACCATCACCGTAGTAAAGATGGTACGTGCCCGGATCGTCAAAGTTCACGGTCTTCTTCACCAGCCTAAGGCCGAGAACATCTGTGTAGAACGCGACATTGCGCGCGGGGTCGCCGGAGATGGCCGTGATGTGATGAATGCCGGATGTCGTGGACATGGCGGTTTCCTCAAGGGTTGGTCCTGTCGATGCTGCCAATGTGCGTGCAGGATGGACCTAAGAGAAGGGTGGCAATCTGGCTTGGCGTGTTTGCAATCAGAAGCTGGCGGGCAGACGCGTTGTGCGTCCTTCGAGGCTCCGCTTCGCTCCGCACCTCAGGATGAGGAATCCAGTGCCCTGCACAACCTCCTTATCCTGAGGTGCTCGCCCCTTGGCGAGCCTCGAAGGACACACGACGCTTCTGCAATGCTTCAGACCGCAAAATTGGTGTTTCACACCGAAAGCGACAGCCATTCCTCTTCGGCCAGCGCCAGTTTCTGCGCCAGATTGCTGCGATCCTTGGTGAGTTGTGCCGCGATCTCCGGGTTCTTGCGAAACACATCCGGTTTGGCCAGGGCTTCATCCACTTTGGCGATCAGGTCCGTCAGTTTGGCGATCTGTCCCTCCAGCTTTTCGGATTGCCTGCTGGAGACCGTGGAGGGCGGTTTTGGCATGGATGCCTCGTCTTCCTCCTCGTCGAAGCCGGGATCCTTCTGCTCGATCCCGTTCTTCGAGGTGCGTCGCGCCTGCAGGATGAGCTTGGTATAGTCGTCGAGGTCACCATCGAATGGTTTCACCGCGCCACCCGCGACAAGCCACAACCGGTCGCAGGTCGCGTCAATCAGAAATCGATCATGGCTGACGATGACGACCGCGCCTTCATATTCCGCGATGGCATTGATCAGCGCCTCGCGCATTGGAATATCGAGGTGGTTGGTTGGCTCGTCGAGAATGAGCAGATGCGGTCCGTCGAACGCGGCGAGGCCGAGCAGCAGGCGGGCCTTCTCGCCGCCCGAGAGCTTCTTGACCGGCGTGTCCGCCTTTTGCCACGAGAAGCCGAGCTGTGCGGTGCGCGCCCGCACTTTCGATTCCGGCTCGCCCGGCATACGGCGCGACACGAGCTGTGCCGGGGTATCCTCGATTGGCAGTTCATCGAGTTGGTGTTGCGCGAAATACGCGACTTTCAGTTTGGACGAGCGGATGGATTTGCCATGCATCAGGGGCAGACGATCCGCCAGCAGCTTGACGAAGGTGGATTTGCCGTTGCCGTTTGCGCCGAGCAGTCCGATACGGTCATCGTTGGAGATCGAGAGCGAAAGCTTGCGCAACACTTTCCGCTCGCCATAGCCGACAGCAACATCCTCAAGTCGGATGATCGGCGGCGAAAGCTCCTTCTCGGGATTGGGAAAGCGCACCGATGCACCTTCCTCATCCGCCATGGTTTCAACCGTCTGCATCTTTTCCAGCCGTTTCATGCGCGACTGCGCCTGCCGTGCCTTGGACGCCTTGGCCTTGAAGCGCTCAACGAAGGCGATGAGATGCTTGCGCTCCGCCTGTTGTTTCACCGCGGCCTTTTCCAGCAACATGCGCTGTTCTGATCGCTGCCGGGCAAAGCTGGAATATCCGCCGCGATACAGCGTCAGCTTGCCCTGATCGAGATGCAGCGTGTGGTCGGTGATGGCATCCAGAAAATCCTTGTCGTGGCTGACCGTCAGCACCGTGTGCGGATATTTCCCGAGATAATCCTGCAGCCAGAGTGCGCCTTCGAGATCGAGATAGTTCGTGGGCTCGTCAAGCAGCAGCAGGTCCGGTTCCAGGAACAGCACGCTGGCGAGTGCCACGCGCATACGCCAGCCCCCCGAGAAATCCGAGCAGGGCCGCGCCTGCGCCTCGGCATCGAAGCCAAGACCATGCAGGATCGCCGCAGCCCGCGACGGCGCGGCATGGGCGTCGATATCCAGCAACCGCGTGTGGATATCGGAAATGCGCAGCGGATCAGTCGCGGTGTCCGCTTCGGCCAACAGTGCCGAACGTTCGATATCGGCTTCCAGCACGGTGTCGATCAGGCTGGTGGCACCGCCGGGTGCTTCCTGTGCGACCTCGCCCATCCGCATGTTGCGCGGAATACTGGCTGTGCCGCTTTCGGGCTGCAATTCGCCTGTGATCACCTTGAACAGCGTGGTCTTGCCCGTGCCATTGCGCCCGACGAATCCGACCCTCGCCCCGGTGGGCAGGGCCGCTGAGGCATTGTCGAGCAAGGTTCGTCCCGCGACGCGGCAGGTGACATCTGAGAGTTGCAGCATGGCGCCGTCCTAGCTGCCGGGCAAGCTTGCCGCAATGGCAGAAATTCTTAACGCTGCCCTGGGGAAAATGCACTGCGTTAGGAAAACCGAAACCGCTGATCGCCGAAATTACGGGCAACGACGCGTGGAAAGGATACTCCAGAGCCGTCGATCAAAGGAACTGAGGCGGGCCAATGACACAATTATTCGAAGGTGCGGTTGATGCATCCATGGACGTGATGTCCATGCCGGAAACCGCGATGAGCGCCCTGCGCGAGGCAACGCAGCGCCTCGGTTCGGTATCGCGTGAAGAGGCTGGCTTTCTGTTCGTGATCGACCGGACCGGTCATGTCAGCGGCCGCGACTGGTTCCCGCTGGCGGTGAAGGCTGTGCGTGATTTCCTGGTCTGGGAATGCCGCCCCACCGGCCACATCACCGAAGCCGATGCGGATTGGCTGATCGGTCAGGTCGGTGACCAGCCAACGGCCTTTGGTCGCGCCGTGGTCTTCGCCGTGGTGCAGGAGGCCGAAACCGTGCCGCCGCGCCTGAGCGAATTGGCGATGCGCGCGGCGGTGGGACGGTGTTTGCTGGTGTAAGATCACCAGACAGTTTCATTAGCCAAACCAGACATCCACAACCAGACTAGACTTCGGATCAATCTCGATATTCGCCCTGTTCGTATTGTGGTCGAAGGTCAAAATGTCACCTGTCCGGTAGACCCGCACGCTTTTGCCGAGAAGGGCAGTCAGAGGGAGGTGAGGATTAATCCGCTTTCCCGCCATTCCAGCTTCTGCTTCTTTACCTTGCAAAGACCATGGCCAAGGATCTATGCCGCCGCCAGAAAGCTCCATTGCCTTCTGATAATCCAGCTCCTTCGTCAACTTGTTGGCGCTGGCATGAATGCGGACACCCTTGAGCGGCTTTCCTTTGCCCCAGAAATGCGATGGATCACGATCAATAATTTCAGTGACTGAAATGGGGGTGATGACAGGCATGTTGATGCCTGTTGGTGGATCGGCAATAAAGTCGAAATCCATGATCCCGTCAGCGGGTGGCATGACATAGATACGCGGTTCCAGTCGCCCATGAGACCAACCAGATGATGCCACCTGGCCGTCACATCCTATGGCGAGTTTGGGTGGTATTGTTTTGATGATGGAAACCGAAATTTTTGTTATTTTATAGATACGTGGCATTTCAACCTCCCTATGATTTTTTTAAATTTGATATTTTACGCAACTGGATAAATTTCTCATATTGTTATCGTAGTTTCAAGTCCCCATTATCTTGTGTTCAAGGCCTTTTATTTGAATAGATTGAGATTCAAAAATCCTAGTATTTTTTCTGAATTATCTAAGTCTAGATGCACTCATATTGCGGCTTGTTGATCGCTATTATGTGCTGGGGAATAGCTTTCTGAATTTTGATTTTCGGAGAGTTGGTCATCACCTCCGAAGAAATCTCCAGTGTCGCGCGATAAATATGGTCGTCCCGCCATTATTGCGTGCCTGCTAGTCTCGGCGATCAGGTCGCTATACCAAACCGCCCAGACACATCGCGATAGCGGCGAAATGGCAGGAAGCTGCCGTCACGACAAAACCGTGCCAAATGGCGCGCTGATATCTCAGCTGTTCCCAGAGGTGAAAGACCACGCCCACGGAATACAGCGCGCCGCCCACAAGCAGAAGCGTTGATGCAGTTGCAGGCAACGAGGCAACTATTGGCTTGATCGCAAGCAGTGCTACCCAGCTCAGCAAGAGATAGATCGCAATGGAGCCATTCTCGAAGCGGCGGGGCAGGGTGAATTTCAGAACAATACCACCAAGTGCCCCCGCCCAGACCGTAATACCAAGTGTCCAAGCTGTCAGCGCATCCTGTAATTGCGTCAGCAACGGCGTATAAGTCCCTGCAATCATAAGATAAATTCCGGAATGATCAAGGCGACGCAAGATTGATTTCCATTGCGCGTGCGTCGTCATGTTGTAGGCGAGTGAAAAGCTCAGCATCGACACGAGACCGATGCCATAGATAATGGTGGCCGAAAACTCGATCCCGCTGCGTTCTAGCCCGACATAGACAGCTAGGAAGATGATGCCCGTGATTGCCATGACCAATGCCACGGCATGCACGATGCCATCAGCCCACAGTTCTGCCCGGTTGTACGGTCTGCTCACTTTACTTGCAGAAGCCAATGATCATCTTCCTACGGTATGTTTGTTGGAGAAATCCGGAAAGTCCGGAAAATCCACTATGCATGGATTTGGGCATGTGGTTTAGCCACAGTGAAATTGCCACCCTCTGCCCCCTACCTTCCTCTGATTGCCGTCAGGGTGCCCCTTCGCTAGAGAACACGCCAGACGTACCTTGAAGGGCTGCCGGCATGTTCAAGAAAATCCTGATCGCCAACCGCGGCGAAATCGCCTGCCGTGTGATCAAGACAGCGCGGCGCATGGGCATTGCCACGGTTGCGGTCTATTCGGATGCAGACCGCGACGCTCTGCATGTGGCTATGGCGGATGAAGCCATTCACATCGGCTCAGCACCTGCCGCCGACAGTTATCTCGTCATCGACAAGATTATCGCGGCTTGCAAGCAGTCAGGCGCGGAAGCGGTGCATCCCGGCTATGGCTTCCTGTCCGAGCGTGAGGCGTTTGCACTGGCGTTGAAGGACAATGGCATCACCTTCATTGGTCCCAATCCGCACGCCATTGCTGCGATGGGGGACAAGATCGAATCGAAGAAGGCGGCGGCAGCCGCAGGCGTTTCCACGGTGCCGGGCTATCTTGGCGTGATCGAGGATGTGGCTCACGCCACAGCCATTGCGGACGAGATCGGTTATCCCGTGATGCTCAAGGCGTCCGCCGGTGGCGGTGGCAAGGGTATGCGCATTGCCTGGTCCGCATCGGAGGTGAAGGAAGGCTTCGAACGCTCGAAATCGGAAGCCAAATCCTCCTTCGGCGATGACCGCATGTTCGTCGAGAAATTCATCGTCAATCCGCGACACATCGAAATCCAGGTGCTGGGCGACAAGCACGGCAATATCATCCACCTGGGCGAGCGGGAGTGCTCCGTGCAACGCCGCAACCAGAAGGTGGTGGAGGAAGCGCCATCGCCCCTGCTGGATGAAGCGATCCGCCGCAAGATGGGCGAACAGGCCGTGGCGCTGGCCAAGGCGGTGAACTACGACAGCGCCGGCACAGTGGAGTTTGTGGCGGGCCAGGATCGCTCGTTCTTCTTCCTCGAGATGAACACGCGGTTGCAGGTCGAGCATCCCGTGACCGAGATGATCACTGGCATCGATCTGGTGGAGCAGATGATCCGCGTCGCCTATGGCGAGAAACTGACAATCGCCCAGAAGGATGTGACGCTCAACGGCTGGGCGGTGGAAAGCCGCATCTATGCAGAGGATCCGACACGCAATTTCCTGCCCTCCATCGGTCGCCTCACGACATACCGTCCACCCGCCGAAGGTGTGACTAACGGTGTCACCGTGCGCAACGACACGGGCGTGGAAGAGGGTGGCGACATCTCGATCCACTATGACCCGATGATTGCCAAACTGGTGACCCATGCTGCCACCCGCGAGGCCGCCATTGAAGGGCAGGCGCGCGCACTGGACGCATTTGCCATCGACGGTATCCGCCACAACATTCCTTTTCTGGCGACACTGATGAGCCAGAGCCGCTGGCGGGAGGCCCGGCTGTCCACGGGCTACATCGCCGAGGAGTTCCCTGAAGGCTTCTCAGCGCCAAAGCCGCAGGGCGACGTGGCGCGGACATTGGCTGCTGTCGCCGCCAGCATTGATCACGTGTTGAACATGCGCAAACGTGCGATCAGTGGGCAATTGCCGCGCCGTACAGTGGTGGCCTTCGAGCAAGAGCGCATCGTCATGCTCGGCAAGGACACTCACGCCATGACGGTTTCCGGTGAGCCGGGCGACGCGGTGGTCGTGTTTGCCGATGATACCAAACCCTTGTCTGTCACTTCGCTGTGGCGACCCGGCGATATGGTGTGGACCGGAACCGTTGGCGGCGCCAGCATCGCTGTCCAGGTCCGTACGATTCTCAACGGCGTACGGCTCGCGCATGGCGGCACGGAAGCCGAGGCCCGCGTCTTCACGCGGCGCGAGGCGGAGCTTGTCAGGCTGATGCCCGAGAAGAAGGCGGCAGATACCTCGCGCTTCCTGCTGTGTCCCATGCCTGGCCTCGTCAAGGCAATCGCAGTTGCCGAAGGACAGGAGGTGAAGGCGGGCGAAACGTTGGCTATCGTCGAGGCCATGAAGATGGAAAACGTGCTGCGGGCCGAGAAGGATGTCACCGTGAAGACCCTCAAGGCCAAGCCGGGCGACAGCCTGGCGGTCGATGCGGTGATCATGGAGTTTGCGACCTGACGCAAGCGCGACTGGGCCGCCTTCACTCCCTCTTTCATGCCGGAGGTGCCCGTCCAGCATAATGATCCGTTAACGTTTCGCGCCGAATACTCATCCCTGGTTGGGAAACGGGCGATGATTCAAGGCATACACTGGCTGTCGTTTCTGCTTGATCCGCGTGGTCGCATCGGGCGCTTTGGCCTGCTGGTTTCTGCGACTCTGATGCTCGCGGTGGAAGCGCTGCTGCTTGTGATGACGCCTGAGCAAGCGGATGGCCTGCCGTTTTATCTCTGGCCGCTCAAGACATTGGAATTGTGGGTTGGCATGACTGCGCTGATCAAGCGCCTGCATGACGTGGGCCGCTCCGGCTGGTGGGTGCTTGGCGGCATGGCCGGAATCTGCATCTGGAGCGCAGTGGTGGCTGTGGTTTTCGTCTTCGTGTTGGGCGGGCAGGCATTTCAGCCGGGATCAACTGGCTTTGTCACGCTGCTTGGCATCTTGATGCTGCCAGCGCTTGGCCTGGCCTTTTGGCTGCACTTGGCACCTGGCGATCCGTTTGCCAACCACTACGGCCCGCCGCCCCATGAACCTGCCAAAGCACAGGCCAAGGTGCCGACCAAGGCGCCGACCAAGTCTGCCGAGGAAACAGCTGCCGCCTGACCCGCCGCCGCCTCAACCGGATTTTAGCGGGCTTACTCTTCCCTTCATGCTGTCAGGACACCATCTTCTGACAATTCGCTTGGGAGAGTAACGTGCTATCCATGTCGCGCCCGTTGGGTCGCCTGCCATTTCTGCTGGGAACAAGCGGCTTGAACGTCGCGCTTCTGTGCGCTGTGTTGCTCGGGCTGGCGTTCCGTCCAACCGGCGGCGGCCACCTCGCTGTGCTGATCAGTGTGGGCGCATTGCAATATCTCTGGATGGTGCTGCATGTCAGGCGCTTCGCGGATGCTGGCAAGGGACGAGGCGTGCCGGTTGCCGCCTTCGTGATCTGTTTTGCGGTCTTCGTGCTGGGTTATCTCGTACTGGCAGCGCTATGGGCCTCACCCGAAGTGCAGCGTGAAGCCTTTCGCACAGCGGGCGGTTTGTCCGGCAGCGGTGCCATCAATCATCTCGAGACGGTACAGCTACTGGTCGACAGTGGCAGGATCATCACCTCGGCCATGGGTGCCGCAGGAGCCGTGGTGCTGAGTGGCCTGATCTTGTTGGGCTTCGGCGTCACAGCCTTCGTCAGCGGCTGTTTCAGCATTGTGGCGGCCGTTCTGCCGGGTGGGCAATCCTCCCGACGCTATTCTGCCATTCCGCCCGCAGCCAGGAACTTCTCCAGCCAGTGAATGTCGTAATCGCCATTCTGGATGTCCGCATTGCGCACGAGTGTGCGGAACAACGGCAACGTCGTATCAATGCCATCCACGACGAACTCGTCCAGCGCACGCCTGAGCCGCATCAGGCACTCGTTGCGGGTGCGGCCATGCACGATGAGCTTTCCCACCAGTGAGTCGTAGTGCGGGGGAATAGTATAGCCCTGATACACCGCTGAATCGACACGCACGCCCAGGCCACCTGGCGGATGATAGTAGGAAATCAGGCCGGGGGAGGGGCGGAATGTCGCTGGATGCTCCGCGTTGATGCGGCATTCGATGGCATGGCCCTCGATCAGGATATCCTTCTGCGTCACGGACAAGGGAGAGCCTGCAGCGACGCGTATCTGCTCGTTCACCAGATCGATGCCCGTGATCATCTCGGTCACGGGATGTTCGACCTGAATGCGCGTGTTCATCTCGATGAAATAGAATTCGCCGTTCTCATACAGGAACTCGATGGTGCCAGCGCCAAGATACTGCAGTTCCTGCATCGCCTTGGCGCAGATATTGCCGATTTTCTCACGTTCAGCCGCATTGAGCGCGGGCGATGGGCCTTCTTCCCAGACTTTCTGGTGACGGCGCTGTAGCGAGCAATCCCGTTCGCCCAAGTGAATGGCATTGCCGCGCCCGTCACCGAGCACCTGGATTTCGATATGGCGCGGCTTTTCAAGATATTTCTCGAGATAGACAGCATCGTCGCCGAATGCCGCTTTGGCTTCGGCCCGCGCTGTCTGCAACGCATCGACAAGGTCCGCTTCAGCCTTGGCGACCTTCATGCCGCGTCCACCGCCGCCCGATGCCGCCTTGACCAGCACGGGGTAGCCAATGCTGGCCGCAACCTTCTTGGCTTCATTGTCATCCGTGATGCCGCCATCCGACCCCGGGACGCACGGTATGCCCAGACGTCGCGCCGTGCGTTTCGCCTCGATCTTGTCACCCATTGTGCGGATATGCTCGGCCTTGGGACCAATGAACCCGATCTTGTGGCCAGCCAGGATTTCCGCGAAACGCGCATTTTCCGACAGGAAGCCATAGCCGGGATGCACCGCATCCGCGCCGGTGATCTCGCAGGCCGCGATCAACGAGGGAATGTTGAGATAACTGTCACGCGCCGCTGGCGGCCCGATGCACACGCTTTCATCTGCAAGGCGGACATGCATGGCATTGGCGTCGGCAGTGGAGTGAACAGCCACAGTCGCTATCCCGAGTTCCTTGCAGGCCCTCAGCACGCGCAGTGCAATCTCACCTCTGTTTGCGATCAGTACCTTGTCGAACATCGGCTTGCCGCCCCCGATCATTCGATCACGAACAGGGTTTGGCCGAATTCAACCGGCTGACCATCCTCAATGAGAATCGCGGTCACCGTGCCAGCTTTCGGCGCAGCGATGTCGTTGAATGTCTTCATGGCTTCGATCAGCATGATTTTCTCACCAGCCTTCACCGACGATCCCAGCTCGACGAAGTTCTTGGTGTCGGGAGAAGGCTTCCGGTAGGCCGTGCCGACCATGGGGGATTTAACCGCTCCGGGGTGTGCCGCGGCCTCGGTAGCTGCTGAGGAGGCGGTTTTCGCCACAGGTGTTGCCGAAGGCGCGGACACCGGCGCAGGGGTCGCGGCCATCATGACAGGGGCGGGGGTGGCTGCGGGCGAATGGCGAGCGACACGCACCTTCAGATCACCCTTCTTCACCTCGATTTCACCGACATTGGTCTCGCTCAAGAGCAACGCGATGGCGCGGACCAGATCGGTATCGATGGCAAAATTCGGCTTGGGTGAGGCCTTCGCAGCGCTGGAGGCTGGTGTGAAAGCTGCGGATGTCTTGGCGCCCTTGCCGGCGGGAGCTTTAGCCATGGAGTTCAGTTCCTTGATAAGTCATAGCTTTTCCGAACGACAGGCGGGACCGTGGAGAAAATGAACACGGCGTGTCCGTTCGAGCGCCTAGTCTTTTAGCCGACGAGGCGTGGAAGGGAAACCCGCTTTATCCCGGAAGGTGTGGAACCCACGCACTGTACTGTGTTCAGCAGGCGTTTTTCCCGCATTTGCGGATGTTGTCGACCCGTGCCTTGAGGTCCGCGAAGCCTACCGCGCCCACCACGATTTCATCGCCGACCACATAGGACGGCGTCCCTGTAAGTCCCAGTGCATCGGCAACCTGCACGTTTTCCTCGATGGCGAGACGGACGGCGGGGCTGTCCATGTCCTTGGTGATCCGCGCCATGTCCGCACCGGCTTCCTTCGCAGCGTCCAGAGCCTGTTGCTTGCCGACATTGCCGCGCACTGTCAGCAACTTCTGGTGAAAACCCCAGAGTTTCTCTGGGGACAATTGCAACTTTGCGGCCAACGCCACTGTGGCGGCTTCCATGGAGCCTTGGCCCAGGACCGGGAAATCCTTCGTGATCACGCGGACATTCTTGTCCTCCGCCACCATCTTCTGCAGGTCGACGAGCGCCCGCTTGCAGAAGCCGCAGTTGTAATCGAAGAATTCGATGATCGTGACATCGCCGTTGGGGTTGCCGAAGGACACGTTGTGCTTCGCCGTGAACAGCGGGCTTGCCTTGTCCTGGGTAATCTTCAGGCGGGCCTGCTGGTCGCTCTCCTTCTGACGGCGCTCGAGTTCGACCATCGCCTCCTGGATCACTTCAGGGTTCTTGAGCAGGTACTCCTTGATGATCAGTCGGATCGCGTCTTTCTGACCATCGTTGAAGGGAGATGCTTGGACGACAGGAGCTTGTGAAGAGGGAGCTTGTGCAATCGCTGCCGAGAACGGCAAAGCGATTGTCAGGGCGAGGGCGGCGAGCGTGGCGCGCAAGATCATTGGATGGGGACTCCGGCAGTCAGGATTGCGAGGGTTGGTTGATGATGTCATCCGCCTTCAACCAGGCGGGTGTGCCTTCCTTGAGGCCCGACTTGGCGCGTCTGGCAAGACGCTTGGCCTCGTCCTGCTGGCCCGAGAGCGCGTAACCCTGGGCGGCTGAAAGGGCCGCCATGGCATCGTTGCCTTTCGCGCCGTAGGCGCGGGCGAGATACTGGAATGTGTCGGGCGAATCCGGATCACGCTGCGAGGCCGTTGTCAGTTCCTTGATTGCGGCGTCGGCGTCCTTCGGGTCACCCGTCGAGACCAGCGCATGGCCCAGCATGGCGCGGATCAGCGGCTGGCCGGGTGCCATATTGACCGCCTTGCGCAGTGGTACCAGCGCTTCCCGCGCACGGCCAGCCTCCAGCAGCGCCTGGCCCTTGAGTTCCCAGAAGTATGCATTGTTGGGCTGTGCCGCGATCAGGGCGTCAATCTGGCCCTGCGCAGCCTGGGGATTGCCAAACCGATAGGCCGAGATGGCGCGGGCATAACGGGCGGGCAGCGACGTATCGGTGGGTGGATAACGCCGCACCAGCTCTTCCGGGCGGCTCAGGAACCCGATCAGCTTGCCGCGTGCCAACTCATGGCGTGCCTTGAGGGCCGGGCTGTCCTGCTTGGCAAAATGCGGGCTTTGCTGCGCTTCTTCCTTCAGGGCCGCGATACGCTCGGGTGCCATCGGATGGCTCTGCAGATAGGGGTCGGCCCCTGCGCGGCGGAACAGGGATTCATCCGCGAAGCGCTGGAAGGTCTCCAGCATTCCCTTGGTGCTTTGTCCGGTCTGGTTGAGATAGCGCAACGCAGCCTTGTCGGCGGCCTGTTCCTCGCTGCGCTGATAGGCGAGTAACGAACGCTTGGCGATCTCCATCGGTCCCAGGATCGCCCCCATGGGACCAGTACCGCTCATGCCGACCTGACCGCTGCGCGAACCGGCAGCGACGGCACCTGCACCCAGCAACATGCCGGCAACCGCCATGATCTGCGCCCGCTCGAGTTGTTCGCGCAGGCGAAACAGGTGCCCGCCCGCGATATGCCCCGCTTCATGGGCCATCACGCCGATGACCTGGTTTGGCGTGGTCGACTCCATGATGACGCCGACATTCATGAACACCTTGCGGCCCGAGGCGACGAAGGCATTGAAATCGCGGCTGCCCACCAGGATGATCTTCGTCGCGCCCTCGTTGATTCCGGACGCCCGAAAAATGGGGTTGGCATAGTCCCGGAGCAATTGCTCGATCTCGGAATCCCGGATGATGGAAAGGTTGGGCTTTGGTGCTTGGGCTTGGCCTGGAACAGGGGCCAGGGCTATGGAAGCAGCAGCGATCAGCGCCGCGAAGAGGCGGTGCCTTGGGTGGCGAGAGATGATCATGCTTGCAGTCACGGCAAAATAACCATTGCGGAGTGTGATCGACCCCGTATGGAGCCTCAGGCGTTCCGGGTCAATTTAACCCGAACCGGTTGATTTCACATGAACGTCATCTCCCGCCCGTGAACTGCGGCGGGATGATGGCGAAGACAGGGCTATGCCAATGCAACGCGCTCCCGAAGACCAGGAAAGCCAAGCCGGTCCCACAGTATCACGACGGTCCGATGTTTCGCCCTTCATCGTCATGGATGTGATGCGCGAAGCTGCTGAAATCGAGCGCAGCGGCGGTACAATTGTTCATATGGAAGTCGGTCAACCCGGCCACCCCGCGCCGAAAACAGCCTTGGCCGCGGCGCAAGCCGCGATCAGCGCGGGGCGCATTCCCTATACCGAAGCGCTGGGCATTCGCTCGCTCAGGGAGCGGATCGCAGGCCACTACCGCGAAACCTACAACTTCGAGGTTTCGTCCGAGCGCATCGTTGTCACCACGGGATCATCCGGCGGCTTTACGCTGGCTTTCCTGTCGATGTTCGAGCCGGGGGACCGGGTTGCGATCTCGGCACCTGGATATCCCGCCTATCGTAACACCCTGAAGGCGCTGTCGCTTGTGCCGGTTGAAATCCCGACCGGGCCTGAGACCCGCTATGCGCTCACCGGTGACTTGATCCGCGCGGCTCATGCGAAAGCACCACTGAAGGGCGTGCTCGCCATGAGTCCTGCCAATCCCACCGGCGTGGTGATGACGCCTGAAACGCTCCAGGGGTTGTGCGAGACCTGCCGCGACCTCGGCCTCTGGTTCATGTCGGACGAGATCTATCACGGCTTGACCTATGGTGACGCACGGGAAGAGACGGCGCTGGCCTTCAGCAACGATGCCGTCATCATCAATTCCTTCTCCAAGTTCTTCTGCATGACGGGCTGGCGCGTAGGCTGGATGGTTGTGCCGGAGCGTCTGATCCGCTCTGTGGAGCGCTTGCAGCAGAATTTCTCGATCTCGGTGCCCTATCTTAGCCAGGTCGCGGCAGAAGCGGCCTTCGATGGCATGGACGAAATGCGCGAGGTCAAGGCCGGTTACGCTCGCAACCGCGATATCCTCATGGAGGGGCTGCCGAAGATCGGTCTTGGTGGCTTCTTGCCGGTTGACGGTGCGTTTTATGTTTACATCGACGTGTCGGCGCTGACGAACGACAGCATGGATTTCTGCAAGCGTGCCATCCGCGAGGCTGGCGTGGCGATCACGCCGGGCCTCGATTTCGACCCCGCCGAGGGGCATCGCTTCGTACGCCTCTCGTTTGCCGGGACGGAGCAGGACATGCACGATGCCGTGCGCAAACTGGGAGTGTGGCTGGATCGTCAGCGTACAGATGCAGGATGCTTCTGAAGGCGGCATAGCGGTGTAGCTTACAGGGACAAAGAAAAAGGCGGCCTGCAGGCCGCCTTTTTGGTCTCTTAATCGCCGCCAAGCGCCTTTTTGGCCTTGGACCACCAGCCCGAGCGCTTGGGCCGGGTCGGATCCTCGACCTCAGGCTCGATCTCGATCACTGGCGCTGGCTTTGGGGCAGGAGCGGGCTTTGGCGCGGGTGCGACCGGAACGGGCGCTGCCTCGACAGCAACCGGTTCAACAACGGCTTCCGCCACAGCCTTCTTGCCGCGTCCACGCTTTGGCTTGTCTATGGACACAGGTGCCTCAACGGCGGGGGCATCAACCACAGCTTCCGCCTCGGCCTTCTTGCCGCGACCGCGCTTCTTGGGAGCAGCCACTTCTTCAGTGGCAGCAACCGGAGCCGCTTCCGCCACGGCGGCTTCCTCGGTCATGTGGACCGCATTGCCACCCTCCGCATCAGCACTTGCTGCTGGCGCGTCACCCGCACCACCGTCCTCGTCCCGCCGGTTGCGGCGACCACCACGGCGACCGCGCCTGCGGCGGCGGCGGCCTTCGCTATCCGTCTGTTGGTCATCGCCTGAGGCGGGGGCCTCTTCGGACGCATCGTCTTCCACATCGTCGCCGCCTTCAGCGCGTGGTGCTTCCTGACCATCGGCGTTGAGGGCAGGGCGATCCTCGCGGTCACGGCCCCGGCCACGCCTGCGGCGACGGCGACCACGCCGTGCGCCATCTTCGCCGTCACCCTCTTCGGAACGCACACCGATTTCGGACTGAGTCTCGGTCACGCTCTCTGGCGCTTCCTCGGCTTCGTCCGCGAACTCGTCGACGTATTCCTCGTCCACCTCGTCCACGATAGGGGCCATTGCAACTTCACGCAGGCCACCTTCCGGCGCAGGCTCACCACGCTCCAAGGTGTAATAGTTGGTACCATGCAGGCTATCATCGGCCATCAGCGTGACGGTGATGCCGAAGCGCTCCTCGATGGCTCGCAGCGTCAGCCGCTTCTGGTTGAGGATGTAAAGCGCCACTTCCGTCCGCGTCTTCACGTTGAGGTGGAACTGTGCGCCCTTGAGCAGCGATTCCTCGATGCCGCGCAGGATCATTAGGGCCACCGAGGATGTGGCGCGGACGAAGCCGGAGCCGCCGCAATGCGTGCAGACGATGGTCGAGCTCTCGAGAACGCCGGTGCGCATACGCTGGCGTGACATTTCCATCAGGCCGAAGGGCGAGATGCGGCCGACCTGAATGCGGGCACGATCGTTCTTCAGGCAATCCTTCAACCGCTTTTCGACCGTTCGGTTGTTGCGATTTTCCTCCATGTCGATGAAGTCGATCACGATCAGTCCCGCCAGATCGCGCAGCCGGAGCTGGCGTGACACCTCTTCGGCCGCCTCGAGGTTGGTTTTGAGGGCGGTGTCCTCGATGTTGTGCTCGCGTGTCGAACGGCCTGAGTTCACATCGATTGAGATGAGCGCTTCCGTCGGGTTGATCACGATATACCCGCCAGAACGGAGCGTTACCGTGGGCGAGAACATGGCGTCGAGCTGGCTTTCCACGGCGTAACGGGCGAACAGCGGTTGCGCCTCGCGGTGTGCCTTGATGGCCTTGAGCTGCGAGGGCATCAGCATCTTCATGAAGTCGCGGGCTTCCTTGTAACCCCCTTCGCCGGAGACTACGACCTCGTCCACCTCCTTGCCGAAGAGATCGCGCAAGGAACGCTTGATCAGCGAGCCTTCTTCGTAGACCAGCGTTGGAGCGACAGATTGCAGCGTCGTCTCGCGCACCTGCTCCCAGACGCGGATCAGATACTCGAAGTCGCGCTTGATCTCGGGCTTGGTGCGGCTGGCACCTGCGGTGCGCAGGATGACACCCATGCCCTCCGGCACTTCCAGATCGCCAGCGAGTTCCTTGAGGCGCTTGCGGTCGGAAGAATTGGTGATCTTGCGGCTGATGCCGCCACCGCGTGCGGTGTTGGGCATCAGCACGCAATAGCGACCGGCCAGCGAAAGATAGGTTGTGAGAGCCGCGCCCTTGTTGCCGCGCTCTTCCTTCACGACCTGAACGAGCAGGATCTGGCGGCGCTTGATGACCTCCTGGATCTTGTACTGCTTGCGCGGACGGAAGGAACGGCGCTGTTCGCGCATATCTTCAAGTGCTTCGCCAACGCCACCGCCGCCGACCTGCTCGACCTGGCTTTGCTCCTCGTCGCGCACCACATCCTCGATGCCGCTGACGTCATCGCCGTCGGCAGATATGTCTTCGATTGTGGACACCGCAGGGGCAGCTTCGGCGGGTTCATCCACGTGATGAACTGTGTCGCCGTCGCTGTCGCCCTGTTCCTCTGCGGCATCCGTTGCGGCCTCCTCGGAAATGCTCTCGCCATTCTCGGCACTGCGCGGACGGGGCGGTCCACCGCGACGGCGGCGACCGCGACGACCGGCACCGCGCTCTTGCTGGGGCTGCGACTCTTCTTCGTCCTCGCGCTCGGCGAAACGCGCTTCTTCCTCTAGGAGAGCCTGACGGTCAGCCACAGGTATCTGGTAATAGTCAGGGTGAATTTCGCTGAAGGCCAGGAAGCCATGGCGGTTGCCGCCGTACTCCACGAACGCCGCCTGGAGCGAGGGCTCCACGCGGGTCACCTTGGCGAGGTAGATATTGCCCCTCAGCTGTTTTCTGGAGGCACTTTCGAAGTCGAATTCGTCAATCCGGTTTCCGCGTTGCACGACAACCCGGGTTTCCTCGGGGTGCGACGCGTCTATCAGCATTCTGTTGGAGGCCATTGAGATCACTCTTTGGCGCAGGGCGTGGGCCAGGCTTTGCGGAAGCGGATGCTTCTGAAAGCCGCGGGCGAAGGCTCCTGCGACTTGTGTTGGAGGCGATGGAGAGCGCTTCGTCAGACCTTGAATGTCTGGTCCGAGCGCGGGTTTGGAGAGAAAAAAGGGTGATGATGCCCGCGGATGAGCCGGAGTCGTTCGCTCTCGATGCAACACGCGTCATCGCATATCCCGATCAGTCGTCGCATCCTTGCGACCGACATCCGGACATCGCAGCCATGATCACGGTTGAACCGGGGGAACTGCGACAGGTCACACCTGAACGAAAATCTCGACTCACGTGTGTGTCCGCCATGTCACAATCTCTCTAGAATCCGCCAGGGCTGTTTGGCAAGCTATCAATTGATGCTGCGAGTTGATTTCCGGCCACAGGCTCCGCCACATCTATGTTCCGCCCGTATGTGCTCTGCCCAGTTGGGGTCAAATTTCATCGTCAAAGCTCCATTAACCATATTCTGGCATTGAATGAACTGCTTGGGTGTCGAAATCCGATGCAGAAATGCCCCTTCAACTGCGGTTCGGAGATCAATGTGTCTGGCGACCTTGCACAATCGCTGGACAGAGGCCGACCCAAGGCTTTTCAAATACCTTTGGCGGGTTGTCGAGCATGGCTGGTCGGCTTGTTCGTGCTCATGCTGGTTTGCCCAGCGTTTGCGCAGCTCAAGGCGCGGCCTCTGGTCGCCTTGCCATCTGGACCTGTCGTCACGCAGATCGGTCTGCAGCAGGCGGATGATGCCGCAACGCTCGTCATTGATATATCGCATGAAATTCGTGCTCATATTGCTGTGATGCTGGACCCGCAACGCCTGCTTCTGGACTTTCAAGGCGTGCGTTTTCACGCGCCTTCGCTCAAGCCGACCGAGCGCGATGGACTGGTCCGGGATATTCGCTTTGGGGCTTTCATGCGCGGACAGGGCAGGGTGGTGCTGGACCTCGGACGTCCTGCCCATGTCGTCGAGCAACGTTTCATGCCGCTGCCAGGTGGGGGCGCGCGCCTGATCATCCAGATCAAGCAGACGACCCAGGAGGTCTTCTACGCCCTCGCCAAACCAATATCGGATGACGTGATGACCGGAACCACCGATAAGGCCCGGACCGAACCTTCGGAGCTTCCGCTCGTCGTGCTCGACCCCGGCCATGGTGGTATCGATACGGGGGCCAGTGGCCCGGCGGGCGAACTGGAAAAAACCATCGTGCTGCAATTCGCCCTCGCCTTGAAGGAGCGCATCGAGACGGGCGGCAAGGCGCGTGTGCTGCTCACGCGTACGGCTGATGTTTTCGTGCCACTGCGTGACCGGGTGCGGATCGCGCGGCAGGCCAAGGCTGCCCTGTTCATTTCGCTCCATGCCGATGCGCTCGCGGATGAGGCAGACGTGCGCGGCGGCAGCGTCTACATTCTGGCCGAACGGGCAACCGATGAGCGCTCCGCGCGCCTTGCGGACAAGGAGAACCGCGCTGACCTTGTCGCTGGCATCGAACTCAAGGATGATCAGGACGATGTGGCTGATATCCTTTTCGATCTCGCACGGCGAGAATCGCGCGGATTTTCCAGCCAGTTTGCGCGTCAGCTCGTTGCAACTTTGCCAAAAGCCACTCGGATGCACAAGAATGCCCTGCGCGGTGCGGCATTCCGCGTGCTGAAGGCACCCGACGTGCCCTCAGTGCTGTTGGAGTTGGGCTACCTGACAACAGCCGAAGATGCCCGCCTGATGCAGACCGAGGATTGGCGCCGGGCTACTGCCGATGCTGCCGCAGAGGCCATCGAGCGTTTCATGGCGGAGAGAATCGCAAAAGATCGGGACAAGCCGTGAGAATGTGCGCCCCTGCCGCATGGAAGCCACAGTCTTGCGAAAAACGCGAGAAGGCTGGTTGCTGGACGCTGGCTTCCCGTTCGAATTCGCCTATATGGAGGGCAATTGGACGGGGATTCTTTGCAGAACTGCCGGACAAACAAGATGTTGGAATGGTCTACATGCCCCTTGGGACGCCAATGATCGAAATGCAGAGAGGCCCGGGCCTATGCGCCTGATCTTCCGTTTTTTCGCAATGGCCTTTGCCTTGCTCACGCTTGTGGGCCTGATCGGTGCTGTCGGTCTGGCATATGTCATCTGGAAGTTTTCGCAGGACTTGCCGGATCACGCGCAGTTGCAGAACTACGAGCCGCCGGTGACGACACGCGTTCATGCTGGCGACGGTTCGTTGCTTGCAGAGCATTTTCGGGAGCGGCGGCTTTATCTGCCCATCCAGGCCATTCCACGCCACCTGATCACGGCATTTCTGTCGGCCGAGGACAAGAATTTCTATAAGCACAACGGTCTGGACCCTGAAGGCATCGCTCGCGCTGTCATGGTGTTTGTCCGCAATCCCGGCGCCCGGCAGCAGGGTGCCTCCACGATCACCCAGCAGGTCGCCAAGAACTTCCTTTTGACCAACGAGCGCTCTTACGAGCGCAAGATTCGTGAAGCTTTGATCGCATTGCGTATCGAGGCCAGCTTCACAAAGGACAAGATTCTCGAGCTCTACCTCAACGAAATCTACATGGGCCTCGGCAACTATGGCGTGGCCGCGACGGCACTGAATTATTTCGGCAAATCAGTGCATGAACTGACCCTGGCCGAAGTCGCCTACATGGCGGCCCTCCCCAAGGCACCCAACAATTACCACCCGATCGACAAACGCGATGCAGGCATCACGCGGCGCAACTGGGTGATCGAGCGCATGGTGGACAACGGCTTTGTCACGCGCGTCGATGCCGACAAGGCCAAGGCGGAGCCGCTCACTGTCAATCTGCGTGCGGTTTCGGCCAATCTGCTCAATTCAGGCTACTTTGCCGAAGAAGTGCGCCGCGAATTGGCAGAGCGCTATGGCTCGAAAAAGCTCCTGGAAGGTGGCCTTTCGGTCCGTACGACGCTTGATCCGCGTTTGCAGACCATGGCCCGCAAGTCGCTGATGGATGGCCTTGTCCGCTTCGACGAGGCCCGCGGCTGGCGCGGTTCGGACAAGAAAATCGTGCCATCCGGCGACTGGGGCGCGGCCTTGGCCGCCGAACCGCTCTACAACGACGTCCAGCCATGGCGCGTTGCCGTTGTGCTTGACGTGAATGATCAGCAGGCCCGCATCGGCATTCAGCCACGTAGGCTGCCGGGCGGCCAGATCGAGCGTGAGCGCGTCACGGGTATCATTCCCCTTGACGGCGCACGATGGACTCGCCGCCGCCTGACACAGATAATGACAGCCGGTGACGTGATCTACGCCGAGCCAACCGACCGTCAGGGGCTGTATCGACTGCGCCAGATGCCAGAGATTTCCGGTGCTATGGTTGTGCTTGATCCCCACACGGGTCGCATTCTGGCAATGGTCGGTGGCTTTTCGTTCGATCAGTCAGAGTTCAACCGCGCCACCCAGGCGCTGCGCCAGCCTGGCTCCTCGTTCAAGCCGTTCGTCTATGCGACTGCGCTCGACAATGGCTACACGCCGTCATCGATCATCGTCGACGAGGCCATCGAGATCGATCAGGGCGGTACGCTCGGGATCTGGAAGCCTGAGAACTATGGCGGCGATTTTGCTGGCCCGCGCACCCTGCGCTACGGTATCGAACAGTCGCGCAACCTGATGACCATTCGCCTGGCGCGGGACGTGGGGATGCCGCTGATCGCCGAATACTCCAAGCGTTTCGGCATTTATGATGACATGCTCCCTGTGCTGGCGATGTCGCTTGGCGCGGGTGAAACGACAGTCCTGCGGTTGACCGCAGCCTACGGGATGCTGGCGAATGGTGGACGACGCATCAAGCCAACGCTGATTGACCGTATCCAGGATCGTTACGGTGCCACGATCTTCAAGCATGATGAGCGGCTCTGCACGGGCTGCCAGTCAGATCGCTGGTCCAGCCAGGATGAGCCACGTCTGCTGGACAAGCGCGAGCGGGTGATTGATCCGATGTCTGCCTATCAGATCACCTCGATGATGGAAGGCGTGGTCCAGCGTGGCACCGCGACCGTGGTCAAGAGCGTCGGCAAGACGCTGGCGGGCAAGACCGGTACGACCAACGAAGCCAAGGATGTGTGGTTTGTCGGTTACTCCGCCGATCTCGCTGTCGGCGTGTTCATGGGCTTCGACAAGCCGAAATCGCTGGGTGATTCAGCCACGGCTGGCCAATATGCGGCGCCGGTCTTCCGGGATTTCATGGCGGCGGCCCTGAAAGACAAACCGGATGTGAAGTTCCGCGTGCCCTCGCAGATGAAGCTGATCCGTGTCAGCCGCTCGACGGGCGTGCGCGTTGGTCCTGGCGAAGACGCGATCCTGGAGGCGTTCAAGCCTGGCACAGGCCCGCCTGATTCCTTCGTGAATCCCAATGCAGGGGTGCGGTCCGGCGGTGGGGCCGGAGCGGTCACATCGGGAACCGGCGGCCTCTATTAAGGCCAAACCCTTAAGGGCCATTTGCATCCTTTGCTGGCGCGGGATAGATCGCCAGCAACGGTTCAGCATTTCAGGCTGAATGTTCTCAAGACACCTGGTGAAACCAATGCGCGCCGAGCATCAAGCTCTTGTCGATTCAATCAAGCAGTCCGTGGGATTGCTGAGGAGGCATCTTTGACTGGGATGCTTCATCACGACGCCTTCTCGAACTGAACGCGCTGGCCGAAAGCGCCGACCTCTGGAATGACGCAGCCGCGGCCCAGAAGGTCATGCGTGAGCGCACCGATCTCGAAACGCGCCTCAACGGCATTCGCAAGCTAGAGCGCGAGCTCGACGACGCTGTCACCCTGATCGATCTTGGCGATGCCGAGGATGACGAGGCCACGGCGATGGAGGGCGAAGCCATCGTGCGACGGTTGGAAAAAGAGGCCCAGACCCAGCAGATTGAGGCCCTTCTGTCGGGCGAGGCCGACGCCAGCGACACGTTCCTCGAAGTGCATTCGGGCGCGGGTGGCACCGAGAGCCAGGACTGGGCCAACATGCTCTATCGCATGTATACGCGCTGGGCCGAGCGGCGGGGCTTCAAGGTCGAGCTCATGGACCTGGCCGATGGTGAAGAAGCCGGCATCAAGGGCGCCACGATCCAGGTCAAGGGTCGCAACGCCTACGGCTGGCTGAAGACTGAATCGGGTGTTCATCGCCTCGTGCGGATTTCACCTTATGATTCCAACGCCAGGCGTCACACCAGCTTCGCCAGCGTCACGGTGTATCCGGTGGTCGACGACTCGATCCAGATCGACATCAACCCGGCCGATGTGGAAACGCAGACCATGCGCTCCGGGGGTGCAGGCGGCCAGCACGTCAACAAGGTGGAATCCGCGGTGCGCCTCATCCACAAGCCGACCAAGATCCAGGTCGTCTCGGAAGGTCAGCGCTCGCAGCACCAGAACCGCGAGACCGCGTGGAAGATGCTGCGTGCCAAGCTCTACGAAGTGGAACTGCGCAAGCGCGAGGAAGCCGCCGCCGCCGAGCAGGCCGCCAAGACAGACGTCGGCTGGGGCCACCAGATACGCTCCTATGTGCTGCAACCCTATCAGCAGGTGAAAGACCTTCGCACCGGCGTGACCTCGATGACGCCAAGCGATGTCCTGGATGGTGATCTCGACCCGTTCATGGAGGCCGCGCTTGCCCAGAAGGTCAGCGGCGGCAAGGTGCAGGTCGAGGATATCGACTGAGGGTGGGGCGGATATCGCCAAGCAGCCGGTTGGCGCAAAAAAACGGATGTAAATTCAAGCGCGGTTGCACTCCGCGACAGTCCTCATCCTGAGGAGCCGCGTTTGCGGCGTCTCGAAGGACGCAGGACGGTGGTGCTGCACTCCTGATGCAACAGAGAATTGCACAAGGTCGTGCGTCCTTCGAGACGCCATTCGGGCTCCTCAGGATGAGGACGTTGTGGGGTGGCATCGATGTTGGAAGATCAACAGTTCAACGCTTACCCCAGTATCCCTGGCAGGTTCAGCCCGTTCTCCCTCGCACAATCAATGGCGCTCTCGTAGCCGGCATCGGCATGGCGCATGACGCCCGTCGCAGGATCGTTCCACAGAACGCGTCCGATGCGCCGTGCGGCATCCTCTGAGCCATCGCAGCAGATCACCATGCCAGAATGCTGCGAGAAGCCCATGCCAACGCCGCCGCCGTGATGCAGCGACACCCAGGTCGCACCAGACGCCGTATTGAGCAATGCGTTCAGCAGCGGCCAGTCGGACACGGCATCCGAGCCATCACGCATCGCTTCTGTCTCGCGGTTGGGCGAGGCGACCGAGCCGGAATCAAGGTGGTCGCGCCCGATCACGATGGGGGCCTTCAACTCACCGCTGGCCACCATGGCGTTGAAGGCGAGGCCGAGGCGATGGCGATCTCCCAGGCCAACCCAGCAGATACGCGCGGGCAAGCCCTGGAAGCTGATCCGCTGTCGCGCCATGTCGAGCCAGTTGTGCAGGTGCTTGTTGTCCGGCAGAATCTCCTTCACCTTCTGGTCGGTCCGGTAGATATCTTCAGGATCTCCCGAGAGCGCACACCATCGAAACGGGCCGATGCCCCGGCAGAACAGCGGGCGGATATAGGCTGGCACGAAGCCAGGGAAATCGAAGGCATTCGCCACGCCTTCTTCCAGCGCCATTTGCCGAATATTGTTGCCGTAATCGACAACAGGCACGCCCATCTTCTGGAAATCCAGCATGGCCCGCACATGGCCTGCCATGGATTGCTTCGCCGCCGCAGTGATTGCCTTGGGGTCGCTCTGGCGCTTGTCGTCCCACTCAGCCAGCGTCCAGCCTTTGGGCAGATAGCCGTTCACCGGGTCATGCGCCGAGGTCTGGTCGGTGACACAGTCAGGCTTCACGCCACGTTTCACCAGTTCCGGCAAGATATCGGCTGCATTGCCCAGCAGCGCCACGGAGATGGGCTTTTTCTCGGCGCAGGACCGTGTGATGATCGCCAGTGCATCATCCAGATCTTTGGCCTGCACATCGACATATTTTGTGCGCAAGCGGAACTCGATGCTCGACGGTCGGCATTCTATCGCCAGGCACGAGGCCCCCGCCATGGTCGCCGCCAAGGTCTGTGCGCCCCCCATGCCGCCAAGGCCCGCCGTAAGGATCCATTTGCCCGAGAGATCGCCGTTGTAGTGCTGGCGACCCATTTCCACGAAGGTCTCGTAGGTGCCCTGCACGATACCCTGCGTGCCGATATAGATCCACGAGCCAGCCGTCATCTGGCCGTACATCATCAGGCCCTTCTTATCGAGCGCGTTGAAGTGCTCCCACGTCGCCCAGCGTGGCACGAGGTTGGAATTGGCAATCAGCACGCGCGGTGCATCGGCATGGGTGCGGAACACGCCGACCGGCTTGCCCGATTGCACCAGCAGCGTCTCGTCCATCTCGAGCTTGCGCAACGATGCCACGATGCGGTCAAAGCTGTCCCAATCGCGCGCTGCGCGACCGATGCCGCCATAGACCACGAGTTCCGCAGGATTCTCAGCCACATCGGGGTCGAGATTGTTCATCAGCATCCGCAAGGGCGCTTCGGTCATCCAGCTCTTGGCGGACATGTCTGTGCCTCTCGCGGCGCGGATGACACGGCTGTTGTCGATGCGTCTCATGTCAACTCCTTTGAAGATTGGAGGCGGCCTGAAGCGCGGCCTCGATCACGTGGGAAAGCGCTGCTTGCAACGGCTTGGCGACGCTTTCCGAAAACAGCCAGGGTGGGCTTTCACTGGCGAGATAGCCGTTGAGGCCAATCTCCATCTGCAAGGCATGAACCCGCGCTTGGGGTTGGCCGTAATGCCGGGTGATCCACCCCCCCTTGAAACGCCCGTTGCTGACATGCGGCAAGCCGCTGTCGTGCATGGCCTGCTCTGCTGCCGACTGCACGGCAGGGGCAGCGGATGCGCCGCTGTTGGTGCCGAGATTCATCATTGGCAGCGTGCCGGAAAACAGCCGGGGAATGACCGATTTGATGGAGTGGCAATCATAAAGCAGGCAAAAGCCATGCGTGGCCTTGATCCGTGCGATTTCCGCCGCAATGGCCTCATGGTAGGGCCGAAAGTAGAGCTGTCGCCGCCGCTCGATTTCCGCCGCGTCAGGCACCATCTTCCAGATCGGCGCACCATCGAAAGTGCTCATCGGAACCAGCTCTGTCGTGGCTTGCCCGGGATAGAGCGAGGCACCTGAAGGATCACGATTGAGATCAATGACATAGCGCGAAAACTGCGCCTCGATCACGGACGGTTTCCAGCGCTGTTCCGCGAAGGAATAAAGTTCGCGCATGTGCCAGTCGGTATCCTCCAGCATCCTCCCGCGTTCGGTCAGCGCGGCAGCGACCTCAACCGGCAGAACTGTGCCGGGATGCGGCATGGACAGCAGCAGCGGACTCTCGCCAGTCGTGAGCGTGAACGTTTCCATCGTCATTCCACCAGCAACACATCGAGCAGGTCGGCTTGTGCCAGACTCAGGCCGCCACTGCGCACCAGTGCCGATGCTGCTTCCATATCGATGGACATGATCCGATCATTGCCTACGGGCGGTGCTACGGCACGAATGGCCGCCAGTGCCTTCGCCAATCGCGGGCTTGTTGCCAGTGGTGCGCGCATCTCCACGCCCTGTGCTGCCATCAACGCCTCGATGCCGATGATCCGCGACAGGTTGTCGGACATCGGTCCCAGCCGTCTTGCGCCATGCGTTGCCATGGAGACATGGTCTTCTTGGTTGGCGGAGGTTGGGATGGTGTCGATGACGGCTGGGGTCGCCCGTTGGCGGTTTTCGGAGGCCAACGCTGCGCTCGTGACCTCAGCAATCATGAATCCAGAGTTGAGGCCCGGCTCACGCACGAGGAAAGCAGGCAGGCCGGACAATACCGGATCGACCAGCATGGCGCAGCGCCGCTGGGCGATGTTGCCGACCTCTGTTGCCGCCAGTGCCAGCATGTCCGCCGCAAAGGCCACAGGTTCCGCATGAAAATTGCCTCCAGAAACGACTTCGCGCGTTTCAGCGATCACCAGCGGATTGTCGGTGACGGCGTTGGTTTCATCCCGCAGCATCCGCGCTGCGTCCTGCATCACCTGCAACGCCGCGCCCATCACCTGCGGCTGGCAGCGGATGGAGTAGGGGTCTTGCACACGGGGATCATCGGCGAGGTGCGAGCGGCGGATGACGCTGTCTTGCATCAGCGCCCGCAACGCTGCGCCCACCGCGATCTGCCCGGCGTGGCGGCGCAGACGATGAATGCCTTCATGGAAGGGCGTGTCCGATCCAGCAATGGCGTCCGTGGACAGCGCACCCGTGACAAGTGCTGCCGCAAAGCAGCGCTCCAGAGCGAATAGCCCATGTAGCGCCAGCGCCGTGGAGACTTGCGTGCCATTCAGCAGCGCCAGACCCTCTTTTGGCCCAAGAACGATGGGTGCCAGCCCCGCCTTTCGCAGCGCTGCTGCGCCATCCGATATGGTGCCGGCAAACGTGGCTTCACCTTCGCCAATCAGCACAGCCGCCAGATGCGCCAGAGGTGCCAGATCACCTGACGCGCCAACGGAACCTTGCGACGGGATGACAGGCAGCAGGTCTTTCTCCAGCATGGCCAGCAGCAGGCGCACCATGGCCGACTGCACGCCGGACGCGCCCTGCGCCAGGCTTGCGGCTTTCAGGCCAAGGACAAGCCTCACGACGGTTGGAGGCAAGGGATCGCCGACGCCCGCGCAATGCGAACGCACGATGTTCAGCTGCAATTCCTGCAGCTTCTCTGCCGGGATGCGGACGCTCGCCAGTTTGCCGAAACCGGTATTCACGCCGTAGACCGCATCATTCCCGCGTGCAGCCTGCAAAAGGATCTGATGGCCCGTCTCGATGATCGGCCATGACGCGGGATCGAGCGTGAGCGCCGCACCCTCATGCACCGCGCGCCACAGGCCAAGGTGGGTTTCGCCGGGAATCAGCAGGAGAGGGGCAATGCGAGGAGCCATGCTCATCCTTCCCCGCGCCAGATGCGGCTGTGCAGCGGGTTGAACCCCATGCGATAGACTAGTTCTGCCGGGCTTTCGATGGTCCAGATCGCCAGGTCGGCCGATTTGCCGACCTCCAGCGTGCCGGTCTCGTGGTGCAGGCCAAGCGCCCGCGCTGCATGGCGTGTCACGCCCGCGATGCATTCCTCGACTGTCATGCGAAAGAGCGTGGCCGCCATGTTCATGCTCAGCAGCAGCGATGTCAGTGGCGACGTTCCAGGGTTGCAATCGGTCGCCAACGCCATGGCCACGCCGTGCTGGCGGAACAGCGCGACAGGGGGCTTGCGCGTTTCGCGGATGAAATAATATGCGCCCGGCAGGATCACCGCCACGGTTCCCGCCTCGCCCATGGCGGCAGCTCCTGCATCATCCGTGTGTTCGAGATGATCGGCCGACAAGGCCCCGAACCGTGCTGCAAGCGCGGCTCCGCCAAGATTGGACAATTGGTCCGCATGGAGCTTCACGGGAAGGCCCAGCGCCTTTGCTGCCGCAAACACCCGCTCGGTCTGTGCAGGCGAGAATGCGATGCCTTCGCAGAACGCATCCACCGCATCGACCAACCCTTCGGCGACAAGTGCCGGAAGCACGACCTCGGCCACTGCCGCGATGAAGGCGTCCTTGTCGCAACCAGCCTCCGGCGGCAGGGCATGTGCGCCGAGGAACGTGCTGCGGATGGTGACAGAGCGGACATCGGCCAGCCGTCGCGCCGCCATCAGCGATTTGCGTTCACTCGGGAGATCGAGTCCGTAGCCTGACTTGATCTCGACCGTCGTGACGCCTTCTGCGATCAGCGCATCCAATCGGGGCAGGCTCTGGGCAACGAGTTCATCCAGGCTAGCCGCCCGCAGCGCCTTGACAGACGAAACGATGCCACCGCCCGCCCGTGCGATGTCCTCGTAGCTTGCGCCCTGCAAGCGCAGTTCGAACTCGCGGGCACGATTGCCCGCATGAACGAGATGGGTGTGGCAGTCGATCAGGCCAGGCGTGATCCAGCGTCCGTCGCAATCCGTGATATCGTGCGCCGTCAGCAGTTCCCGGGGCAGTTCCGCTTCGGGGCCTGCAAACACAAGGCGCGATCCTCTTGCGGCCACGGCACCGCGCTCGATGATGCCCAGTCCCGGCTGTCCCTCAGCCAGCGTCGCCAACCGCGCGTTGCGCCACAGACGAAGCGTCGACACCGTTTGCGCCGTCATCCGCCTTGGTTCCCGACTGCTCTTGTGGTCATCATCATGTATGAACGAAATGACGGGACCACAGCGGAATCGTCAAGCGCCAATCCGGGGATGATCATGACTGTGCTTCATGCCGTGCAAGTCCTGACCAGCGATGGCTGGAAGCAAAATGTGCGCATCACCCTCAGCAAGGGACGCATCAGTGCCTTGACCAGCAATGCGCAGCCTGGCCCGGGCGAGGAGCGCCACGGCGTTGTCCTGCCCGGTATGCCCAACCTGCACAGCCATGCGTTCCAGCGCGGCATGGCCGGTCTGGCGGAAACGCGCGGCCAAAGCGCCGACAGCTTCTGGACCTGGCGGGAGGTGATGTATCGCTTTGCCCTGGCAATGACACCGGAGCAGCAGGAAGCGATTGCCGCGCAAGCCTATGTCGAGATGCTGGAGGCGGGCTTCACCCGTGTGGGTGAGTTTCATTATCTGCATCATCGGCAGCATGGTTCGACACATGACGATATCGCGGAAATGGCCATCCGCATTGCCGCTGCGGCCGATGCCACTGGGATAAGGCTCACCCTTCTGCCGGTGTTCTACGCGCATTCCAGTTTCGGCGGCGCGGCACCCAATGAGCGCCAGCGTCGTTTCATCAACACACGCGACAGCTTTTCCCGGCTGATGGAGGGGGCGGGCAAGCTGGTGGCCGGTCTTGATGGTGCAGTTCTGGGGGTCGCGCCCCACAGCCTGCGTGCGGTGACGCCGGAAGATCTGGCCTGGCTGCAGACCATTGCTCCCAATGCGCCGATCCATATCCATGTCGCGGAACAGGTGCAGGAGGTCGCGGATTGTCTCGCCTGGAGCGGCCAGCGTCCCGTGCAATGGCTCCTCGATCACGCCGCCGTCGACGCCCGATGGTGCCTGATCCACGCCACGCATCTCGATGACGCAGAGATCGCCGGAATAGCCCGCACTGGAGCTGTCGTTGGTCTTTGCCCCATCACCGAGGCCAATCTCGGCGATGGCATCTTCCGGGGCAGGGAGTTTCTCGCAGCGGGCGGTGCGTTCGGCGTTGGCACGGACTCCAATGTGCTGATCGGCCTGGCGGATGAATTGCGACAGCTCGAATATTCACAACGTCTGCGCGACAGGTCGCGCAACGTCATCGCGCCTGCTGGCGGCTCGACGGGGCGGGCCCTGTTTGGGCAAGCATTCGCAGGCGGGGGTCAGGCGCTGGGTGCGCAAACCCTCGGCCTTGCGGTTGGTTCGTCAGCAGACTTTGTGTCGCTCGACCGTGATCATCCTGCATTAGCCTCGAAGAATGCGGATCAGATACTCGATGCCTGGGTTTTTGCCGCTCAGGGGGCAGTGGACTGCGTCTGGGTCAATGGCCGAAAGCGCGTCGAAGGCGGGCGTCACCGCGATCGTGAGCACGTTGCAAGCCGTTTTCGGCAGGCCATGGCGCAGCTTTCAGACATGTAGAACCATGCTGAAACACGATCCCGACATTGTCATCGAGGTTGGAAGGCCAGCCTTGCACTCCTCACGCCCGAACTTTTACATATTCACCCGGTGCATCGCCTAGGGGCGGATGTTTCTTCGATCCTGGCACACGCGCCTTGGTCTCGCCCGGTGCCTGCTCGCGCAGCCAGACGATCCAGTCGAGCCACCAAGACCCTGGCGTTTCCTTGGCGGTTGCCACCCAATCCTCGAACTCGCCCGTCACCGGGCCGCCTGTCCAGTACTGGTACTTGCCTTTGGCCGCCGGGTTGACGACGCCGGCGATATGGCCTGACCCGCCCATGACATAGCGCACGGGACCACCGAAGAATTTCGACCCCACGAAGACCGAGCGGGCGGGCGCGATGTGGTCTTCCTTCGCTGCAAGGTTGTAGATCGGCGTCATCACCTTGCCGAGGTCGAGCATTTCGCCCGCAACCTCCATCGTACCCTGGCTGAGGCGGTTTTCGAGGTAGCAATTGCGCAGGTAGAAGCGGTGATTGGCCTCAGGCATCCGCGTCGAATCCGAGTTCCAGTAGAGCAGGTCGAACGCCGCCGGTTCCTTGCCCTTGAGATAGGTGTTCACGACGTAGGGCCAGATCAGGTCAAGTGGTCGCAGCATGTTGAAAGCCGACGCCATGCGCGCGCCCGGCAGATAGCCCAGACGTTGCATCGCCTCTTCAACGGCAGCGATCTGTTCTTCGTCAGCGAAAATCTTCAGGTCGCCCGCATGGGTGAAGTCCACTTGCGTTGTCAGGAAGGTCGTGGACGCCACACGGTCCTCGCCCTTGGCAGCCAGCCAGGCCAGCGTGACGGCAAGCATCGTGCCCCCCACACAATAGCCAATGGTGTGTGCTTTTGGCTCGCCAGTGATCTCCTTCGCCGCATCGAGCGCCGCCAGGATGCCGTCGCGCATGTAAGTCTCGAAATCCGCCTTGGCATGACGCTCATCCGGATTGACCCACGACACCACGAAAACAGTGACGCCTTGCTCGACGCACCACCTGATGAAGCTTTTCTCGGCATTGAGATCGAGAATGTAGAACTTGTTGATCCAGGGCGGCACGATCACCAGCGGCGTCTTCAGCACCGCCTCGGTCGACGGGTTGTACTGGATCAATTCGATCAGATGGTTGCGGAACACCACCTTGCCCGGCGTGGTCGCCATGTTGACACCCACCACGAAGCCATCGGTGCCGGTCTGTCGGATTTTCAGGTCGCCATGTCCCGCCTCCACATCCTCGGCCATCATGCGGAAGCCGCGAACCAGGTTGTCGCCGCTTTCGTGCAAGGTGGTGCGCAGCAGCTCCGGATTGGTGGGAACGAAATTGGAGGGTGAAAGCGCCCCGGCCATCTGCTTCACATAGAAACCAGCCTTGCTGCGTGTGACGTCATCCAGGCCGTCCGCTTTCTCGACCAGTCCATCGGCCCAGCGCGTTGTCACCAGATATGCCTGCTTGAGAAAGTCAAAATAGGGATTGTTCGACCATTCTCCGTCCTTGAAGCGATTGTCCTTCGGATCAGGTGTGGCGACTGGTTCCGGACTTTCGCCATTCATCTTCTGCAACGTGTTCGACCACAGCGCCATCATGTTGACGGTGATTGTCTTTTGCGCCTCCAGCGCACGGGTCGGATCCGACATCCAGTGTTCCGCGAGCTTGCCCAGCGTCTTGACCATGTCATTGCCCTCGTTGGAGGGGGCCAGGGATTTTTCGCCGGATTCGCGCGGACGGATATAGGCAGCGGCGACCTTGCCAGCTTCCTCGATCAATCGCGCAGCATTGACTGCCAGTTTTTCGACGTCGAACACTTGGGGCTGGTCGCCGTGAGGGCGCAATTCATCCTGTGCAACAGGCTTGTTCGCCGCATCATTGGGCGCAGCGCCTTGACCTTTCTGCGGCTGTGGCGTCAGTGCCGCAGGCATGACACCTCCGCTCCCCACCTTGTTGCGCAACGGCTTCCTCTCCGGTTCGGTCTATCGCTCACACGATTGCCGTATTAAAGGTTCTGTTACCTTGTTGAGCGACCAATCAATGACACGCTTTGGCTTCTTTAACCCGATGCACACATCATCAGCAAATCAATCCCGTGGCTCTGCCTTGAATTCAGGGCGGATTGCAGCTTTGATCCAGCGCCTTTGCGCTGCGGGTTTCATGCTTGTCTTGGCAGCTTGCAACAGCGCGGGTGATCCGAATCATCCCCTACGCGGAGCTGCATCTACCGTAGGTTGGGCCACGACAGCGGGCGAGCCGAAGGATTTCGTGATCGCCCGGCGCGGCACGACGGACCTCAGTTATGTTCCGGTGGGCCGCGGTGGCATTGAGCGCCCTGTTGTCGTGCGCAATGCAGCCGCAGTGCAGGGCCTTGAAGGCGAGCTGGACCGCCAGCGTGACCAAAGCGAGGGCTTCGCCCGCCGCCAACTTCCAGCCGGGGCCTACGGCCGGCCGCTGCCCTCGGTTGCCGCTCCACCACGCTCCCAACGTGCCGGGGCGCCCGAGCGAGCGACAGCAGGCCAACCCGCGAGCTATCCCGTCAATCCAAACCGCCTCCGCCAGATCCGCGAGAATTCGCGGCAGGCCAATGACTGATCGACCAGAGCAACAGCCATGAACCAGTTCCACCGCATCCGCCGTCTTCCGCCCTACGTCTTCGAGCAGGTCAACAAGATCAAGGCGAAGGCGCGGGCCAATGGGGCTGATATCATCGATCTGGGCATGGGCAATCCGGACATGCCTGCGCCCAAGCACGTGCTGGAGAAGATGATCGAGACCGTGGGCAAGCCCCGCACGGATCGCTACTCTTCTTCCAAGGGCATTCCCGGCCTGCGCCGCGCGCAGGCCAACTATTACGCCAGACGGTTCGGCGTGAAGCTGAACCCCGATACCCAGGTCGTCGCCACTTTGGGATCGAAGGAAGGCTTCGCCAACATGGCGCAGGCGATTACCGGGCCGGGCGATGTGGTGTTGGTGCCCAACCCCTCTTATCCGATCCATGCCTTTGGCTTTCTCATGGCAGGTGGCGTGATCCGCTCTGTGCCCGCCGAGCCAACCCCGGACTTTTTCCCGGCGGCCGAACGCGCGATCATGCATTCGGTGCCCAAGCCCATCGCGCTGGTCGTGTGCTATCCGTCCAACCCGACGGCGATGGTGGCTGATCTTGATTTCTACAAGGATCTGGTGGCTTTCGCCAAGAAGCACGAGATCATCCTGCTGTCCGATCTTGCTTATGCCGAGGTGTATTTCGACGACAACAACCCGCCGCCCTCGTTGTTGCAGGTCAATGGCGCGATGGATGTGGCGGTCGAATTCACCTCGATGTCGAAGACGTTTTCGATGGCCGGATGGCGCATGGGTTTCGCGGTCGGCAACGACCAGCTTCTGGCGGCTCTGACCCGCGTGAAAAGCTACCTCGACTACGGCGCCTACACGCCTATCCAGGTAGCGGCTGCCGCAGCCCTCAATGGTCCCGAGGATTGCATCCATGAGATGCGGGCGGTCTATCGTACGCGTCGGGATGCCATGGTTGAAAGCTTCGGCAAGGCTGGCTGGGATATCCCGCCGCCATCGGCCTCGATGTTCGCCTGGGTCAAGATTCCCGAGCCGTTCCGCCACCTTGGCAGCCTCGAGTTCTCCAAGCTGCTGGTAGAGAACGCCGAAGTCGCCGTGGCACCAGGCATCGGTTTTGGTGAGCACGGCGATGATTACGTGCGCCTCGCACTCGTCGAGAACGAGCAACGCATTCGCCAGGCCGCCCGCAATATCGGCAAGTTCCTCAAAACGGCCGACACCAAATTGCACAACGTGGTGGATCTCAAGAAGACGGCGTGAGGACTTTGATCAGCCCCCACGCCTGATTGGCTACCGGTAGAGCCACCCCGCATAGTGATAATAAAGCGGCAGGCCGATCAGCAGGTTGAACGGAAACGTCACGCCCAGCGATGCTGTGAGGTAGATGCCGGGATTGGCGTCCGGCAGGGCTGCGCGACACGCCGCCGGTGCGTCGATATAGGATGAGCTGGCACAGATCGCGCCCAGCACGAACGCCCCGCCAAGGCTGAGACCGGCCAGCCAGCCCAATGTGACGCCAACCAGGCCCCACACGATGGGCGAGAGAATGGCGAAGCTGGTCATGAACCGGCCAACCGCTGCAAAGCCCTTGATCTGCCGCGCCGCCGTCATGCCCATTTCCAGCAGGAAAAGCATGAGGAATCCCCGGAACAGGCCTTCATAGAACGGCGATATCTGGTTCCATTGCCCGTCAGTCGCAACCGCGCCGATGATCATGCCGCCAGTCAGCAGCAGGATGCCCCTGCCACGCAGCGTGTCGGCCATGAGATCGCCAAGCCTTGCTCCACCATTCTCCCGCCCGCGTGACCATCGTGCCAGCAGCAGTGAAATGATGACACCCCATTCCATCAAGGCAACAACCGCCGTGAGATAGCCTTCGCTCGGCGTGTTCATGGCGCGCGCGAAAGCGACCGCAGCGAAGAAGGTCACGGACGATACGGAGCCATAATGCGCGGCCACGGCGGCGGCATTCGAGATATCGAACCCGCCGATGCGCCGCGCAATGGCGTAGGTCACGATCGGGATCGCAAATGTCAGAAGCACTGTGACGCTCAGCAGCCCGGTGATGTCGCCAAGGTTCGCCTTTGCCAGCTCCCGCCCGCCCGTGAGACCGATGGAAAACAGCAGATAGATCGAAATCAGCTTCAAGACAGGCTCGGGCAGTTCCAGTTCGCTTCGGATCAGACCGGCGACAATGCCCAGAAGAAAGGCCAGCACGATGGGACTCATGAAATTGGTAATCAGAATGTCAAAGCCGTTCACGGGAACTCCTGTCATTGTTGCAATGCACAAGGGCAGGTAGCGGAGCTAATTCACAATATCAAACGTTTAATTTACACCAAACACATTGCCATATGATAATATCCACCGTGCCTGGCGGTGGTTGGCGATTGCGGATCGTAAACGATAGTTTGCACTAACACGGGGCTTTAAAGTGCGTCTGATACCGAAGAATGAAATCCGTCGACAACCGAGATGGCTGGTGCGGTTATCGGGTGGATATGCCTTCTCGCAAGGAGACAAAGGTAAGTTTCAAACTTATTCCGCCGCAGCTTTCAATTCGCCGTCGCGCCAGTCGAGCAGCGCCGCTTTGGCCCGTGCAGTCAATGCACGTTTCTTTGCCGCGGCCTTGTCGCCACCCTTGAGGCGCTTGCCATCCGCACCCTTCAACGCGATCTCGATGGGCTGGAACAGGCCGAAATTGATGTTCATGGGCTGATAGGATTTCGGCCCCGCATCAATCGTGGTGAGGTGCCCACCCGTGATATGATTGAGCAGTGATCCCATGGCTGTTGTCTCGGGCGGTGCGCAGAGGGGATTTCCAAAGCGCTCGGCTGCTGCAAAGCGTCCAGCCATCAGCCCGACGGCTGCACTTTCCACATAGCCCTCGCAGCCCGTGATCTGTCCGGCAAAGCGCAGGCGTGGTTCGGCTTTCAACCGGAGCGATGGATCGAGCAGACGCGGACTGTCGAGATACGTGTTGCGGTGAATGCCGCCGAGGCGGGCGAACTCCGCCTTTTCCAGGCCGGGAATCATCCGCAACACATCGGCCTGCGCACCGTATTTCAACTTGGTCTGGAACCCGACCATGTTGAACAGCGTGCCCAGTGCATTGTCCTGCCGCAGTTGCACCACGGCATGGGCCTTGATCTGCGGCTGGTGTGGATTGGTCAGGCCCACCGGCTTCATCGGGCCAAAGCGCAAGGTCTCGCGGCCGCGCTCCGCCATCACCTCGATGGGCAGGCAGCCATCGAAGTAGGGCGTTCCCTCCCATTCCTTGAATTCGGTCTTGTCCGCCGCAAGCAGTGCATCGAGAAAGGCGTTGTACTGCGCTTCATCCATGGGACAGTTCAGATAATCCGCGCCCGTTCCGCCCGGTCCCGGCTTGTCATAGCGAGACTGGAACCAGGCTTTTCCCATATCCACGCTCTCGCGGTAGACGATAGGCGCAATGGCATCGAAGAAAGCGAGGCTGTCGGCTCCGGTTTTCGAGCGTATCGCCTCCGCCAGGTCAGGCGAAGTCAGCGGGCCGGTGGCGATAATCACGCTGTCCCAGTCACTTGGCGGCAAACCTTGAATCTCTTCACGAGCAATGGTGATCAGCGGATGCGCCGCAAGCGCCGCCGTCACTGCCTCAGAAAATCCGTCACGATCGACGGCGAGCGCCGACCCCGCAGGCACCTGATGCTTGTCCGCCGTTGCCATGATCAGCGAATGAAGCTGCCGCATCTCCCAGTGGATCTGGCCCACAGCATTCATCTCGGCATCATCTGAGCGAAACGAGTTGGAGCATACGAGTTCCGCCAGCCCCTGCGTCTTGTGGGCATCGGTCATCCGGACGGGGCGCATTTCGTGCAGCACGACAGGAACGCCCGCTTGGGCAATTTGCCAGGCCGCTTCGGAGCCCGCAAGACCGCCGCCGATGATGTGGATGGGGTGTGTCATGAAAGGGACTTAGCGGCCTTGCGCCTTGAGGGCAAACGGCTAACGCCTATCCCATGCGTGTTGGCGTGCGGTCTTCCTGCGCCAGATCGCCGAAGCGCGTGACTTCAGCGTCAAACTGCATTTCCACAGTGCCGGTCGGACCGTGGCGCTGCTTGCCCAGAATCACCTCGGCGCGGCCATAAGCACGTTCCATCTCGGCTTGCCACTTAAGGAACTCTTCCGTGCCTTCGCGCGGCTGCTTGTTCTTGAGGTAGTATTCCTCGCGGTAGACGAACATCACCACGTCGGCATCCTGCTCGATCGATCCCGATTCACGCAGGTCTGACAGTTGCGGTCGCTTGTCGTCGCGGTTCTCGACCTGACGCGAAAGCTGCGACAGCGCGATGATGGGAACTTCAAGCTCCTTCGCCAGCGCCTTCATGCCGGTTGTGATTTCTGTCATTTCCTGCACGCGGTTCTCGCCTTTCTTGGAGGCACCGGACAGCAGTTGCAGGTAGTCTACGACGAGGACATCAAGGCCGCGCTGGCGCTTCAGCCGGCGGGCACGGGCCGCAAGCTGGGCAATGGAGATGCCGCCGGTCTGGTCGATGTAAAGCGGCGCGGATTGCATGTTGCGTGACGCCTCGACCACGCGCTCGAACTCACTCTGCTGGATGTCGCCGCGGCGGATCTTGTAGGACGGAACACCAGATTGCTCCGCAATGATGCGGGTTGCGAGCTGTTCTGCCGACATTTCTAGCGAGAAGAAGCCGACGATGCCGCCATCCAGCGCCTCACGGCGTCCATCCGGTGACACTTCGGCGCGGTAGGCCTTGGCGATGTTGAAGGCGATGTTGGTGGCCAGCGCCGTCTTGCCCATGCCGGGGCGTCCAGCCAGGATGATCAGGTCGGAGCGCTGCAAGCCACCCATCATGCGGTCGAGATCGTGGAGGCCCGTGGCGATGCCTGACAGGTTGCCGTCGCGCTCAAACGCCTTGGCCGCCATGTCGACGGCGTGCGAGAGGGCATCGGCAAAGCGCTGGAACCCGCCCTCGAACTTGCCGCTTTCCGCCAGACCGTAGAGTTTGCGCTCCGCATCCTCGATCTGGTTGCGGGGCGTCATGTCGGCGGGAGAATCATAGGCGACGGCTGAAATCTCCTCGCCCACCAGAATGAGATTGCGCCGCAAGGACAGGTCGCGCACGGATTTGGCGTATTCGACCGCATTGATCACGGTGGTGGCTTCTGCAGCCAGACGCGCCAGATACTGCGCCACCGTCATCCCCCCCAGATCGAGATCGCCCAGGAACATCTTGAGTGTGATCGGCGTGGCGATCTTGCCGGATCGCAGCAGCGTGGAGATTACCTCGTAGATGCGCCTGTGGACGCCCTCATAGAAATGCTCGGGTTGAAGGACATCCGAAACGCGGTCGAATGCCTCGTTGTGGACGAGGATGACGCCCAGCACTGCCCGCTCCAGCTCGATATTGTGGGGCGCGAGCTTCGCTTCGGTCGTGATCGAAGCGCTGGGAACGATGGAGAGGGCAATGGACATGGGTTTGTGTCGGTCAAGCCTCGGTGGATCGCAAGCGCCGCCAAACAGTTCAGACCGCTATTCACAGGGCTGAAAAATATGTCCGAATCAGCTTGACGGATTTCGCCACAAGTGTCGCTGAAAACCCGCCAAAAACAAGAACGCCCGCCGGTGAGGGCGGGCGAGCTTTGTTCCTTCTCCCGAGGGAGAAGGACAAGTGAGATCATCACAGCTCCGCGCGAGGACCGGCTTCGGCCAAGGCCGCGCCGATTTCCAGACCGAGATCGTCGAGGTTGCCGTCGTCGCGGTCCGCCACGATGACTTCGCCACGGCCCTGACGATCCGCCTCTTCGTTGGACCGCGCAACGTTCACGGTCACCATCACATCGACTTCGGCGTGAAGATGCACGGGAATCTTGTGCAGACCCAGCGCCTTGATCGGCTGCTGCAGGGTGATCTGTTGGCGGTTCACGGAATAACCGCCGGCGGTCAGTGCATCGGCGATGTCGCGGGTCGATACTGAACCGTAGAGGACGCCCGATTCACCGGCCTGGCGGATCAGCGTTACGGCGGCACCGTTGAGCTTCTCACCGACCTTTTGCGCCTCGGAGCGGGCTTCGAGGTTGCGGGCTTCAAGCTGCGCCTTCTGCTTGACGAAGACAGCCTTGTTGGCGGTTGTCGCACGCAGCGCCTTGCCGCGAGCCAGCAGGAAGTTGCGAGCGTAACCCGGCTTCACGCTGACGGTTTCGCCCATTTGGCCGAGTTTAGCGACGCGCTCGAGAAGAATAACGTCCATGTCTTGGTACTCCTTTGGTGGATCGGATCATTCAAGGGTTTCGGCTGGCGATGATTTTCTCGCGCCAGCCAAAGGCGAGTTCGGCAATTCCCGCTGCCAGCATGGCGAAAGCGGGAAGGCCGAATATGAAGGTGGTGACCCAAAGCGCGGTCAAGATCATGCTGCGGGCACGCAGACCGAGCGTTGCGTGGTGAACCGACGCGTAGCCCAGTGCCGTAAGACACATCACGGCAGCAATGCCCAGCAGTTCCATGAGCAGACCGAAATAATCCGGCAACATGCCGCCAACCAGCGCCAGCGCGGTGCCAGGCAGCAGCAAGCGCGGCAATTGCATTGTCGGAACGGCGGTCCAGGTGAACGCACCAGGGCTTGAGCGATGGGCGATCTTTGCCGCCAGCCAGATGTTGAGCATGTAGATCACGGCCAGCATCGCACAGCTCAAAGGGGCAACAGCATTGGCGTAAGCCCGGATGAAAAGCTGCGGATCCTGCCCTCCTGGCGCCGTCAGCGGTGCATCGCGGGCAATCCCCATCATGAAACGATAGACCGTCTCGGACTGGCGCAACAGGTGCATTTCCAGCGTGGCGAAGTCGAGGCTGATCGACAGGGCGCCCACAAGCGTCGCCAGCACGGCATAGCCCGCAGCGGACAGGCACAAAAGGCCGATTAGCGTGCGGCCATCATACCGGCCGCTCCACAGGATCGATCCGACGATGAAAGCGGGGAGGGTGACGAGCACGCTGAACGTCACGGCGGCACTGCCGCGAATGAAGAAGGCCAGCGCCGCCGCCATCAGGGCACCACCCAGCACCGCAAGCAGCGGCTGCCAGCGAATGGCAACGATCATCAACGGCAAGGGCGCGAGAACCACGAAAAAAAGTCCGATGGCCGGTCCGGAAATGGCGGCGGCAGCCAGCATCGCCGAAGCGAGCCCTGCAACGACTGCGATGATGATGGCGTTGGCCATGGGTTCCTGTCCTGCTGTCCCGGCACTTGGCACGGTTAGGGGCGATAGGCCCCAGCAATACCTGCGTGAGAGGGGCCGTTGTGGCCGTCACACAGGCGACGATGACGAAAACCCGGCGGGCGAACCCGCCGGGGTAGCAAATGTCTTACTTGATGACGTAGGGCAGCAAGCCAAGGATACGTGCGCGCTTGATGGCCTGTGCCAATTCGCGCTGCTTCTTGGCGGAAACGGCCGTAATGCGCGACGGCACAATCTTGCCACGCTCGGAAATGTAGCGGGACAGCAGCTTCACATCCTTGTAGTCGATGAGAGGAGCGCCTGCACCTGTGAAGGGGCAGGTTTTCTTGCGGCGGAAAAAGGGACGACGTCCAGCACCAGCGCTCATCAGAGATCCTCCACCGGGGGTTCATAGCCATAGCCGCTGTCACGATCACGACCACCACCGCCGCCACCATCACGCTCGCGGTCACGACGCTCTTCACGCTCACGGCGCTGCATCATGGCCGATGGACCTTCTTCAAGCGCCTCAACCTTGATGGTCATGAAGCGGATGACGTCCTCGTTGATCTTCATCTGGCGCTCCATCTCGGCCACGCCAGCAGGTGGCGCGGAGATGTTGAGCAGCGCGAAATGCGCCTTGCGGTTCTTCTTGATCCGGTACGCAAGCGATTTGACGCCCCAGTACTCGATCTTGGAAATGGTGCCGCCCGAAGCCTCGATGATGCCCTTGAACTGTTCGGTCATCGTCTCGACTTGCTGCGCGGACACGTCCTGACGAGACAGGAAAACGTGTTCATAGAGTGCCATGGAAGCCTCTCTTCGTGTTGCACATCAGAAAGGCGAATGCCTATCTGATCCTGTCTTGGCGCGGAGCCCTTCGAGCCGGATTGAGGCTCGACGGAATACATCGAAGGCGGAGACAAGGGAGGACGGATCACCGATCCTGGCATCAACCGAAAGTCGATGTTTCGAGCTTTCGACAGAAAATGATACCCCTCCGTTCAGCCTCCGGCCAAAACTGGAAGCTGGCGTATGACGGAATTGGTGCGGAATGGCAAGGGCCGAACCTCGGTAAATCCCCGTGACTGCTTGACATTATCGCCACTACGGTGTGGGGCGGTGCCTGCTTGTGCGATTTTCCCGCATACCGATCGGCGTATCAAGAGGTGTCCATGACGAAGACAGCTTTCATTTTCCCTGGTCAGGGCAGCCAGTCGATCGGCATGGGCAAGGCGCTGGCCGAGACCTTCCCGGTGGCGAAAGCCGTGTTCCATGAGGTGGATGCCGCGCTCTCTCAGAAGCTGTCGCATTTGATGTTCGAAGGTCCGCTCGATGAATTGACGATGACTGCCAATGCCCAGCCCGCCTTGATGGCGGTCAGCATGGCGGCGATGCGGGTACTTGAATCAGAGGCGGGCGTTGATCTGAAGACGGCCGCTGCCTGTGTCGCCGGACATTCACTGGGGGAATATTCCGCACTCGCTGCAGCCGGATCGCTGTCCATTGGCGATGCTGCCCGCTTGCTGCGCGTCAGGGGCAACGCCATGCAGGCCGCTGTGCCTGCGGGCATGGGTGCGATGGCGGCCCTGCTTGGCCTCGATTTCGAAACGGCGGACGCCATCGCCCGGGAAGCGGCAGAGAGCGATGTCTGCCAGGCTGCCAATGACAATGGTGGCGGGCAAGTCGTGGTGTCAGGACACAAGGCCGCGGTCGAGCGTGCGATCGTGCTTGCACAGGCCAGGGGAGCCAAGCGCGCGATGTTGCTCCCCGTCTCCGCGCCGTTCCATTGCAGCCTGATGCAGCCAGCCGCCGATGCCATGGAGGAAGCCTTGGGCAAGGTTGCCGTGAAGGCCCCTGCCGTCCCTCTGGTTGCCAATGTGAAGGCGGATTTTGTGACAAATCCCGCGGAGATCAAGGCGCTGCTTGTCCGTCAGGTGACAGGCACGGTCCGCTGGCGTGAAAGTGTGCAGTTCATGGCGGCTCATGGCGTGACGCATTTTGTGGAAATCGGGGCAGGCAAGGTACTCAACGGCCTCGTCAAGCGCATTGCGGATGGCGCAACTGCTGCAGCGGTCGGTACACCAGCCGACGTTGCCGCATTTCAGGCCGCTGGCTGAGGAGAGTTCGACAGATGTTTGATCTTGAAGGGAAAACTGCGCTTGTGACAGGCGCATCGGGCGGCATCGGAGCCGCCATCGCGTCGGCTCTTCATGCCCAGGGAGCCACAGTGACGCTGTCCGGCACGCGGCGCGATGCCCTTGATGCTCTGGCAGCGACGCTGGGAAGCCGTGTCCATGTCGTCACGGCCGATCTGTCCGACCGTCCATCGGTGGAAAGCCTGGTTCCTGCTGCAGAAGTGGCCATGGGCAGCATGGACATCCTCGTCAACAATGCAGGCCTGACGCGCGACGGACTGTTCCTGCGCATGAAAGATGACGATTGGGACAAGGTGATCGCTGTCAACCTGACGGCGGGGTTCATCCTTTCCCGTGCCGCCCTGCGCGGCATGATGAAGCGGCGTCATGGCCGCATCATCGGCATCACCTCGATTGTCGGTGTCACCGGCAATCCGGGGCAAGCAAACTATGCGGCATCCAAGGCAGGCATGATCGGCATGTCCAAATCGCTGGCGGCAGAGGTGGCCAGCCGCAACATCACAGTGAACTGCATCGCCCCTGGTTTTATCGAGACAGCGATGACATCTGAACTCAACGACAAGCAAAAAGACGGAATTCTGGGGTCAGTGCCCATGGGCCGGCTCGGCAGCGCCCATGAAATTGCCGCAACCGCCGTTTATCTCGCATCAACCGAAGCAGCGTATGTCACGGGCCAAACCATTCATGTGAATGGCGGCATGGTCATGGTATGAGATTTCGGAAAATTCCTGTGAGAACATCGCGTGGGCGCTTCCCTTGAGACGCGCAATTGCCACAATCGCTCGTGCGATAGTATAAAGGATCATGATGCTTTTTCGGGGAAATGAGCAGGCCAATGTCGGCTGACAATCTGGTTCCAGCCTCTGGCGGTAGCTTGATGAACGATCCGACGCCCCCACCATCGGGGCGGCGCTGGTCTCCGCGTGGCGCACGCGAAGCGTTGCAGCCCGTCAAGCCGCCAGAGCCACCCGAACCGCCGCGTCGCCGCCGATCCGGCGGTTTCTTGGGCAAACTCAGTGCCTTGCTCACATTGCTGGTTTTTGTCGCCATTCTCGGCGGTGCTGGCATCATGTATGGTCAGAGCCAGCTCAATGCGCCTGGGCCTCTGGCGCAGGACAAGGTTGTCTTCATCCCGCGTGGCTCCGGATTGATGGATATTTCGCAGATTCTGGAACAGGAGGGCGTCATCAGCCAGCCCTTGCTGTTCCAGGTCCAGCATTATCTCAACGGCAGCCCCAATCTGAAATTCGGGGAGTATCAATTCAGGCAAAGCATTTCACTCAAGGAAGTGCGGGACATCCTGGTCGATGGCAAGTCGATCCTGCATTCCGTCACCATACCGGAGGGTTTGACCAGCGAGCAGATCGTCAATCGCCTGAGGGATAATGACATTCTTGTTGGCGAGATCCGCACGATCCCGCGCGAGGGTGCGCTTCTGCCTGATACCTACCGCTTTGGTCGCGGTTTCAGCCGCGAACAGTTGCTGGCTCGCATGGAGGCGGAACAGCGCAAGATGCTGCAGGAAATCTGGACGCGCCGCAGCCCCGACCTCCCCTTGCGAGCGCCCTCTGACCTGGTGATCTTGGCATCGATTGTCGAGAAGGAAACAGGCCGTGCGGATGAACGCACGCGCGTCGCTTCGGTGTTCGTCAACAGGCTCAATCGCGGGATGCGCCTCGAATCCGACCCGACCATCATCTACGGTCTGGTTGGTGGAAAGGGCACGCTGGGCCGAGGCATCCTTGCGACGGAAGTGCGCCAGCCAACCCCTTACAATACCTATGTCATCAACGGCTTGCCGCCTGGTCCCATTGCCAATCCGGGTCGCGCTTCGATGGAAGCGACGGCCAACCCCTCCCGAACACGGGATATCTTTTTTGTGGCGGATGGTACCGGCGGACATGCTTTCGCGGAGACGCTTGAGCAGCACAATCGCAATGTCGCACGGTGGCGGCAGATCGAGCGGGGCGAAACACCTGGTGCCGCGCAGGTCGCTCCCGTGCCCGCGACACCTCCGACACCTGTGCCGCGTCCCGGTCAGAGGTCGGATCTCGTGCCTCCGGGCTTCCAGTTTGGTGGTCCTGCAACGCAAAGCCCGACGCTTCCAACAGCCGCTTCAGCTTACAACGTGCCGCCCGTTCCGCTTGAAGTCTTTGGTGGCATCATCGGTAACGGAGTGCCTGGCCAAGCCGGGGGACAGGGACCAGGCGGAGCCTATGTCGATGAACCCCAGCAGCCTTCGTCGGGTGGCGTCGAAAGTTATCCCGTGGCTCCCGGTCGCCGCCAGGCGATCCAGCGCAATTCGCAGCAGGCAGGCAGCTCACCTGGCCCCTTGGTCCAGAACAACGCAGCTGATCTTGCGGTCATAGAACCAGAGAATGTGCCAGTCCGCCGTGGACCTGGGCGAGGCTTTGACGCAGTGGAAGGCACGGCCCGCGATCCACTGCGGAACAAGACCTACGACTTGAACTCGCCCAAGACCATTCCGCAACTCCGCTGACGATTTGCCGCCCCCATGACGATCCGCAGCATGACAGGATTTGCCCGGTCACAAGGGCAGGCCGCAGGTGCGGTGTGGTCATGGGAGCTGAAGACCGTCAACGCCAAGGGTTTTGATCTCCGGCTGCGCCTTCCGCCAGGCTTTGACCGTGTGGAGGCCGAAGCCAGGCGCATGATCGGCACGGTGATTGGTCGCGGTACAGTTCATGTCGCGCTTGATCTCGCCCGACCGGACACGGTCGCTGACATCAGGATCAACGAGCCGCTGCTGCGGGCCCTTGCAGAAAAGCTGTCTTTGTCTGCCCGCGCAGCAGGACTCGCTCAACCTTCAATCGATGCTTTGCTGGGTGTGCGCGGTGTCGTTGAAACGGTTGATCCGGAGGAATCGGCCGAGGAGACCGCAGTGCTATCGCAAGCCATGATTGCCTCGCTGGAGGAGGCCATCATTGCGCTTTGCGCGATGCGCGAGAAGGAGGGTGACGCACTCCAGGGCGTTCTCGAGGAGCGTATCACCAGCATCGGCAGTCTCGCCCGGCAGGCTGATCAGTTGCCATCGCGTGGGCCAGAAGCGGTTCGCCAGCGCCTTTACCGGCAGATCGAGGAGCTGGTTGGCGCCGCTTCGGCAGAGCAGCTGGACAGCCAGCGGTTGCACCAGGAAGCGATGTTGATCGCTGTGAAAGCGGACATCCGCGAGGAGCTGGATCGGCTGACGTCCCATGTGCAGCAGGCCGGTGATCTCATCCGGCGCGGTGGGGCTGTCGGCCGACGGCTGGATTTCCTGGCCCAGGAGCTTTCACGCGAAACTAACACCTTGTGCGCTAAATCCAACGACATGGCTCTGACCGCGATTGGCATCGACCTGAAAACATTGGTGGAGCAATTGCGAGAGCAGGTGCAGAATGTCGAATGAGGGGCAGGCGATTTTAGCGAGCCGGCGCAAGGGTGTGCTGTTCGTGATTGCGTCGCCCTCGGGCGCAGGCAAATCCACTTTGAGCCGAATGTTGCTGCAAAGCGACCGCGCGATCAGCATGTCGGTGTCCGCCACAACCCGCCCCCGCCGTCCCAGCGAAGCCGAGGGTATCCACTATCATTTCGTCAGTCCCGCCCGTTTCGATGCCATGCGCAGCGGCGGAGAACTGCTGGAATGGGCAGAGGTTCATGGCAATTTCTATGGCACGCCAAGGGAACCCGTGGAAAAGGCACTGCAGGAAGGGCGTGATGTCCTGTTCGATATCGACTACCAGGGCACGATGCAGCTCTATGAGACAATGCGTGAGCATATCGTCAGCATCTTTATCCTTCCACCCAGTGCAGCGGTGCTGAAATCGCGCCTGGAACGCCGGGCCGAGGATGCGCCCGCGGTGATCCGCCGTCGGCTTGAAACAGCGCGGACTGAGCTGAAGCACTGGAACCATTTCGACTATGTCCTGATGAATGACGACATTGATGAGTCCTTTGCGTCCCTGCGTTGCATTCTGGCCGCTGCCCGCAGTTCACGGTCGCGCAATCCGGATCTGGGGCGGGCCGCGGAAGCCATGTCGGCGGATCTCGAGGCGATGCTCTTGGCATGATCGGAGTCGCAACCGCGATCACCTCTCGCTGCGTCTCGCTTCCAGCACACGGACCATGGCAAGGAACGCATCCGGCGCAATTTCTTCCGCCCGTTTCTCCGGTGCGATACCGCAGGCTTCCAGCAACGCGGCGCTATCACCCATGCTCTTCAGCGATTGCCGCAACATCTTGCGACGCTGGCCGAAGGCCGCCCGTGTCAGATCTTCCAGAATTTCCATCGTGAATGTCGGCGCATCCTTGCGCGGCAGCACTTGCACCACGCTCGACATCACCTTGGGCTGTGGCACGAAGGCGGTTGGCGGCACATTGAACAGGATGTGTGCTTCAGCCCGCAATGCTGTGAGCACGCCCAGCCGACCATAATCCTTGCGCTGCTCCGGCGAAGCCACCATGCGCTCGGCGAATTCGCGTTGCACCATCACGGTCACGGATTCAAACCATGGCGGCCATGGTTCCGCCTGCAGCCAACCGATGATCAGCGGCGTGGCGACATTGTAGGGAAGGTTGGCGATGATATGCGTTGGGCGACCAGCGCAAAGACCTGCCATGTCTTGGTTCAGGGCATCGCCCTGGATCACGCGCAACTTGCCAGGATAATACGCCGAAATCTCCGCTAGCGCGGGCAGGCAACGGTCGTCCATCTCGATCGCGGTCACGGCATCAGCGCCCGCGGCAAGAATGGCACGCGTCAAGCCACCTGGACCGGGGCCAATCTCGAGCACGTGATAGCCCGTAAGATCACCCGCACTGCGGGCAATCCGCGAGGTCAGATTGAGATCAAGCAGAAAATTCTGGCCGAGCGCCTTGCGGGGAGACAATCCATGCTGTGCGATGACGTCGCGCAGCGGGGGCAGGGCATCGATCTGCGCCATTGCGGAATCGAGCGCCTGTCAGCGCCGGATTTCGGCCTTGGCACGCAGCTCGTTCATGTAACCCGAAGAGGTTCCCTCCGCACGCTTCTGCATCAGCTCCTGCTCGATCTGGTTGCGCAGCACCATATTGTCCTGCCGCTCGTTCTTCTCGCAAACAGCGATCATCTCGATCCCCTGTTCGGATCTGAAGGGCGCAGTGAGTCGACCGACCGGAGTCTTGGCAAGCAAATCCAGCGTCTGCTTGGACAGATCGACCGAGGAGCGGCCGATGCGCTCTTTTACGGCCACATCGCGCAGCGTGCGCATGTAATCCACGCCCGCCTCACAATCGGTGAAGCGGCCCCGCGCGGCATTGGCGTCACGTTCGCGCAGGCCGGGGTTGGTGCCTGCTGGCACCACGAAGACGACCTGACGGATGACATAGTCCGTCACCTTGGCATCGCCTTTGGCCGTCCTGCGCTCCAGTTCCGCGTTCAGTTCCGCGTTGGAGATGTTTTGCGAGCGCGCGCGTTGGCGCAGCAATTCGGTCCATATCGCCTGTGCCGAGATCTTGGCCTTGACCGCCTCGGGGTCGATGCCGGCCTTCACAAGGTTCTGCTCGAACTGGGTGGGTGACTGTCGCACGCTGGTGGCCAGGCGGGACATCGCGTCTTCAAGACCGGCAGGCGTCATGCGCATCCCGAGACGCCGTCCTTCGGCAAGCTTGATCCGATCGTCGATCAGCTCTTGCAGTGCGGCTGGACGGCTCATGGGCTGCCTGAACAATGCTGAGGACACTTTCATGCGCTGTTCGACATCGCGATTCGTGATTGGTTCGCCGTTGACGGCGGCTATGGAGGATTGAGCCATGACAGGCGGTGCCAGTGCGGTGACCACCAAAACAAAGGCCATGAGTGCAGCGCGATGCAACATGCTTGAAACTCCCGTTGAACTCAGCGTGTTCCGTCGACCGTGGCCGTCGATCCGGTGACCTGACGGTAGTTCAATTGGCCAAGGTGCTTGAGCTCCAGGCGGAAGAAAACGGTGCTGGCCGTTGTCCGCGCCGCACCAATGTTTTCCGCCAATGCACGACTGTAGGTCACGGCGAAGGTCGTGCATTCATCGATGTAGCCGATACCGAGGGAATATGATGTCATGCGGAACGGCGAACGATCATATTTGAGCGGAATGGTTGTATTGCCATAATACCTCAGAAGCTCTGCATAATCCCGATCATAGGTATACCGATCCAGATCGAAGTTGACGCTGCCCGTGGTGTACCAGCTGTTGGGCAATTTCAGCGTGTTGCTGAAGGAAACGCCTTCCCTGCGGCGCACGAAACCGAGATCTGGCTGTGCTTCCTGACGGGCATACAGGATGCTCGATGTCAGATCGCCGATTGTACCTGATGCCGACACTTCAAGTCTCTGCAGCTTGAGGCTGGCATCATCGAAACGCCCACGGGCAATGAAGCTGACCTGCTTGTTGGGCGAATAGGCGAAGCGCGCAACATAATCCGAACGGTTCTTGTCGAGGCCGGAATTCATGCCCGTATTGACCTGGTCGGTGCCAAAGAGGCCATCGGATTTGAAGGAATTGCGGCCCGCCAGATGATAGGACTGGCCGACGAGGGCATTCATGTAGCCGCCATTGGTGAAGGTGGTCGTGAACTGCGCCCCTGCATTGGCGCGCACGCCGCCTTCGGTGCGGTCGTAGCCAGAGAAGCGATTGAGCGAGAACAGGTTGCTGTCACTGAACACGAGGCTTTGGGAATCCTCGTTGGGTGACTTGCCAATCCGCTGTTCATTGGGACTGGCGATGATCTGCGCGATCGGCTCGAACAAATGTGTGCCCCAGGAGGAGCTGGCGACCAGCGGATAGCGGTATTCCAGCCCGATGCTCGGCATGGCCTGCACGCTGGTGTCGCTCGCTGCAAGGAAATTGGTCTGCTTGTCGTTGCCGAAGATGGCATTGCCATTCAGCCGATAGGGATCGCTGGAGTATGAGGTCGTGTTCAGCGTGTGGTTCTTCACGTCGAGCTGCGCACTGACAAATGGTGTCCAGACCTGACCCAACGGGTCGATGAAGTTGCGCCGCCAGGACACCACCGCACTCGCCCGGTTCATGATGCCAGCCGCACCGCGCAACAGGCAGTCTCCACGCTGATATCCCCGATTGGGAACCAGGTTGTTGGGGCTCTTGAGCCCACCAGGATTGGCGAGAGGCACCGTTGGATTGGGCAAGCCAAGCAAGGTAGGCGGCAGGCCATTGCCACAACCATAGCCCTGGGAGATGGGAACATTACCCACGTAATACCCAAACAGGCCGCTTGGCCCGAACCATTGCGACGGGCTTTGGGTCGATGAGCCAAAACGTCGACCACCATTGGCGGTCGGGAGCGCGTAATAGTCCGCTGTTTCCCGTGACAGGCTTGTGATGTTCACATCAACCGCCAGTTCGCCACCGATCACGCCGCCGGGTTGGAACCGGCGGTTGTAGTCGATGACAGGATGCACCACCGGCAATTGCTTTTGCCAGTCAAATTGGGTCAGCCCCTGAATGTAGCTCGCGGTCGCATCGAAATAGGCCCGTTCCGTCTGGCCCCTCAGATAGACCGATGACACGGATTCCTTGAAGTAGGTGAGCTGCACGCTCTCCGATTTCACACGGTAGTTGCCGACGAAATACTTGTCCGTCAGCAAGGCCACATCCCAGCCGAATTTCCAGTTCTTGTTGATCAGGAACTGGCCTGTTGTCTCGACACTGCCGCGGAAGACACGTTTGTCGTTAGTGCCCGTGGACAAATCCCGCCAATCGGACGGGTTTGTCGGGTCAACCTTGTTGCGCGGAAGAGCTGTGGCTGGGTTGACCCGGTTAGGCCCCGCAGGCCCAGGCAGGAATGCCCCTGGATCAGCCTGGAAGATGCCAGTGGCGCGGATGTTGTAGACGCCTGTTTCCAACCGGTGACGCCACTCGACCTCGTTCAGCATACCCTGCTTTGTCAGGGCGGACGGCGTCCACAGCACGTCGTAATGCGGGGCAGGTGCCCAGTAGATCGGCAGCGACACACGATAGCCGGTCGCCGAACTGCGGGAATAGCGTGGCGTCAGCAGGCCGGACTTGCGCGTCACAGTCGGATCGGGCGCAGAAAAATATGGGATATAGGCGAGCGGCAGACCGAAGAACTCAAGCCGCGCATCCTCATAATAGATCATCTGCTCGGAATTCTTGGCGATGATCCGTGCCGCCTTCACCTGCCACAGCGGCGGCTTGTCGGGATTGTCCTTGCAGGTCTCACAGGCCGTGTAGATGCCGCGCTCGAACACTGTCGTTTCGCCATCCGTGCGCTCGCCGCGAGCCGCGCTGATGCGCTGCTTGTCCGGAGACACCACCCGAAGCGTATCGATGAACCCGTCCTTGAAATCGTCGGTCAGCTCGAACTTGTCGCTGTAGATCGTGTTGCCATTGGCTTCGACCAGTTTGGCATTGCCCTCGGCATAGACCCGTTTGGTGTTGCGGTCGTAGGTGACGCGGTCGGCCTCGAGAATGCGTCCCTGATAATAGAGCTGCACGTCACCGCGCGCTTCAACGAGATTCTTGTCGTTGTTGTAGACGATTTCGCGTGCATCAACGAGCAATCGGCTCTTCTGCTGCGATGAACGCTGGGTCAATTGATCATTCAGGGTCTGGGACAGCACAGGCGTGCAAAGGGCCTGGCCAAGGACAGCCAGAAAAACAGACCCCGCCACTGCTCCAAGCAAGCGGCTTTTGCGTGACGGTGCCAGGCTGGTGAAACCGCCTGTCATTATCCGTCCTCTTGGTGCAACAAAACGTATGTCCCGAGCAGGCTTCCGATTATCGCGGGGAACCAGGCGGCCACAGGTGCGCTAAGCAGACCCGCAGCTCCCAGATCTTCCGCAATCTGAGTGCAAACATAAAGCACGAAGCCGGCAATCACGCCACCCAAAACGAGCTTTGCGACCCCGCCAAATCGGAAGAATCTTAATGAAACACTAGCAGCGATGATAACCATTGCGATGAGCAAAAAAGGCCGAGCCAGCAGGCCCTGATACCGCAGCCGATAGCGGGTGGCGTCAAGACCCGCAAGCTCCAGTTGGCGGATGGTTGCCGGGAGTCGCCAGAAGGACACATTTTCCGAGCTTCCAAGCGCCTGGCGCACCTCGTCGCGGGTGAGGTTGGTGGCCAGCAGATAGACGCCCGCCTGCTGCGGCTCGATGTCGACCGACAGGATGCGCGCGTTCTCGAGACGCCAATATCCCTTGTGCAACACGGCCGATTCGGCCTCGACGCGCTCCAGCAGCAACCCCGCTTTGTCGAACACGAAGACGGTGACAGCGCCCAGCTGCGTTCCGTCGACAAGGCCGGGCGAACCACGCATGATCGAGCTGCCGTCGACCGAGAGCTGTCGCACGAAACGGCTACGCGTCGCCTGCTCGTTCGGCCTCGAAAAAATGCGCGTTTCCAGCTGTTCGGCGCGTCTTTTCAGGTTGACCGCGAGGGGATTGTAAAGCGTCATCGCGGTCAGGCCGATCAGCATGGCCACGATCACGGGCGGAAAACCGAACTGCCATACCGAAACGCCGCTGGCCCGTGCGATCACCAGTTCCAGCTTGCGGCTGAGTGTCAGGAATGCCGCCAGGCTGCCGAAAAGCACGGCAAACGGCAATATCTGCTCGGCGATCATCGGCGTGCGGAAGAAGGACAAGCGGGCCAAGGTCAGGGTGCTGACGTCGACGCCTTCGCCAGCGCGTCGAATCAGTTCGACGAGGTCGATCAGGAATATCAGGCCAAACACGGTCACGAAGACCGCGCCGATGGTCTGGAGAAAGCGCAATGACAAATACCGCCCGAGGGTGAAGCCAATGCCGATCATCGAAAGGCCAATTGCCTGCCGCGTGCCACCCACATTTCGATCAGGTCAACCGCCTTGAGGAAGATCTTTGGCGTATGGGTAACGCCAGCCATCGAACGCCAGGAGATAACCCCCGCAATCATGGTTGCACCGATTGGCACAAGGTAAATCAGCGGCGTCCAGAACGCCGACCGAGAGGCCAGTCCAGACGCGCCAAATCCTGCGATTCGCAGGGCCACCATGGCGATGACGGCGACAGCAATCGCCGAACCGCGACCCTGCCGTGTTGTCTTGGCGCCGCCCAGTGCGGCAAAGCCGATCATCATGCAGGCCAACGGATAGATGGGGTTGGCAAAACGCTCATGCAGCTCGGAGCGAAACCGTCCTGACTGAAGCCTCACATAGGTATCGCTCTGATCCGCGTTGATCAGGTCGAATGTGCTGCGTTCGCGGGGTTTGTAAACGACCTTCTCCCCGTCGGCACCAAACTGGTCGAGATCAATGGCGTAGCGGTCATAGGCCACGATCGCATTGTCGCGCGATGCCGCTTGCTGCCGATGGACGCTGCCACTTTCCAGGATGATATAGGCTGAGCCGTTGCTTTCCACGATCTGTCCGCGTTCGGCGAGATAGGTCGATTGCTTGGTGGGGTCGCGCGCGTCATGGATCAAAATTCCAAGCATGGCCCCGCCAGGGCTTTTCTCGCGGAAATGGAAGGTGATGCCCTTGTCGATGGTTGTGAAACGACCTTCCTGAAGGAATTTCGTCACGACGTCGGCGCGAATTTTGGTCAGCATGTCGCGCAGGGATCGAAAGCTGTCCGGCATGGCAAAAATCGTAATGTAACCAACCATGATAGCAACCATGATCGTCAGCAAAAACAATGGCTTGGCGACCTTGATGGGAGCCATTCCGGCGGCATTCATCACGATCAATTCGCTGTCGGTGTTGAGCTTGTTCAGGGCGTAGAGAACCGCTGCAAAAAGAGCGATAGGTGCAATGATCATGACCAGCGCGGGCAGCGTCAGCAGGGTCACCTGGAGAAACACCAGGATGGTTTGTCCCTTGCCGGAAACGAGATCCATTTCGCGGATTGCGGAGGATATCCAGATCACGCCGGTCAACGCTGTCAGGCACAGCAGGAATGCGGAAGCGGCGGTACGGAAAATGTACCGTTCCAGCAGGTTCATCCCGAGCAGCTTCAGAACCAAGCGACAACCCTTCGCGCCTCCCCATCGGGCGCTTCGACCTTTCGTCAACTGAAGCTTCATGGCTATTCCATGACCCCTGCGCAAGCGTGGATTTCCGACTTCGCCGCATTGACAGGCCATGACCAACCCGCCACCTGTCAGTGGATGCATGTGGTGCGGGCTTCGCAACAGCAGTTAGGGACGCGACGATAATGGGACTGACATTGACATTGAGCGTGCAAACCTTTGGTCCAATCCCGGCCCAAACCATGGTGTTGCTGACGACAGATTCCCTTGCGCTTCCCGATCAGGCGACGCTCACGGCCTCGGCGAAAGAGGCTATTCAGCGGCTCGCCACCATCGAGAAATTCAGTGGCAAGGCGCAATCTTCCCTTGCTGCCACTGGGCTGTCTGAACTGCCCTGCGAAAGGCTGATGATCATCGGTCTGGGCAAAGACGCTGAACTCGCCAAGACGGATTGGGTGACCACCGGTGGGCTGATTGCAGGCAAGCTGAAGGCAGGTTCCGTTTCTGTCGTGGCGGGCATAGCAGGCACGCCACTGACGCCTGTCCAGGCCGCTGATCTTGCGCTTGGCATGAGGATGCGCACCTACAGTTTCGACCGCTACAAGACCAAGAAAAAGGACGAGGACGCCGCCGGAATCATCGCCGTCACCCTGCATGTGGATGATGCGAGCGCTGTGAAGAAGGCGTTGAAATCCCGCAATGCACTGGCCGACGGCATCGATCTCGCCCGCGAACTCGTCAACGAGCCCCCTAACGTGCTGACGCCGGAAAGTTTCGCCAAACGTGCGAAGGCGCTGGAGGATATTGGCGTCGATGTCGAAATTCTTGGCGAAAAAGAGCTGAAAAAGCTCGGAATGCGGGCGCTGTTGGGCGTTGGCGCGGGATCACAGTACGAAAGCCAGGTGGCGATCATGCGCTGGAACGGCGCCAAGGATGCCAAGGCGCAACCCGTGGCCTTCGTCGGCAAGGGCGTGACGTTTGATACCGGCGGCATCTCGATCAAGCCAGCGGGCGGCATGGAGGACATGAAGGGCGACATGGCGGGCGCGGCCTGCGTGACCGGCCTCATGCACGCACTGGCGGCCCGCAAAGCCAAGGTCAACGCGATTGGCGTGATTGGCCTGGTCGAGAACATGCCGGACGCCAAGGCGCAGCGCCCTGGCGATATTGTGACGTCGATGTCGGGCCAGACCCTCGAGATCATCAACACGGATGCCGAGGGCAGATTGGTGCTGGCAGATGTGCTTTGGCACACGCAAGCGGCCTTCAAGCCGAAATTCATGGTCAATCTGGCAACATTGACCGGCGCGATCCTGGTGGCGCTTGGGCAGGAACACGCGGGGCTTTTCTCGAACAACGACGAGCTTTCTGAGCGGATCACGGCAGCAGGCAAGACCACGGGCGAGCGGGTGTGGCGGATGCCGCTCGATCCGGCCTACGACAAGATCATCGATTCGAAATTCGCCGATGTGAAAAACTCGGGCGGGCGCTACGCGGGATCGATCACTGCGGCGCAGTTTCTCCAGCGTTTCGTCAATGACTGCCCCTGGGCACATCTGGATGTTGCGGGAACGGCGATGGCGGCCAATCAGACCGAGATCAACCGCAGCTGGGGCCCGGGTTGGGGGGTAAGATTGCTGAACCAGCTTGTTGCCGATCACTATGAAGACTGAAAATACAAGGGGATAGATGGAAATACTCTTCTATCACTTGCAAAACAGCACGCTGGAACAGGCCCTGCCAGGATTGCTCGAGAAAACGCTCTCACGCGGCTGGAAGGCCGTGGTCAGAGTCTCGAGCGACGAACGCATGAAGGCGCTTGATGATCACCTGTGGACCTTCAGCGACGAAAGCTTCCTTCCCCACGGTATCGATGCTGATGCCAACATTGCCGCGTTGCAGATCATCTTGTCGCTATCCGATGCGCGATTCAATGATGCCGAGGTGATGTTCGCCGTGGATGGCACCGACCTTCCGCAATCCGCAGGTTGGACCCGGGCCGTCCTGATGTTCGCAGGCAACGATCCTGAAGCGCTCGACAAGGCGCGTTCAGCATGGAAAGCGGTGAAGGCAACCGGGCAGGATGCAACATATTGGCGCCAGGATGATTCAGGGCGCTGGGCAAAAATGGCCTAATCTATTTTTGGCACGCCTTTGCGATTTTGCATTCGAGGATTGCTCAACTGACCAAAGTAGAAGACGTTCCAGTCTTGTGGTCATCAGGTTGGATGATTCGATAAACAGTAGGAATTCCAATGAAGAAATACATCGCAGAAATGTTTGGCACGGCAGTGCTGGTTTTCGTGGGTTGTGGCGCTGTTGTTGCTGTCAATCTGCTTGGCATGGGGTTGACACCTCCAGCAGCGATGGGTGTGTCCGTGCAAACCCAGGGCATTGTTGCCATCGCGCTGGCCTTCGGGCTTTCGGTTACGGCGATGGCCTATTGCATAGGCCCTGTCTCGGGCTGCCATATCAATCCCGCAGTCACGGTGGCACTTTGGGCTGCTGGTCGCTTCGACAGCAAGGACGTGCCGGGCTACATCATCGCGCAATGCATTGGCGGCTTCATCGGCGCGGGCCTCCTGGCTACGATTCTGCTGGGTAAAACGGGTGGATATGCGATTGCGGGAGGCGTCTTCGGGCAAAATACGTTCACCGGCTGGTCAGTGACCTCTGCTTTCCTCACTGAGTTCCTGGCGACAATGATCTTCACTGCCGTCATTCTCGGCGTGACGCAGGCCAAGGCAGGCTCCGGCCTCGTGGCTGGATTGGTGATTGGTTTGACGCTGGCTTTGCTGCATCTTGCCTTCGTTCCGATTACCGGCAATTCGCTGAACCCGGCCCGCACGCTGGCGCCCAACATCTATGTGGGAGGCGCGGCCCTGCAGCAACTCTGGCTTTACATCGTTGCACCACTCGCGGGCGGCTTCGTGGCAGGCACGCTGTTCAAGATGAAGGTGCTCTCGGCAGAAGACTGAACGCCTGGCCAAAGGACAATCCTTGCAGGAATGATGACGCGCGGGTATGGACCCCGCGCGTTTTCAATTCCCCACACAAGGAAGTTTACCCATGGCCGTTCAGCGGACGTTTTCCATCATCAAGCCCGACGCCACGCGCCGCAACCTCACCGGTGCAGTCAACGCCATGATCGAGGGCGTCGGCCTGCGCATCGTGGCGCAGAAGCGCTTGCACATGACCCCTGCCCAGGCAGGTGCATTCTACGCGGTCCACAAGGAGCGTCCATTCTACGGTGAGCTGGTGCAGCAGATGTCGGCGGCTCCGGTCGTCGTGCAGGTGCTGGAAGGCGATAACGCCATCGCCCGCTACCGTGAAGTCATGGGCGCCACCAATCCGGCAAATGCTGCCGATGGCACCATCCGCAAGGCGCACGCCCTGTCGGTGGGCGAGAACACGGTGCATGGTTCCGATGCGCCGGAGACGGCAGCCATCGAGATCGCGCAGTTCTTTTCGGGCAATGAAATCGTCGGCTGATCCAGCCCTGGCATTTCAAATCGAAAGGCGGGCTTTGGCTCGCCTTTTTTGTTGGGCGAGGCTTTTTTCTTTGATTTTTCGGAGGAAAATCCCGCAAATACAGGCCTTCTCGCGCAGCAATCTCCTGCTACGCTAGCAACAGAGGCGAAAAGTCGATGCCCGATATGTTGAACTGGCCGATTGCAACCCTGGCGTTGGCCTTCGGCTACCTGCTGGGATCCATTCCTTTTGGCATGATCCTGACACGGCTTGCTGGAACGCAGGACATCAGGTCCATCGGCTCGGGCAGCATCGGAGCCACCAACGTCCTGCGCACGGGACGTAAAGGCTTGGCCGTTGCGACTATGCTCGGCGATGCCCTCAAGGGCACCGCCGCAGTGTTGATCGCCGGGATGTGGGGACCGTGGGCTGCGATCATCGCAGGCCTAGGCGCATTCCTCGGACATCTTTTCCCGGTCTGGCTCAAGTTCAAGGGTGGCAAGGGAGTTGCGACCTATCTGGGTGTGCTGCTTGCTCTGTGGTGGCCCGGCATCCTGGTTTTTGCCGCGGTCTGGCTGACAACGGCCTATCTCTCGCGGTATTCCAGCCTTTCCGCACTGCTCACCTGTCTCGTGGTGCCCGTTGTGCTCTATATCTATGGCTTGACCAGCATTGCAGGTCTCTTTGCCGTCCTGACGATCCTGATCTTCGTGATGCATCGGGCCAATATCAGCCGCTTGCTTTCGGGCACCGAAGGCAAGATTGGCCAGAAAGGCTAGCTGACATGCAAGGTCAGCCCGGCATCAAGCTCTCCGACCGGCAATTGATTGATTGGCTGCGCCTGATCCGCACGGATGGTGTAGGGCCGCGCACCTTTCTTTCGTTGCTCAATCACTACGGTGGTGCGGCCGAGGCGCTGCGAGCTTTGCCGGACCTGTCCCGAAAAAGGGCTGGAAAAGCCGTCTCCATAGCCACGGAAGCGGAGGCCGAGCGCGAGCTTGCACAGGCCAGGCGCTTTGGTGCCCGTTTCGTGGCACGAGGTGAGCTGGAATATCCCAAGGCCTTGGCGTCCATCGACAGTGCGCCGCCTTTGATTGCGGTGATCGGGAGTGTCAACCTTGCCGCGCAGCCCCTGGTGTCCATCGTGGGATCACGCAACGCATCCGTCGCGGGCCTGAAGATCGCCGAAAAACTGAGCCATGATCTGGCGTCAGCCGGGTTTGGCATCGTGTCGGGCCTGGCGCGGGGCATTGATGCGCGCGCGCATGAAGCCTCGCTCTCGACCTGCGCCATCGCAGTGGTTGCAGGCGGTCTGGACAAACTCTACCCCGAGGAAAACCGCGCCTTGTTTGATCGCATGTGCGCGCGCGGTGCGGTGATTTCCGAGATGCCGATGGGCTGGGTGGCCCGCGGGCGGGATTTCCCACGGCGTAACCGGATCGTTTCCGGTCTGTCGCTCGGCACCATCATTGTGGAGGCGGCCCGCAAGTCTGGCTCGTTGATCACGGCGCGATTCGCCAATGAACAGGGCAGGGAGGTTTTTGCGGTTCCTGGCTCGCCCTTTGATCCGCGTGCGGAAGGCCCGAACGATCTGATTCGTGATGGCGCGACCCTGACACGTGGCAGCCGCGATGTGCTGGAGGTTCTGCAGCCGATCATGGGTCGGGAATTCGAGATACCGACGCTGTTCGAGGGCGGCCGCAAGACGCCGGATGAACCGCTGTGGGATGAAGCGGACTGGCTGGGTGCTGGTGCCAGCGCAGCCAAAGGGCCGTCCGAGCCGCCTTTTGATGGTTGGGAGGAAGCCCCCGCTGAGGCGCCCGCGGCCACCGTGCTGGGGCTTTTGACCGCAGCGCCGGTTGATCCCGATGATCTGTGCCGCTCCACCGGATTCGCGATCCGCGAAATCAATCTCGTGCTGTTCGAACTGGATGGAGAAGGACGGATCGACCGGCATCCAGGCGGAAAGGTCTCGCTGCGGCCACTTTGAACGCCCGGGGTGGTGATAACCATCACGGCATCGAATGGGCTGTTCGGCTTGCATTCATGCCGGGAAGTGTATTTCCTGGACTCTAAGTCTGGAATGACATGATCCACGGGAGAGAATCAATGACCACATTCAAGGCAATCCTGCTCGCCGCGGCCTCTACGGCAGGGCTTGCTGGCTTCGGCACCGTTGCCGAGGCCCAGTATTATGGCCAGCCGCCGCAGGGGTACTACTATCGCCAACCGCAGCCGCAATATGTCGATCCGCGCATCCAGCGCAAGCAATTGCAGCAGCAGAAGCGGTTCATCCAGAAATACGGCTATCCGGTGCAGCAGCAGCCGAACTATGGCTATTACCAGCAGCCGCAGTACTACCAGCCGCAGCCGCGTTATGTGCAGCCCCAGTATGGGTATCAATATCAGCGCCAGCAGCAGCCCCAGGCCGTGCCGCCCGGTTTCACCCCAGGCGGCGGTGTGCTGATGGATCGTTGATCCGGGATCACTTCAGGGTCATGACAATCATCATCAACGGCATCGTGACGGCGGCAATCAGCGTTTGCGCCGTCACGATGGAGGCCATCAGCGCTGCATCGCCACCGTTTTGCCGCGCCAGGATGTAGGACGCCGCTGCCGTCGGCACCGACGCGCAAATGATCGGCACCGCCAGCGCGGTGCCTGACAGTCCAAGGCTCAGCCCAATGAGCCCTCCGAGGGTCGGCATCACGACCAATTTCAGACCACTGGCGATCCAAAGGCCATGGCTTGGACGGCGTAGATTGTGCAGATCCAGCCCAGATCCTGCCAGTAACAGTCCGGCGGCAAGTGCCGATCTTCCAATGACATCGCCGAAGTTCGCTATGGCTTTGGGAAGGGGCAGGCCGCTGGCACTGAGCGCGACGCCGATCAGCGTTGACCAGATGAATGGGTTCTTAATCAGACCCAGCGCCAATCCACCCAGCGTGATCGGCTTTGCGCTGCTGCCATGGCGGGCCAGGACATAGGCGGACATCAGGTTCACCAGCGGGATGAGGAAGGCGAAGGCGACAGCAGTCAGCGCCACGCCGTCCTTGCCGAAAAGCGTTCCTGCCAGCGCCACCGCGACAAAGCTGTTCCAGCGCAATGCGCCTTGAAAAACCGATGTGAAGGCAGGGCCATCGATGCCAAAGAGACGTTGCAGAAGTGACGCAGAGAGTAGGAGCGGAAGGCCGATGATCAGCACAGGCATCACCAGCGCCACACCGACGGTGCCAACTGGAACCTTGCCAAGATCGGCCATCGCCAGTGTCGTGATCACCAGCCCAGGAATGAGCACGTAATATGTCACGCGCTCGAAACCGTCCCACTGCGACGGCGTGATGAACCCTGTGATGCGCAAGGCCCAGCCCAAGGCGATGACCAGGAGAACCGGGATCAGACCATCAAGAACGGGTGGCATAAGACGGGAGCTCCGGGTTTTCGCACAGAAATTGATCGTTGAGGCACCATATGCAGCGCTGCCTTGAGAAAATGCCAATGCTCAATGGGCGTCAAACCGATCACACAGGTTGATCAGCCAGATGGTAGAGCGCGTCCTGAAGGATGATGGCTGCCGCTGCCGCGTCGATCATGGCAGCGCGTCGGGCGGGAGACAGGCCCCTGCTGATCATGCCATCCTCCGCTTCCGATGAAGACAGCCGCTCGTCCCAAAGCAGGATTGGCGGCGGCTTGTGCGCTTGAAGATTGCGGGCAAAGGCGCGGGTGGATTGGGCGCGTGGTCCCTCGCTGCCGTCCATATTGAAGGGCAGCCCGAGCACAAGCCCGCTGATTCCCTCCTTTGTCACCAGCGCCAGCAGTTCCTGCGCGTCATGCTGAAACCTGATGCGTCGTATCGTGAGCAAAGGGGTGGCGATTCCCACGGACAAGGATGCCATGGCAATGCCGATGGTCTTTGTGCCGAGATCGAGGCCAAGAAGCCTCGCATTCGGCGAAAGGGTTGAGGCGAAAGCGCCGATATCCGTGGTCACCTGCATGTCATCGCGTTATCAGGTCCGGAGATCGGCGTCATCGCGTCTTCCTTGGTTGCGAAACAAAAGAGCGCGGTGTTATAGCCCAGTTTAATCACGCCATTTCCGGAGCCATGATGTCCGTCGACCAGACGACCGTGAGGCGCATTGCGCGATTGGCGCGCATTGCAGTCTCAGACGCTGAAGTGCCCGCCTTGCAGGGCGAATTGAATGCTATCCTTGGCTTCGTCGAGCAACTGAACGAGGTCGATGTTGCTGGCGTCGCCCCCATGACATCGGTGACGCCCATGGCGATGAAGAAGCGGCAGGACATCGTGACGGATGGCAACGACGCCGAGCGTGTGCTGAAAAACGCACCATCCCGTGAAGACGGCTATTTCGTTGTCCCCAAGGTGGTCGAGTAAGCGCCATGAAGACCACTGACCTCACTGCAATGACGCTGGCCTCCGCTCGGGACGGCCTTAAGTCAAAAGCCTTCACCTCGACCGAACTGACGCGAACGTTCCTGGCCGCCATGGAAGCCTCGCGGGGTCTCAATGCGTATGTCCTGGAAACGCCCGACCATGCGCTGAAGATGGCCGCTGCCAGCGACGTCCGTTTGGCCAAGGGCGAAGGTGGAGCACTGGAAGGCTTGCCGCTGGGCATCAAGGATTTGTTCTGCACCGATGGCGTGCGCACGACGGCCTGCTCGAACATTCTCAGCAATTTCGTTCCAACCTACGAATCGACCGTGACCAGCCAGCTCTGGCGCGCTGGCGCAGTGATGCTGGGCAAGCTCAACAACGACGAATTCGCCATGGGCTCGTCCAACGAGACCTCGGCCTTCGGCACGCCGGTCAATCCATGGCGGGCCAATGGCAACAACCAGCCGCTCGTTGCGGGCGGTTCGTCGGGGGGCTCGGCCGCAGCTGTCGCCGCCGATCTCTGCCTTGCGGCCACAGCCACCGATACGGGGGGCTCCATTCGCCAGCCCGCGGCTTTCACTGGCACGGTGGGCATCAAGCCGACCTATGGTCGCGTGTCACGCTGGGGCATCGTTGCCTTTGCCTCTTCGCTCGATCAGGCCGGACCAATCGCCCGCACGGTGCGTGACAGCGCCATCGTGCTGCAATCCATGGCGGGCCACGACGCCAAGGATACGACCTCGGTCGATCGCGCAGTTCCTGATTTCGAAGCCGCCGTCAAACGCGGGGTGAAGGGCCTCAAGATTGGCATCCCACGCGAATATCGCATGGAGGGAATGCCCGCCGAAATCGAGCAATTGTGGACGCATGGTGCCGATATTTTGAAGGCTGCCGGTGCAACCATCGTCGATATCTCGCTGCCGCACACCAAATATGCGCTGCCCGCTTATTACATTGTGGCTCCCGCCGAGGCGTCGTCCAATCTCGCGCGCTATGATGGCGTGCGCTACGGCGTGCGCAAGCCCGGCAAGGACATTGCGGAGCTTTACGAAAACACCCGGGCCGCTGGTTTCGGGCCGGAAGTCAAACGCCGCATCATGATCGGCACTTATGTGCTCTCTGCAGGCTATTACGATGCCTATTACGTGCGGGCCCAGCAGGTGCGCACGCTGATCAAACAGGATTTCGAGGTGGCTTATGCTGCTGGCGTCGATGCCATCCTGACGCCTGCCACGCCATCCGCCGCCTTCGGCATTGGCGCGATGTCGGTGGCCTCACCCATCGAGATGTATCTGAACGACATTTTTACCGTGACCGTGAATATGGCGGGACTGCCCGGCATTGCGGTTCCAGCGGGGCTTGATGCCAGTGGCCTGCCGCTCGGCTTGCAGTTGATCGGTCGCCCTTTCGACGAGGAAACCCTATTTGCCGTCGGTCAGGTCATCGAAGATGCGGCAGGGCGGTTTCATCCCAAGAGGTGGTGGTGATGGTTTTCGCGCCGGCCATCGGCATCGCGTGCTTCCAGGTTCTCGCGGGATTGTGTTTCGTGGTCGTCGGCCTGTCTGTTGCCGTCGTGCTCAAGCAATCCTTTGCCCCCAATGAGGGCCTCCAGATCGGAACAATGCTGACCATGGCAGGTGTTTTCGGCCTTGGTGGCCTCGCTTGCCTGTGGGCGGCGCGGCTGCTTCGCCGCACGGCCCGTGGCGAATAATTCTCTGGAAACGCACACCATGAACACACTCGCTTCTTCCAAGAAACTGATCAAAGGTGCCACCGCCGATTGGGAAGTGGTGATAGGCCTTGAAATCCACGCTCAGGTCAACTCCGAGGCGAAGTTGTTCTCCGGAGCTTCGACACGCTTCGGCAACGAGCCGAATTCCAACGTCAGTATCGTGGATGCCGCCATGCCCGGCATGTTGCCCGTGATCAACGAGGAATGCGTGCGCCAGGCCATCCGCACCGGGCTTGGCCTGAAGGCGCAGATCAACAACCGCTCGGTTTTCGACCGCAAGAACTACTTCTATCCGGATCTGCCGCAGGGCTATCAGATCAGCCAGTTCGCGCACCCGATCGTGGGCGAGGGTGCCGTGATCGTCGATGTTCCAGGCTATCCAGAGCCGATCACCGTGCGCATCGAGAGGCTGCATCTGGAACAGGATGCTGGCAAGTCGATCCACGACCAGGATCCGCGCTCGTCCTTCGTCGATCTCAACCGCTCTGGCGTCGCGCTCATGGAAATCGTCTCGAAGCCGGACATGAGATCATCAGAAGAAGCAAAGGCTTACGTAACGAAGCTCAGGACGATTCTACGCTATCTCGAAACGTGCGACGGTGACATGGAGAAGGGTAATCTCCGCGCCGATGTCAACGTCTCGGTGCGCAAGCCGGGCGCAGATCTGGGCACCCGCTGCGAGATCAAGAACGTCAATTCCGTGCGCTTCATCGGCCAAGCCATAGAGGTGGAAGCGCGTCGCCAGATCGGCATCATCGAGGACGGCGGCACCATCGATCAGGAAACACGCCTCTACGATCCGGCCAAGGGTGAGACCCGTTCCATGCGCTCCAAGGAAGAGGCGCATGACTACCGTTATTTTCCTGACCCGGACCTGCTCCCACTCGAATTCGACGACGCTTATGTCGCGGAACTTGCTCGCCACCTGCCGGAACTGCCGGATGCGAAGAAGGCGCGGTTCATCAGCCAGTACGGCCTTTCTGCTTATGACGCCGCTGTTCTGTCGGCAGAACGCCAGAGCGCGGATTTCTACGAGACGGTAGCGAAAGGCCGCGACGGCAAGCAGGCTGCGAACTGGGTCATCAATGAGTTTTTCGGCCGCCTGAACAAGGAAGGCAAGGAGATCGCGGATTCGCCCGTTTCCGCCCAGCAGATCGGTGGCATCGTCGATCTCATCGGGTCAGGAGCGATTTCCGGCAAGATTGCCAAGGATTTGTTCGAGATTGTCTGGAGCGAAGGTGGCGATCCGGCCACCATTGTCGAACAGCGCGGCATGAAGCAGGTGACGGACACCGGAGCGATCGAGAAGGCTGTGGATGAGATCATTGCAGCCAATCCAGACAAGGTGGAGCAGGCCAAGCTGAAGCCCTCCATGCTGGGTTGGTTCGTGGGCCAGGTGATGAAGGCCAGCGGCGGCAAGGCGGCGCCGGGCGCGGTGAACGAGTTGCTGAAGGCGAAATTGGGAATCGATGGGTAGTTGGGTTGCAACGGCGTTGTGCGCCCTTCGAGGGTCGCCGAGGGTCTCTCCAAAGCTGCTCGCACCTCAAGATGTAGACCGCATTGCAAGACGCAAACCTCCTCTTGCTCAGCTGCGAGCGCTGGCGAGCATCGAAGGACGCACACCGTCATTGCAACGCAGCCGGCCTCTGCTAGCGTGCCACAACGAAAACACTGCTGGAGGAACGCACAATGTCCGCACGCTATGAACTGCATGGAATCTGGCTTTCCGGCCCGGCCTATAAGGTGGGCCTGATGCTCTCGATGTGCGGCGAGCCTTTCGACTACGTGCATGTCAATCTGCGGGCGGGGGAGCACAAGTCCCCGGCCTTCATGGCGAAGCAGCGGTTCGGCCAAGTGCCGCTGCTGATCGACAACGGCAATGGCCGCAAGCTGTGCCAATCCGCCTCGATCCTCGAATATCTCGCTGAAATGCTGGGCAAATTCGCGGGCGATACCGTCGAGGAGAAGATCGAGGCGCGGGAATGGATGTTCTGGGATTTCGACCGCCTTGCGCCCAATATCTACCGCTCGCGCGGTATGCGCCTTGGCCTGCGCTCGATGCCGTTTGACACGGCGGCGATGTATTTCAGCGACGGCAATGTTGCGCTCAAGGTGCTAGATGATCATCTGGCTGGCCGTGACTGGATGGTTGGCAAGGGCGCAACCATCGCCGATATCGACCTCTACGGTGTGCTGGACTATGCCGCTGCGGGTGGTTTCAACCTCGCGCAATACACAAATCTCTTGGCTTGGATCAGCCGTTTCAAAGGCTTGAAAGGCTTCGCCAGCCCCGATCAGATTTTGCCGAAGGAGAGCCGCAAGGCTTGAACGGCAGCGTTTTGCAAAGCAAAACTACCTGAATTTCTCCCAGAGCTGAAGGCCGGTCATCCCGGCGTTCAGCAGCCCGAAGGTCAGGAGCAGCGTGGCGAGAGCCGTTGCCGCATGGAACGGCTGCGGCCGCATGTGACAGCTGCCCGCGAGGAATGTGACGAAGACCCGGCTTGGCCCCATGAAACGGCTGAGGAAGACGGCGGCGACGCCATACTGCGTGATCATGCGCTCCGCCCGCAGCATCAGGCCGGGCCGATTTTTCACCATGCCAAGATTGCGAAACCAGTGCTCGCCGCGTCGCCCGATCTCGAAATTGATCCAGTCGCCAAGGCAAAAGCCAAGGAAAATCGCCAGAAAGCAGCTGGTATATTCCAGCACGCCTGCCTGGATCAGAACTCCTGCCGCAACGATCATCACCGAGCCGGAAAAGATGAACGTGGTCAGTATCACGCCCTCGCACAGCATGATGCCGAAGAGCATCAGCGGTGCCCATGCCGCATAAGTCCGCATGAACACAGTCAGCGAGTCGAGCGTTTCCTTGCTGAGGATATCCATGTCGGATCAGGTCGGCATGAATCGCGCGAGATAGGTTCCCGGCAGCATGAGGGAGGCTGCCCACAGGAAGGCGGAACCGAAATTTGCCAGCTGGAACGGAATCATCGGCATTCGGGTGATGCCCGCCGCCAGCGGAACGGTGGCCCGCAGCGGGCCAGAGAAGCGTCCACCGACAACGGCGATCCAGCCCCAGCGCTTAAAGAAGGCTTCACCCCGCGGCAGCATCTGCGGATAGCGCGACAGCGGCCACCAGCCCGCGACACGGTGCTGGAAATGTGCGCCGAGCCAATAGGATACCCAGTCACCAAGTGCAGCACCGAGGCTGGCCGAAATCCAGATCGACCAGAAATCGAGGCCGCTCATGGTGACGAGTGCGCCGATCCCCACCAGCATCGCCCAGAATGGCAGGAAAAGCGAGATGAAGGCCATCGACTCGCCGAAAGCCAGCAGAAACACGATCGGCGCTGCAAAGGACTGGTTGGCCCGCACAAAGGCGATGACAGGACCGGCCTGTTCCATCACCTGTTGCATCATCTGGGTCTTGTCCAAGGGCACTCTCGCGCGGAATATTGGGCCTGCGTTCCGCACGTCCTTGCCGGGTTAAATCTGGTTTGTCAGCCAAAAAGACGACCTGCCCCCACCCCAGCACCGAGATAGACGCCAGCCCAGGCTACGGCAGATGCCGCGTTGGTCGCCTGGAACACCAACGGGCGCATGGCGGATATGCCGCAGATCAAGGGAAACACCGCCCTGAGCGGACCCACGAAGCGCCCGCCGAAATAACCCGGAGCGCCGTACCGCCGAAAGAATGCTTCGCCCCGCTCGAACAGTTCGGGCTGCTTGTTCAGCGGCCACATGCCTTTCACATCGTCCTTGTAGCGCCGCCCGATTTCGAAGGAGATCCAGTCGCCGATGAAGGCGCCTGCAACGGCTGCGAAGAACGGCGTCCAGAACGGCAGGTCACCCGCGCCGATCATCACGCCAAGGGCGGCGAGGATGGCAGTCGAGGGCACCAGCAACGAAACAAAGGCGAGGCTTTCCAGGAAGGCCAGCAGGAACACCGCAGGCGCCAGCCAGGACTGGTGATCCCGGACGAAGCCGAGCGTTCCACTGATCATTCCACCGAAATCCACCAACCACCTCGCGGCATCCGTCTTTATGGCTGCACATGTGGCGCGATGGTCAGCGAAATCAATGCAGGTGGTTGATCTTCGCGGCTGTCTCTGGCGGCATCAAACCTTGTCGCGGCCCATTTTTTTAGTGGCGCGGCAATCCTTGAGATAGGCCCGCCAGGTCGTGCCCTTGGCAGCCAGCGAATCTTTTTCCGCGCGCCAGCTCGCACCGCAGGCCCGCATGTCGTCGTCATTCTGGCGCTGCTTGGCGGAGCGTTCTCTTGGGGGCTTGCCTGTGGCAGCAGCCGCCTTCGTGTCAGCTTTTGCCGCTGCTCCGGGCGCGGGTGTATCCGTTGGCGTTCTGTCTTGCGCACTTCCTCGCAAGGGATTTGGCACGGTATTCTGTGCCAAGGCCGGGCCTGTAGCGAAAAGCATGGCTGCCAGCAGCAACCTGGCGAAGGAAAAGCGAATCATGGCGACACTCCCGTTCTGGACCAGCCGGGCATTCGCCGCAGCTCCCTCTTGATATGTACAAAAAGGGAACAAAAAGCACAATTGCTGAAAAATCAGGGTATTTTGGTCGCGCTATTGTGTTGCTGGGCATGGGCTTTCGTCTTGCCGCTCAGGCGCTTAGGATGGAAAGACAGTGTCATGAGCGCCCGCAGGGTTTGCAGCGGGCTGGCAAGCAGGAGCGTCCCATGCCCAAGCAGAACCTTCCCATCGATCTTTATTACTGGCCCACGCCAAACGGCTGGAAAATCTCGATCATGCTGGAAGAGTGTGGCTTGCCCTATCAGGTAAAACTCGTGAACATCAGCAAGGGCGAGCAGTTCAAGCCTGAGTTCCTGGCAATTTCGCCCAACAACAGGATGCCGGCCATCATCGATCCGGAAGGGCCGGAAGGCAGACCGATCTCGGTGTTCGAATCTGGTGCCATCCTGCAATATCTCGGTCGCAAGACTGGCAAATTCTATCCGCGTGACGAGCGCACCCGTGTCGAGGTGGATGAATGGCTGTTCTGGCAGGTCGGAGGCTTTGGCCCAATGCTTGGCCAGACCCATCATTTCCGCATCTATGCCCCTGAGAAAATACCCTACGCGGTTGATCGTTACACCAACGAATCCAACCGCCTCTACGGCGTCATGAACAAGAGGCTGGCGGATCGGCCCTATCTCGCGGGTGAGTATTCCATTGCCGATATGGCGTGCGTCGGCTGGGCCAAACTATGGGAGCGCCAGGGGCAGAACATCAAGGATTTCCCGCATGTCGAGCGTTGGCTGACCGCCGTGATGGCCCGACCGGCAGTGCAAAAAGGCTTTGCTGTGAACGAAGCGGAGCGTACGCAGAACAATCCGGCTGATCCCGCTGTGCGGGCCGTGCTTTTCGGGCAGAAGGCGCGGTAGCTGATTGATTCTTCTGCATGATGCTCGACTGGCACTGGGTTGGACATTTTGCATTCGACATACGTAAAATTGCATACTATGTCGGGATTGGAATGTCAGTCGGCTTCACATTGGCAAAGGGCAAAACACTGGAATGGACGCAACGCGTGAGGCCCTCAGTCAATTCTCGGCAGGAATGCTTTCGGTTGAGAATGTCCACAGCGCTCTGTGCCAAGATATCCTGAACCATGTTTCTTCCACGCGGGCGAGCATCTGGTATTTCGATGCAGGCGGGCGCTCCATGACCAGCGCCTGCGTTGTCGATAGACGCCTTACGCAAGCCGAGCCGCCTATCACGCTCCTGACCGAGAACTGTGCGCCGTACATTGACGAAATAAGGCGCAAGGGGAGCATCGCAGCTTCGAATGCACTGACGGATGATGTCACGTCCTGTCTGGCCCAAGACTATCTGATCCCGCTGGGAATCACGTCCTTGCTCGACCAGGTGATCGCTGTCGGGGCTGATCCGGTGGCCGTGCTGTGCTGCGAACATTGCGGAGAGTTCAAGGACTGGTCGAACCAGGATCAGGCCTATCTGCAAAGCATGGCAATCCTGTTGCGATTGTCTTTTGTCATGCAGAACGTGGCCAATCGCCGCCAGACCGTTTGAGAAGCTTGCGCGCTGCCCAGCATGGACAGGCGGTCAGCCCAATCGGCATTGCCGCCGATTGCCTCATCTGCAGTTTCACGATATCGCGGGCAGCTATGACGCGAGAATCCTGATTTTGCGCAAATCCAGCATCCTTTCCGGCGTATTTGCGCTTGGCCTTGTTGCCAATGGAAGCCCTGCGCTGGCCCAGGGTTTGTTCGATCTTTTACGCAACAACGCCTCCAATGCTTTTGCGCCTTCTGACGAAGGCAAAGCGTCGCTGCCACCTCCTTTGAGCATCATCCCGATCACGCCACGCGCGGGCGATCTGAGTGCGACATCCCGGAAAGCCACCGACCAGAAAAAACAGCCGGTCCAGACCCCCGTTCCGGCGTCAAAACCGGAAGAGGAAGAGGAGGACGACGAGGCTGTCTTTGAGCATGAGACGCCCAAGCTGGTGCGCATTCCGCTGCCAACTCCCCGGCCCGGTGCCGTGCAACGCGCTGCGGCAGACGTGGCACCGGTGGGTGGGGCCCGCTGGTCATCCACGGGGAACCAACTGCCACCGGGCGTCACGCTGCCAGGAAGTTCCGTGACGCCGCCCACTGCGCCGCGCCTCGCATCCCTGCCCAGCACACAGTCGACACCACGCTGGACCATGACTGACGCGCCCATGGTACGCCCGCCTGGCCTGAGGGAATCCGAGGTTCCAGTTCCCAACATGCCTGGCGTGTTCGCCCCGCCCGAAGCCAATTTCCACTGCCTGCCCGTCGGCATCAAACAGGTGCTGGTGGATACAGCCAAGCGTTTCGGCCATGTTGCCATTCTGAATGCCAAGCGGCCCAGGGGAACAGGCGCACGCGCATCATATCATTATCAGTGCCGCGCCGTAGACTTCCGCGTTCGGGGCGTGGCAATTTCGACGGTTTACGCGTTTCTGCGCGAGCATCCCAATGTAGGCGGACGCAAGATTTATCCCTTCGGCTTCTTTCACATCGATGATGGCCCGATGCGCAGCTGGTGAGATCGCACCATACAGGCGTTGGACGTTTTGCCACAACGGCAGGCCGGGTTCCATTCGGTAGGGATTGGGCACAGCCGGGGAGAACGTGCAGTGCCAGGATCATTCAAGAACTTTGAAAATGACGTCAGAAAACTGATGATTGACCTCATCGGCATTCCATTGATCATTTTTTGGGGAGGTCTGTCGCTCATGCCCCTCGGATTGCTGTTCACTGGCGACGTGTCGACACTCCGCTACTGGATCAACGTGTTTTTCCTTGGCACAGGACTTTGGGGCGTATTGGTCATTTACTTCGGCGCCAAGGCGCTGATGTGGTCCGAGGCACGCGCAACCTCTAGCGCACCGTCCCGCATTGCCATCGTCGCTTTTGCCGGGGTTTGGTGCGTCCTCTATTTCGCCTTCTACTTTTCAAGCCGATAACGCTTGCTCTTTCGATGGCGCGCATGACGCATTTCCCGTCCAGCGTTCAGACTGCGTGATCGTTGAGAACAGCGGTAGTGCCATGTGAGGTGTTCGCCTATAGACAGGAAAGAACGATAGATTCCCTGTTCCGGAAACCTCCATATGCGCCTTTCCCGCTATTTTCTGCCCATCTTGCGCGACACGCCAAAAGACGCGGAAATCGTTTCTCACCGCCTGATGCTTCGCGCAGGCATGACCCGTCAGCAATCGGCCGGTATCTACAGCTGGCTGCCGCTCGGCCTGCGCGTGTTGAACAAGGTCAATGCCATCGTGCGCGAGGAGCAGAATCGCTCCGGTGCCGTTGAACTGCTGATGCCGACGATCCAGTCTGCAGATCTCTGGCGTGAATCCGGCCGATACGACGCTTATGGCAAGGAAATGCTGCGCATCACCGACAGGCACGAGCGCGAGATGCTGTTTGGTCCCACCAACGAGGAAATGATCACGGAGATTTTCCGCGGCTACGTCCGGTCCTACAAGGATCTGCCGATGAATCTCTACCACATCCAATGGAAATTCCGCGATGAGGTGCGCCCACGTTTCGGCGTGATGCGCTCGCGCGAATTTCTCATGAAGGATGCCTATTCCTTCGACGTGGATGAGGCGGGTGCCCGCCACGCTTACAACAAGATGTTCGCGGCCTATCTCCGGACCTTCGACAGACTGGGCCTGAAATCGATTCCCATGCGCGCAGACACCGGACCCATCGGCGGCGATCTCAGTCATGAGTTCATTATCCTTGCCTCAACGGGCGAGAGCGAGGTGTTCTGCCACGGCGACTACCTCGATTTTCCTGTTCCGCCCGCCAGCACCGACTTTGACGACGTGTCAGGGTTGCAGACGACGGTCGACAAATGGACCTCGCTCTATGCCGCGACCTCGGAAATGCATGATGCCGCTGCCTTCAACACCATCCCTGAAGCGAAGCGCGTGTCGGCACGCGGTATCGAGGTTGGTCATATCTTCTATTTCGGCACCAAGTACTCCGACAGCATGAACGCCAAGGTGATGGGCGCTGATGGCATCGAGCGTCCGGTCCACATGGGCTCCTATGGTATTGGCCCATCGCGCATCGTGGCTTCGGTGATCGAGGCGAGCCACGACGAAGCCGGCATCATCTGGCCGGAAGCGATCGCACCCTATCACGTGGCTCTGCTCAACCTGCGCGTGGGCGATGCCGCTGTGGATGCGGCCTGCGGCCAGCTCTACACCACATTGGAACAGGCCGGGTTCGAGGTTCTTTATGACGACCGCGACGATCGACCGGGCGCCAAGTTTGCCACGGCTGACTTGATCGGCCTGCCTTACCAGGTGATCGTCGGCCCCAAGAGCCTGGCTGAGGGCAAGGTCGAGCTGAAATGGCGTAAGTCTGGTGCGCGGGAAGTGGTGGCACTAAACGACGTGGTGCCGAGGTTGAGAGCGTGAGGGTTGGCGTTGCCCTGCCATTCGGCCTCACCCTGAGCCTGTCGAAGGGCGAGGCCGCAGCCCCGAGCGTGCCGATATCCTCAATCCTTCGACAGGCTCAGGATGAGGATATCCGGGGCAAGGTGACGCTCGCATGACCGACATTAGTCCCCCCACCACCCCATCACCGCCCAAGCCCTTCGCAGGCTTTGAGCGGATGCTGGCGTTCCGTTACCTGCGTCCACGCCGCAAGGAAGGCTTCATCTCGGTCATCGCCGGGTTTTCCTTCGCAGGCATCTTGCTGGGGGTCGCGGCACTGATCATCGTGATGTCGGTGATGAATGGCTTCCGCAAGGAACTGATTTCGAAGATTCTCGGCATCAGCGGCCACGTCTTCATTCAGGCGATGGATCAACCGCTGACCGATTACGAGGAGTTGTCCAAGCGTTTCGAGCAGATCAAGGGCGTGAAGCAGGCCATTCCTGTGATCAACGGCCAGGTGCTGGCCTCGTCGCCCTTTGCCTCGAGCGGTGCTCTCGTGCGCGGCGTGCGCGAGGCCGATATCAAACGCCTTGACACCATTGCGAAGAACATCCGGGCGGGTTCGCTCGACAATTTTGACAGCGGCGAAGGCATCGCCATCGGTCAGCGGCTGGCGGATCAGCTGGGCATCAGGGCGGGAGACAAGCTGACGCTGCTGTCGCCCAATGGCCCAGCCAGCCCTTTCGGCCAGACGCCACGGCGCAAGGTCTACACCATCGCCGCCATCTTTCTCATCGGCATGTCGGAGTTCGATAGCGCCTTCGTCTACATGCCGCTGAAGGAAGCGCAGATCTATTTCGACCGTGACGATGATGTCAGCACGATTGAACTGACGGTCGAGAACCCGGAGGAGGCCGAGCGCATTTCGCAAATCGCCATTGATGTCGCGGGACGCCCGATCATCACCAGTGACTGGAAAATTCGCAACCAGACCTTTGTGGGCGCATTGGAGGTGGAGCGGAACGTGATGTTCATCATCCTCACGCTCATCGTGATGGTCGCGGCGCTCAACATCATCTCCGGCTTGATCATGCTGGTGCGCTCGAAATCACGCGACATCGCTATCTTGCGCACGATGGGCGCGACGCAAGGCTCCGTGTTGCGGGTGTTCCTGATGACAGGCGCCAGCATCGGCATCGCTGGCACATTGGCGGGTCTCGCCATTGGCGTGCTGGTGGCCAAGAACATCGACACGCTGAAGAACTTCTTCTCCTGGCTGTCCGGCCGCGATCTTTTTCCGGCCACGTTGTATTTCCTCAGTAAATTACCGGCGGTCATCGATTGGCGCGAGGTGATGACGGTGGTTGCGATGGCGCTTGTGCTGTCGCTGATCGCCAGTCTCTACCCCGCATGGCAGGCCGCCAAACTCGATCCTGTCGAGGCGCTGCGCTATGAGTGAGGCTGCCCTGCAACTCGTCGATGTCCAGCGCCACTACGGGGAGGGCGAAAAGCGCCTTGATATCCTCAATGGCGCCAGCCTGACGTTGCATCGCGGTCAGGCTGTGGCGCTGGTCGCTCCTTCGGGTGCGGGCAAGTCCACGCTTCTGCATCTGGCTGGCCTGCTGGAGCGACCGGATGGTGGCGAGGTCTTCGTGGGCGGGCAGGCCACCGCGGCCCTGGATGAATCGGGACGTACGGCGCTGCGGCGCAGCGAGATCGGCTTCGTCTATCAGTTTCACCATCTCCTGCCGGAATTCTCCGCGGTGGAGAATGTGGCAATGCCGCAATTGATCCTGGGACAACCCAGGGAGGTTGCCCATAGCCGCTCCCGCGAGTTGCTGGCCTTCCTTGGCCTCGGACAGCGCCTGGAGCATCGCCCGGCGGAACTGTCAGGCGGCGAGCAGCAACGCGTCGCCATTGCGCGCGCCGTCGCCAATGCACCACGCCTGATGATGGCGGATGAACCCACGGGCAATCTCGATCCCCACACGGCAGAGCATGTGTTCTCGACCCTGCTGTCGCTGGTGCGCGCTTCCGGCCTGGTCGCGCTCATCGCCACGCACAATCTCGAACTCGCGGGGCGCATGGATCGGCGTGTGACGCTGAAAGAAGGGCGTGTAGTGGAGCTGGAGTGAGACCATGCAACGACTTCATCCTGAGCCTGTCGAAGGATGGTTCAGTGGACCTCTCTGTCGAAAACCTAGATCTTCGACAAGCCCAGGATGCGGTTTTCTGGTGTCGCGTACTGGAATTCCCTTTTGCCTCACCGACTGCTAAATCTTTTGCAATGACGTTCCGCCACCTCGATCATCTCGTCCTGCCTGCCCGCGATCTGGATGCGCAGGCCGCATTTTACCAGCGCCTCGGCTTTCGCGTGGGCAACCGCAACATCCATCCGTGGGGCACGGAAAACCGCATTGTGCAGTTCGACGGCTGCTTCCTCGAATTGATCACCATTGGCACCACTGCCATTCCGCCCGACCACGAGCCGCGCACCTTTTCCTTTGGAGAGCATGTGCGGAACTGGCTGGAAAACGAAGGCGACGGCATGTCCATGCTCGCCTGCGCCAGTGCGGATGCGACGGCGGACGCCCGGTGGCTCGATCAGGCCGGTATTGCGGCGTACGAGCCGTTCCATTTTGGCCGCAAGGGCAAGCGTGCGGACGGCAGTGACATGGAAGTGGCATTCACTCTGGCCTATGCCACGCCGTCGGTAATGCCGGACCTCTGCTTTTTTCTTTGCCAGCAGCACAATCCCGAGAACTTCTGGAACTCCGGCTTTCAGTCCCACGAGAACACGGTGCTGGGTATAAAACGTGTCGTTGTGGTGCGCGATACCCCGCTTGAAGCCGTTGGTTTTCTCAAGAGCTGGCTTGGTGGAGAGCCACTGTGTGATGCGGGTGGTGTGACGATGGACACACGGAGGGGCAGTCTGTCGATCTGGACGCCTGCCGCCGCGCGGGCCGAACTGGGCGATGACCCCGCTTTGTTCAGTGGTCGCCGGGCCAGGTTTGGTGCCATCGTTTTCGAGGCTGCCAGCTTGGCCGCAACCGAATTGGCGTTGCGCAAGAACAACGTTCCTCACCGCCGGGACAATGGCAGAATCGTCGTGCCTTCTGGTGCCGCATTCGGTGTCGTGCTGGCCTTTGAAGAGCAAACCGCATGATGCGCGCCGTGATTCTGCTGTTCATTGCTGGCGTGGCAGGCCTGATCGGCTATCTCGCTTTCACGGGGGAATGTCCGGGCGGGACCGTCGTTCGCGCCGAAGAGCAATGCCGCGAGAATCTCAGCCAGGCCCTGTGCCGCACCATCTTTGCACGGGCGAATGCCGTGGCACGCAACGCCGGTTCGGTTTACATGAACCCGACGGAATGCTCCGTCGCTTTCGGCCCCTGCCTGGACCATGCCACCATCGTGGGTGGATATGTTCCGGCTCCCGCCGGGTTCTGTGTGCGGACCAGCGGTGACACACTGTCCTCGATGGAGCCAATCTATCGCCGCGCGGCAGCCCGCTAAAACTCATGTTCTGGATGCAATAATGACACTAAACAGTTCAATCACTATCGGAAATATCACGTTTTCAAACACAGCACCGCTGGCCTTGATCGCCGGACCATGCCAGCTCGAAAGCCGCGATCATGCCTTTGACATGGCGGGTGCGCTGAAGGAGATGGCGGCGACGCTGGGCATCGGCCTGATCTACAAGTCCTCCTACGACAAGGCCAACCGCACCAGCGGCAAGGGCGCACGCGGCCTGGGTCTTGAGAAAGCCATGCCTGTCTTCGCCGATCTCAAGGCGAAGCTTGGACTTTCGGTCCTCACCGATGTGCATGAAGCCGCGCATTGCGCACAGGTCGCGCAATGCGTGGATATCCTCCAAATTCCGGCATTTCTGTGCCGCCAGACCGATCTGCTGGTTGCTGCCGCGAAAACGGGTCGCGTCGTCAACATCAAGAAGGGCCAGTTCCTCGCCCCCTGGGACATGAAGAACGTGGCTGCAAAGGTGGCGGAAGCGGGAAATCCCAACGTGATGCTGACCGAGCGCGGCGTATCCTTCGGCTACAACACGCTGGTGTCGGACATGCGCGCCCTGCCGATCATGGCTGCCATGGGAGCGCCCGTGATCTTCGATGCCACGCATTCCGTGCAGCAGCCGGGCGGGCAGGGCAGTTCCAGCGGTGGTGACCGCTCCATGGTGCCGGTGCTGGCGCGAGCCGCCGTGGCTGTTGGCGTGGCGGGAGTCTTCATAGAGACGCATCAAGACCCTGACAATGCGCCCTCCGATGGCCCCAATATGGTGCGGCTCAAGGACATGCCGCAGCTCATTTCCCAACTCATGGCCTACGACCGTCTCACAAAGGCCGATTGCGCGTGAATCCCAACACGCTGCTCCTGGTTCTCGGTTTCACCGGGCTGGCTGCCAACGTCGCTATCCGCATCGTTGATCCTATCGTGCCGCTGCTGGCGCGAGAGTTTGACGTGGCTGTAACCACCGTTGCGTTGCTTGCGACGGCTTACACGCTTCCCTACGCGCTGGGACAGCCGGTCCTTGGTCCGCTGGGCGACTCCAAGGGCAAGGCGAAGGTCATGTCCATCGCGCTCGTCATCCTGGCGATTGCACTCGCCGCCAGCATGTTCGCCCAGGACGTGACGACGCTGGCGATTTGTCGCGCGGTTTCGGGCCTGGCTGGGGGTGCTTGCATACCACTGGCCATCGCCATGATCGGGGACCGCTTTCCGCTGGAGCATCGCCAGCTTGCGCTCAGCCGCTATCTGTTGGCCGTCATCATCGGGCAGCTCTCGGGTGCGCCACTCGCGGGCGTGTTGTCGGAAAGCATCGGCTGGCGTCCCGTGTTCGGCATTGCCGCGGTGATCGCGTTTGCGGCTGCCATCCTTGTGCGGATCATGATCCGCCCCCGGGCAGATGTTGTGCGTCCGCCCTTCAACCTCACGCTGATCCGCGCGAATTATGCCAGGATTCTCGCCAATCCCTTGGCGAAATATTGCTATGGCGCAGTCGCCATCGAAGGGGCGTTCATCTACGGTTTCCTGCCTTACGTCGCGGCCTTGCTGGAGGAGCGCGGCGCAGGCAGCGTCCGCGAGGCGGGTTTCGTGGTGGCCGGCATTGGCTGCGGCGGATTGATCTTCAATCTCGTTTTGCCAAGCCTGCTGCACAGCCTGTCACGCACGATGGTGATGCGCGTCGGCGGTTTCGTCATCCTTGCCGGCATGATCGGCGTGGGCACCGGCCCCACCTGGCCAATCGAGATGGCGGCTTTCACCGTTGTCGGGCTCGGATTCTACATGCTGCACACCGGCATCCAGATCGAAGCGACGGAACTGGCACCGGATGCGCGGGGATCTGCGGTTGCGCTCCATGCCTTCAGCCTGTTTCTCGGCATGGCGCTGGGTCCGGTGATCTATGGCCTGCTGATTCCACGGATCGGCGCACCCTTGGCCGTGTCATTTGGCGGCGTTCTCGTGCTTGCCGCCGCCCTGGCGACCGCCACCAAGTTTCAGCGCCCTCGATAGGGCGGCACGCCCTGATCCGGGAGGAACACGTTCTCGGGCTGCTTGCCGGTTTGCCAGAACACGTCGATGGGGATGCCGCCGCGCGGATACCAGTAGCCCCCGATGCGCAGCCACACGGGCTTCAGCAGGGTGAGCAGCGTCTTGGCAATGCCAACCGTGCAATCCTCGTGAAAAGCCCCATGATTGCGAAAGCTCGTGAGATAGAGCTTGAGCGACTTCGATTCGACCAGCCATTTTCCCGGAACATAATCGATCACCAGAATGCCGAAGTCCGGTTGACCCGTCACGGGACAGATCGAAGTGAACTCCGGGCAGGTGAAGCGTGCGACATAGTTCGTGCCGGGGTGCGGATTGGGCACGCGGTCAAGCGTGGCTTCGCCGGGAGACTGTGGTTGCGGCACCTGCTTGCCCAGCAGGGAGGCTTTGGGTTTGGCGACCATCGAGCATTCCTTCGTGAAGCGCCCACGTAAAGGATCGCCCAAGGGAATTGAAGCAGAAAATCCGCCACCTCAATCAGGGCACCCTTGCTATGCGGCAGAGAGAAACCGCGTGAAGCCACGTGTCTCGTCCCGCAGCTTGCGGGCCTGCTCCTCGAAGTGCTGAGCCGCATCAAGCACTTTCTCGACTGCGCCGCGCGTGTCCTCAGACGACTTCGCAACATCGTTGACGTCTGTCGTCATCTGTTCCGTCCGCTGTGTGGCAATAGACATGGCGCGGTTGATCTCCGCCGAGGCGACGGATTGCTCCTCCACGGTGGCTGCGATTTCGGTGGTGATGCCGTTCAGTTCCTCGATCTTGCCGCTGATGCTCTCGGTCGCCTTCACCGCATCCTCGGTGGCAGCGGAAATGGCCGCGATCTTGGCCGATATGTCGCCTGTGGCCGCAGCGGTCTGCTGGGCCAGTTGCTTGACCTCGGCGGCAACGACCGCGAAACCCTTGCCCGCATCGCCTGCACGTGCGGCCTCGATTGTTGCATTCAGCGCGAGCAGGTTGGTCTGTTCGGCAATGGCCTGGATCAAGGTCACCACCTTGGCGATATCGGCGGACGCATTGCTGAGCGAAGAGATGGTGACGCGGGTTTCGCCCGTTGTCCTGGCCGCTGTGGACATGATGTCGAGAGCTGTGTTGCAGCGCTTGCTGCTTTCCTGAGCACTGGCATCAAGCTGCGACAGGGCACTCGCCACGCCACGAATTTCCTCCAGGACACCGTGGATATTGTCCGAGACGGCTCCGGCACGCGAGTCAGTGTTCTGGGATGCGCCCGCCAGCACTTGCGCCGATTGGTTGAGCGTGGCGGCGCTGTCCCTGATCTGCCCTGCCAGCATGTGAACGCTGGCATCGAAACGTTCGCCCGCATCGCTGAGGATCGCCTTGCGTTCGATCGAGCGTTGCTGTTCCGCCGCCGCTGCCGCATCACGCTCCTGCGCGGCACGATCCAGCATCAGGCTGCGGATACCGCCAATGCCGCGTGCGATATCACCAATCTCGTCCTTGCGTTTCGCGCCATGGACCTCTGCGTGAAGGTCACCGGCCGCAAGACTGCGTGTCGAGGCCAGCAGCCGCGCCAGCGGCCGATTGACGGACACCACGGCGATGATGCCAAGCAACAGACACAGCAGGATGCTTCCGATCACCATCGACCCAAGCAAGGCCCGCGATTTGGCAACGAGCGCATCGACATCATCGATATGCAGGCCGGTTCCCACGAACCAATCCGTATTTTGCACCGCCGTGATGTAGCCCACTTTCAGACTGGGAGCCTGATCCCCCGGCTTTTTCCAGAGATAGTCGAGCGATCCTGATCCCTTGGCCCGGATGATGTCGATGAAGCCCTTGATGATCAGGACGCCATTCTCATCCTTCAGGCCAAGCATGTCCTTGCCTTCGAAATCACGACGGAACGGATGCATGATGTTCTTGCCCGTCATGTCGTATATGTAGAAATACTCCTGACCGGAAAAGCGCATGGGCCGGATGGCATCGGCAGCGTTGCGCCGGGCTTGTTCGAGCGTGACCTCCCCCTTCTTGGCGCGCTCAAGTTCGTGGTTCATCACCGAAACAGCGACGTCGACCTGGGAGCGCATTTCGGCGTGTTTCTGCTGCACGAGGCTGCGCTCGACCTCGCGGGCACCCAACCAGCCAACGGCGGCCACCATGCACACCATCAGCGATATCAGCGCGAGGAGCCGCATACGGAAGCTGGACAGGAACTGGCGAATCTTCATGCGTTTCCCCTGGATATATTACATTTGCTAGATTCTGATGGTTAACATTCCCTAACGTTATAGGTTGTCGGGTGTCAGGCTAAGGGCGGATTGGCTGAAAAATCGGACAAATCGGACATGAAACGCGCATCAGCCATCGTTTTTAGTGGCTTGTGCCATTCGCGCCGTTCGTTAGAACCGCGGTATCCAATCCATCCACGCACCACGAAGGACCAACACAATGACCGCCATCGTCGATCTCGTCTCCCGTGAAATCCTCGACAGCCGTGGCAATCCCACGGTGGAGGTGGACGTGATCCTCGAGGATGGTTGCATGGGCCGGGCGGCGGTGCCATCGGGCGCGTCAACCGGCGCCCATGAAGCGTCCGAATTGCGGGACGGTGGCAAGCGCTACCTCGGCAAAGGCGTCTCGAAGGCCGTCGACAACGTGATGACCACGATCCACGACGCCATCGTCGGCATGGATGCCGAAGATCAGGTCGCCATCGATGATGTGATGATCAGGCTCGACGGCACGAAGAACAAGAAGAAGCTTGGGGCCAACGCCATCCTCGGTGTCTCCCTCGCGGTCGCCAAGGCGGCAGCCGAAGCCCGTGGCTTGCCTCTCTATCGCTATGTCGGCGGTTCGTCCGCTCGCGTGCTGCCCGTGCCGATGATGAACATTGTCAATGGTGGCGCACATGCCGACAACCCCATCGACTTTCAGGAATTCATGATCATGCCGACAGGGGCTGCCAGCTTCTCGGAAGCGTTGCGCATGGGCGTTGAGGTGTTCCACACGCTCAAGGGCCTGCTGAAGAAGGGCGGCCACAACACCAATGTCGGCGATGAAGGTGGTTTCGCGCCAAACCTTGGATCGGCCGAAGCTGCACTCGATTTTGTCATGGACGCCATCGGCAAGGCGGGTTTTAAACCGGGCAAGGACATCCATCTGGCGCTGGACTGCGCTGCGACCGAATTCTTCAAGGCAGATATCTACGACTACCATGGTGAAGGCGTGAAACGCCCCATCGACAAGCAGGTCGACTACCTCGCCAAGCTGGTGAAGGATTATCCCATCGTCTCCATCGAGGACGGCATGTCCGAGGATGATTGGGCGGGCTGGAAGCTGCTGACCGACAAGATCGGCCAGAAGTGCCAGCTTGTTGGCGATGACCTCTTCGTTACCAATGTCGAGCGCCTGTCCCGCGGCATCAAGGGCGGCTATGCCAATGCCATCCTGGTCAAGGTAAACCAGATCGGCACGCTGACCGAAACGCTTGCTGCGGTCGAAATGGCGCATCGCGCGGGCTATCGCGCCGTGATGTCTCACCGCTCGGGTGAAACCGAGGACAACACCATCGCCGATCTCGCGGTCGCCACCAACTGCGGCCAGATCAAGACGGGCTCGCTTGCCCGCTCGGACCGCACGGCCAAGTACAACCAGCTTCTGCGCATCGAGCAGCAGCTGGGCGATCAGGCGGTCTATGCGGGCAAGGCTGCGCTGAAGGCGTTGGCCTGAGGTCTGGCGCGCTTGCGATGAGCGCCGTGACATCGACTCTGACACCGACGCCGCGCCTCCGATATCTTGCCATGCTGGCAATGCTCGGAAGCGTGGTGATCTATGGCACGAACTTCGTCATCAGCCGCCACGCCGTCCTCAACGGGTTCACGCCCTACGATCTGGCTGCCCTGCGCTTTGGCTTTGCAGGCTTGATCCTGCTGCCATTGTTCCTGAAATCAGGTGGCTTTGCCGATTGCGCCGGTGTTGGCTGGAAGCGCGGTCTCGCACTTGCCGTCATGAGCGGAGCGCCGATGTCCATGCTGCAACTCACGGGCCTGACACTGGCCCCGGCAGCCCATGGCGCAACCCTGGGGCCTGGAACGCTGATTATCGTGAGCATGATTGGCGGAATGCTCATCTTTGGAACCAAGCCATCCAGACAGGCGATCATGGGCCTGATGATCGTGCTGGCTGGCCTCGGTGCCTTTGCTCTGGGATCAACAACTTCAGCGTCGCGCGATGTAATGCTGGGTGATCTCTGCTTTGTGCTGATGGCCCTGATCTGGGGTGGATATCCGCTGGCCGTTCAGAAGTGGCGCGTTGATCCGCTGGTGGCAACGGCAGTCCTGTGCGTGCTGTCACTGGCCTTTCTCCCGATCTATTTTCTGTTCCTGCCGAAGAATCTTGCGCAAATTCCGTTCTGGATCATCGCCTTTCACGCTTTCAACCAAGCCATCCTCAACATGATCATCGGTCTGTGGTTGTGGGGTTGGGCGGCAAGAACCATCGGCGCATCGAAGGCGGGCCGTTTCCCGCCGCTGATTCCCGTCATTGGGACGCTCACAGCCATTCCTGTTCTCGGTGAATGGCCTGGCATTTACCAGGCCATCGCAATCATCCTCATCGTTTCGGGCCTGCTGGTGACCGCCTCGGAGCGGTGACTGTCGGCTCACTTGCCGCAGCGTGCAAAAGCCGTCAAACAGTTTGGCACGAACATGGATGCACCAGCAACAGCATGACGCCTCACTCACCATACCCTCCGTCAGATCAGCCGCCGCAGGTGCCCCCGCGCAATGCTGGCTGGCAGCGGTTGCGCACATATTTCCTGACCGGGGTGGTCATCGCCGGTCCCATTGCCATCACCATCTACCTCACGTGGTGGATCGTGGCCTCTATCGATGGCTGGGTGAAGCCGATCATCCCGACCTTCTATCTGCCTGAAACCTATCTGCCATTTGCAATCCCCGGCTTTGGGCTGCTGGTGGCCATCTTCCTGCTGACAATCCTGGGCTTTCTCACGGCCAATCTCGTGGGCCGCACGATGTTCGAGTTCGGCGAGCGAATGCTGGACCGGATGCCGGTGGTGCGCGGCCTCTACAAGGGCATGAAGCAGATCTTCGAGACGGTCTTCTCGCAAGGCGGCACAAGCTTCAAGAAGGTTGGTCTCGTGCAGTATCCCGCGCGGGGCATGTGGTCCGTGGTGCTGATTTCAGCTGAACCAAAGGAAGCGCTGGCTCGTCATCTTCCGGGTAAGCAGGACTATATCGGCGTGTTTCTGCCCTGTGCCCCCAACCCGACGACAGGCTTTTTCTTCTACCTGCCAAGAGCAGACGTGATCGAAATCGACATGAGCCCGGATGATGCCGCCAAGCTCGTGATGTCGGCAGGGCTGATTCAGCCGGAAGAGCAGACAAAACTCGCAGATATGGCCGCCAAGGGCCGACGGACGTCCCGCGAATCTCTGCCTTCACCCGGCGCGTAGCAGTTTCACGGCTTCATCCCGTTCAAACAGATAGAGTAGCAGACGCAGCGCCTTGCCGCGTTCGCTCGCCAGTTCCGGGTCGCGTGTGTGGTGCAGCATGGCATCATCCCGCGCGATCGTGAGCAGATCACCATGCACCGCGATATCGGCCAGCCGGAACCCCGGTGCGCCACTCTGCTTGACACCCAGCACATCGCCTTCGCCGCGCAGACGAAGATCCTCTTCTGCGATCCGGAAGCCGTCCTCCGTTTCTCGCATGATGCCGATCCTTGCCTTCGCCGTTTCGCCCAGCGGAGCCTTGTAAAGCAGGATGCAGGTGGATGACGTGGCACCGCGCCCGACACGACCGCGCAACTGGTGGAGCTGCGCCAGGCCGAAGCGCTCGGCATGTTCGATCACCATAATCGAAGCATTGGGCACATCGACGCCAACTTCGATCACCGTCGTGCTGACGAGGATGCGGGTGTCGCCACGGGCAAAGCGCTCGACGGCCCGGTCCTTGTCCGGGCCTGGCATCTGCCCATGCACCATATCCACCCGTTCGCCATAGAGCTGCCGGAGATGCTGAAAGCGCTCCTCTGCAGCGGACACATCGAGGATTTCCGATTCCGCCACCAGGGGACACACCCAATAGACCTGAGCGCCGTTCTCAACGGCACGCCCAATGCCGGAGGCGACCTCGTCCAGCCTGTCGAGTGTGACCGAGCGGGTGTCGATGGGCTTGCGACCCTGCGGCTTCTCGCGCAGCACGGAAACATCCATGTCGCCGAAATAGGTCAGCACAAGCGTGCGCGGGATCGGCGTTGCGGTCATCACCAGCAGATCAACACCGTCACCCTTGGCGGAGAGCGCTAGGCGCTGATGCACGCCGAAACGGTGTTGCTCGTCCACCACGGCAAGCGCCAGATCCTTGAAGACGACCTGTTCCTGGAAAAGTGCGTGCGTGCCGACCACCATGTCAATCATGCCATTCGCCAGACCTTCGAGCGAGGCGCGCCGCTCCGCAGTCTTGTCGCGCCCCGTCAGCAGTGCGATGCGTATGCCCGCAGCCTCGGCCAATGGCAGAAGGCGGTCATGGTGCTGCCGCGCCAGGATTTCAGTCGGTGCCATCATGGCAGCCTGTCGACCGGCTTCCACGGCACGGGCCATCGCAAGCAGGCCCACAACCGTTTTTCCTGAGCCGACATCGCCCTGCAACAGGCGCAGCATCCGGTCATCGCCTGCCATGTCGCGCCCGATCTCGCGCAGCGTCTGTTCCTGTCCCTCGGTGAGCGCAAAGGGAAGAGCGCTCCGGATGCGGGCTTCCAGCACGCCGGTGCCAACCGTTGGGCGGCCGGACGCCTTCTTCATGCGCGCCCGGATCATGATGATCGCCAACTGGTTTGCCAGCAATTCGTCATAGGCCAGGCGCTGACGCATCAGGCTCGCGGGAGAAAACGGCACCAGATCGATCGGGTTGTGGATGGCGCGCATTGCATCGGCGAAACTCGGCCAGCCCCGCCTGGAGAGCAGCGTAGCATCGTTCCATTCCGGAAGGGCAGGGAGCTTTGCAAGGGCTGCCTTGGCCGTACGGGCGACAAGGCGCGGTCCCAGCCCTTCGGTCAGCGGATAGATCGGCTCGACCGGCGGCAATTGCGCCAGCTGCTGCTCATCGAGGATGCGGTCGGGATGCACCATCTGCCGCAGTCCGTCGAACATTTCGAGCTTGCCCGAAAGCCAGCGCGTGGAGCGCAACGGCAGCATGGTCTGGATCTGCCCGATGCGCGCGTTGAAGAATACAAGCTCCATATCCGCCGTGTCATCCGATACCAGCACGCGAAACGGTGCCTTGATGCGCCCGGATGGAGGAGGGCGGTGTGCCTCCACCACCACTTTCACCGTGATCACCTCGCCAAACGGGGCGTCCGCGAGCATCGGGCGAAGCCGTCGGTCGATGCCGCCATGGGGCAGATGCATAAGGATGTCGGAAACCTTTGCAGGTTTGCCGTCCCGACCTATCAGGCGGTCATAAAGCGGCGCAAATTTCGGCCCGACCCCGGGGAGGGTCGTCAACAGCGCAAACAGCGGATCAAGAAGCGACGGACGCATCGCGCAGGTTTGGACCGGGAGAGCGCTTGAGGCAAGCGAGCGACGTCACAGGCGATGAAAGTCTGGCCTCCAAAGAGCGTTACGCATTCTTGCGCAATCCCCAACGGACCTCATACTGAATAGCCACGTTTGCGGCGTCTCGAAGGACTCAGGGCGTTGCTGCAGAAAGAGCGTTGCACAGCTGGGCCGCGTCTTTCGGGCTCCACAGGATGAGGCTCGTTGAGTATCACAAGACGCTTTGCATCATCCTGCCCGTGCCTCAGTCCTGTCCGCCCCCGCCAGATCAACGATCACCCGCTTCAGTTCCGGTCGGCAGGAGCCGCAATTGGTTCCCGCTTTCACAGTCGCGCCAATCGCCTCGACATCGGCTGCACCACCCAGGATTGCCGCTTCGATCACGGCACGGCGTACGCCAAAGCACGAGCAAACCAGCGGTCCCAGATCGGCTCCACCGCTCGGTGGCCTGCCCGCCAGCAGCAGATTGCGCTGTGCCGGATCGAGGTTCTCGCCCGGAAGCATCTCGATCAGCCAGTCCAGTGCGATCTCATCGCGCTCCCTGCCGACGAACAAGGCGGCCTCAAGTCTTCCCGCTGCCAGCGCGATCACCCGAAAGTCGCCGCTCTCCACATCGCCCAGACTGGCGTGCTCGGGCATTTCACCCAGCAGGTTGACGAGGATGCCATGCAGGGCATCCGGTGTCAGTGTCGAAGCGAACACGACTGCTTCTCCGCCGCTTACCGTCATGCGGGAATGAGCGATCCACGGCGGCAGCGCGATGCGCTTGCGCGACACCAGAAACCCCTGGGACAGCATCACCACAGGCTCGAGCGCCACCGGCGTGGCCTTCAGATCGGGTTGCCCCGAGACGGCATCAGTGAAGGCGTGGACCACGGCATCGACCCGCGCAAGACCGCTTGTCGCATTGGTCCAGTGGAACGGCGCGAAGACGCTACCACGTTGCAGGCCGTTATCGATCTGCATCCGCAATGTCACTGCGCCATGTGGACTTTCGACGCGCACATAGTTGCCCTCTCGCAAGCCAAGCTCCAGCGCATCTTCGGAATGCACCGACAGGAACGCCTCGCCGATATGCCGCGCCAAACGGATGGCTTTGCCCGTGCGGGTCATGGTGTGCCAATGATCCCGCACCCGCCCGGTGTTGAGCGTGAACGGATAGCGCCGCGAGCGCTTGGCCGCAGCCTCCGGTTCGTCCACGGCGACCAGCCGCGCCTTTTTGTCCGGCGTGTAGAAATGCCCATCCGCGAACAGTCGCTGCTGTGGCTCCTCACCTTGACGCCATGGCCACTGGAAGGGCTGCATCGCGGCAAAGGCGGTGTCATCGATGCTGGCGACGGCTCCCAGGTCAAAATCGCGGGTGCCGTCATTGTCGAGAGCCGAGAGTTGCGCGTGTTCACGGAAGATGTCGGCAGGAGCTGCGTAGTCGAAACCCGAAAACCCCATATGCCGTGCAACAAGCGCCATATGTTCCCAGTCCGGCTTGGCTTCGCCGGGTGCGGGCAGGAAAGAGCGCTGGCGCGAAATACGCCGCTCGGAGTTGGTGACCGTGCCGTCCTTTTCTCCCCATGCCGTCGCAGGCAGCATCACATGGGCACCCGCAAGGCTGGTATCTGTCACCTCAAGAACTTCGGACACCACGAACAAATCGAGTTGTGCCATCGCGGCGCGCATCGCATTGGCGCGGGGCAAGGTGACGGCGGGGTTGGTGTGCATCACCCACAACGCCTTGATCTCGCCGCGTTCGATGGCCTCGAACATCTGTACAGCCTTCAGGCCTTCGCCCTCCGCCATGCGCGGCGCATCCCAGAAACTGCGCACACGCTCCACATCAGCCGCACCATATCCCATATGGGCCGCCAGCATGTTGGCCAGTCCACCGACCTCGCGCCCACCCATGGCATTGGGCTGCCCCGTGAGCGACAGCGGGCCGCAGCCAATCTTGCCGATGCGCCCTGTTGCAAGGTGGCAATTCAGGATCGCGTTGACCTTGTCCGTACCCTGCACAGACTGGTTGACGCCCTGGCTGTAGCAGGTGACGACGCGCTTGCGTGTCACGAAAAGCTCCGTGAAGCGACTGATATCCGTTGCGCTCAAGCCGGTCTTGTCCGCCGTCACCGCGAGAGTGGGCGCGATGCGACGTGCAGCCGCCAGCGCCACCTCAAAACCCGTGGTGTGATCGTTGAGATACACATCGTCCAGCACGCCCCCGCTTTGAAGGCATTGCAGCAGCCAGGAAAACAGCACGCTGTCGGTGCCGGAGCGGAGGCTGAGTTGCAGGTCCGATCCTGCCGATGTCGCGGTTTCGCGCGGATCGATGTTGACGATGATCGCGCCGCGCCGTTCCCGCGCCAGCTGCATCCGCTGGAACAGCACAGGGTGGCACCAAGCGGCATTCGAGCCAACCAGCACGATCAGATCGGCTTCCTCGAGGTCTTCGTAGCTGTTGGGCACCGTATCCGACCCGAAGGCCCGGCGATGGCCTGCAACCGACGACGCCATGCACAGCCGGCTGTTGGTGTCGACATGCCCGGTGCCGATGAAGCCCTTGGCAAATTTGTTGGCGACATAATAATCCTCGGTCAGCATTTGCCCCGAAAGATAGAAGCCGACGGCACCAGGACCGTGCTTGGCAAGGACATCCTGCAAGCCCTCGGCGACGTAGCGCACGGCGCGAGACCAGGTCGAGCGCTGGCCATGCACCATGGGGTGCAGCAAGCGCCCATCAAGTCCCAGCGTTTCGCCCAGGGCAGAACCCTTGACGCACAGCCGCCCGAAATTGGCGGGATGGGTTTCATCGCCCTTCACTGTGGCACCGCCCAATCCGTCAGGCGAAACCGCAACGCCGCAGCCGACACCGCAATAGGGACAGGTGGTGTGAATGGCTTCGGTCATGGTCACGCTGCTTTGGGCAATACCGCTTCCGCAAGGGCCCGCCCATGCAGCAGCGCGCGCCGCATGGCCCGGATGTCGATGTTCCGGCGGATCAGGTCCAGATACCACAAGCCGTCATCGGCATTGCCCACCAGGACGCAGCCGGTCAGCTGGTTCCCGCTGAACACCAGCTTGCGGTAGACTCCGGCCTTGCGGTCCTCCAGCACGGCGCATTGCGTGCCCGGACCACCCAGGAAATCGCCAGCGGAAAATACCGGAACGCCTGACACCTTGAGGGTGGTGGACAGCACCATGCCCTCGAAACTTGCGGCCTCCCCCGCGATATGCTGGGCGAGAACTTCGGCCTGTGCATAGGCAGGCTCGACCAGTCCGTAAGCGGTGCCGCGGTGTTCTGCGCATTCGCCGATGGCATAGATCCCAGGCCGGTCGGTCATCATGCCATCATCGACAAGGATGCCGCGATTGACAGCGAGGCCCGCATCTTTTGCCAGCGCAGCAGATGGACGAACGCCAACTGCGAAGATCACGATGTCGGCCTCAAGCAGGCTGCCATCAGCGAAACACAATCCTTCCACCACGGTGTCGCCCGCAACGCCCGTAGTCGAGCAGTTGAGCCGCACCGCGATGCCCTTGCGCTCAAGCTGTCGCTTCAGAATCGCTGCTGACTGCTTATCAAGCTGCCTTTCCATCAGGCGGTCCATGACATGCACAAGCGTCACCTTGCCGCCGCGCTTGGCGATACCGTAGGCCGCCTCGATCCCAAGCAAACCGCCACCGATCACCGCCACGCGGCGGGCCTTGCGGATCGCCTCATCCATCACCGCAATGTCGCGCAGATCACGAAACGTCATCACGCCAGACAGCGCGGCACCTGGCATCGGCAGGCGAATGGGATCGGAACCCGTAGCGAACACGCAGCGGTCGAATGCAAGCGTCTCGCCCGTGTCGAGCCGTGCCGAACGAGACTGAGTGTCCAGTGCAGTCACCACAACGCCAGTGCGCAGCGTGATGCCCTGCGCTTGATACCACTCACGCGTCTTCATTTCGATATCGGATGCGGTCACGTCCTGCGCCAGCAAGGCCGATAACAGGACACGGTTGTATGCAGGCTCCGGCTCTGCGCCAACAACCGTGATCGCAAACTTCTCCGGTGCCAGCCGCGTCAAGGTTTCGAGAAACCTGACGCTGGCCATGCCGTTGCCGATCACCAGGATGCGCTCCCTGGCAGGTGCGATCATTGCGGTCATCCTCAATGTCAAACCGCGGCGCGCTTGATCTTGAGGCTCTTGAGGTAGCCCATCGGATCGGCCGGATCGAACTTCATACCATCGAAGAACGTCTCAATACCGCGCGATGCTCCAGTCGGTGCGTCGACCAGGCCCAGCGTCTTCGCCGCATCCGACCACAGATCCGACCGCGTGGTCTTGTCCACAAGCGCCTTGATATCTGTTGTGAGCGGCAGGCGGCCCCAACGCATGTTTTCGGTGATAAACCAGGTGTCGAGGCTCTTCCAGGGATAGGACACCTCGCCTTTGTCGCCCCAGAACTTCATGGCGAGTTTGGGGTCAGTGACCTTGCGGCCATTGCCGTAGTTGATCTCCCCCTTGATGCGCCCGACGATATCGGCGACCGGCACGTTGAACCATTGGCGGCGGCTGACGATCTCGGCCATTTCCTGCTTGTTCTCGGCTTTTTCGCACCACATCTGCGCTTCCATCACGGCCATCATCATGGCGCGGGTGGCGATCGGGTTCTTGTCCACGAAGTCGGCGCGCATTCCCAGCACCTTCTCCGGGTGACCGTTCCACAACTCGCCCGTGGTCAGCGCAGTGTAGCCGATATTCTGGTTCACGAGCTGCTCGTTCCATGGCTCGCCCACGCAGAAGCAGTCCATGTTGCCGACTTTCATGTTTGCCACCATCTGCGGAGGCGGCACAGTGATGGTCTTGATGTCGTTGTCGGGATCGATGCCGCCGGCGGCGAGCCAATAGCGGATCCACAGGTCATGCGTGCCGCCGGGGAAGGTCATGGCCGCTGTCAGATCCTTGCCGGATGCCTTCTTGCGGGCGAAGGCCTCCTTCAGCGGAGAGGAGTCCTTCTGGATGTTCAAGTCCTTGTATTCGTTGGATACCGATATGCCCTGACAATCGTTGTTCAGGTTCATCAGGTTGTACATCGGCAACGGCTGGTTGTTTTGCATCACCGTACCGAGAGAATACATATGCACCTTCGGCCGCAGGATATGGCCGCCGTCGATGCCGTTGCTGGCCAAACCAAGGGCCATGTTGTCGCGCGTCGCGCCCCACGACGCCTGCTTCGCAATATCCATCGCAGGCAGGCCGTGCTTGGCAAAATACCCTTTTTCCTGCGCAATGACGAGCGGCGCCGCATCGGTAAGGGCAATATAGCCCAGCTTTGTGCCCTTGACCTCGGGACCACCGGTCTGAGCGATGACCCCCGATGGAAACAGCATCCGGACGCTGGCCAGAACACCCGTCGATGCGGCAACGCCCTTGAGCACGGCCCGGCGGTTTGCAGACCCTTGTGACGCAACACCAACCTTCACATCAACTTCCGAAGTCTTGTTCGAAATCATCTGCCCAGCCTTTTCTCGAATGGTCGCTCAAAGCCGCTGCCAACACACGTGTCACGCAAGCAGTCGGCTTTCACGAACCTTATCAAGTTCCATGCCAAGCCTGTGTTGGGTCTTTTTTCGCGCGGGACGGCGCAATTGCCTGATTCCAGGTCGCCAAGCCCCGTGATGTGCATAAAACCTGTGCGGATCGTGGTGCGCTGCACAAAACGTGGCCGTGAACTGGTGAAAAGCCTGGCTTGCTTTCCACCGGATTGCCCGTCTAGACCGCTGGGCCATGCGTCTCAGCGACTTTGATTTTCATCTCCCCGACGCGAGCATTGCGCTGCGCCCGGCCGAACCGCGCGATTCAGCCCGCTTGCTCGTGGTCGACCCGGCAGCCGAACCGCCCATGGCGGATCGCATGGTCACGGACCTGCTGTCCTTCCTGCGGGCGGGCGACCTCATGGTGTTCAACGACACGCGGGTCATTCCGGCGCGTCTCAATGGCGTGCGCATTCGTGGAAGCTTCGAGGCGCGTGTCGAGATCATGCTGCACAAGCGCGAGGATGCGCGCAGCTGGACGGTCTTCGCCAAGCCCGCAAAGAAGCTGGCACCAGGTGATCGCATCACCTTTGCTGGTCCGGCTGATGTTGTTCTGGAAGCCGAAGTCACCAGCAAATCGCCCGATGGCAATGTGGGAATCGCTTTCAACCACTCGGGAGCCGCACTGGATGCCGCCATCGCTGCTGTCGGCATTCTGCCTCTGCCGCCCTACATCGCCCAGAAACGCGAGACCGATGCCCGCGATCACGCGGACTACCAGACGGTCTATGCCCGCAATGATGGCGCTGTGGCGGCCCCTACAGCTGGCCTGCATTTCACGCCAACGCTGCTGGCGGCCCTGAACACCATGGGCGTCGAGCGCCAGTTCGTGACGCTGCATGTGGGTGCGGGCACCTTCCTGCCCGTGAAAACCGACCTCATTGCCGACCACACCATGCACAGCGAATGGGGCGTGGTCTCACCGCAGACCGCCGCCGCCATCAACGCGGCACGCCAGCGAGGCGGGCGTGTCATTGCCGTTGGCACCACATCACTCCGGTTGCTGGAGAGTGCCGCGGACGCGGACGGAGCGGTCCAGCCTTTCAGTGCGGCGACGGCGATCTTCATCACGCCGGGGTATCGCTTCAAGGCAGTCGATATGCTGATGACCAATTTCCACCTACCGAAATCCACGCTGATGATGCTTGTTTCGGCCTTTTCCGGCCTTGATCTCATGCGCCGGGCCTATGCTCATGCGATTGAGAGGGGCTATCGCTTCTATTCCTACGGCGATTCCAGCCTTCTTTATCGGGCACAATGACCATTGATCAGCAACACGCGGCAACGGCGGATTTTCGTTTCCGTCTTGACGCCACGGACGGCATGGCGCGGACGGGTGCGGTCACCCTGCCGCGCGGCGTCATTCGCACGCCTGCATTCATGCCGGTCGGCACGGCCGCCACGGTCAAGGGCATGTATCCTGATCAGGTGCGGGAACTGGGTGCCGATATCGTTCTGGGCAACACCTATCACCTGATGCTGCGTCCAGGCGCGGAGCGCATCCAGCGTCTTGGAGGCTTGCACACATTCATGCGCTGGCCGCATCCAATCCTGACGGATTCGGGCGGTTTCCAGGTCATGTCTCTCTCCGGGCTGAGGAAGCTCACGGAAGATGGCGTGACGTTCAAGTCCCATCTCGACGGCTCGAAGCACCACATGACGCCAGAGCGTTCCGTCGAGATCCAGAACCTGCTTGGCTCCGATATCGTGATGCAGCTCGATGAATGCATCCGCTTGCCTGCGACACGTGATGAGGTGGAGCGAGCCATGCAGCTCTCCGTGCGCTGGGCCGCGCGCTGCAAGCAGGCTTTCGGAAATCCAGCCGACAGGGCGCTGTTCGGCATCGTGCAGGGCGGCACGGATGAAATCCTGCGCCGCCAGAGCGCCGAGGCGCTGGTGGAGATCGGCTTCAACGGCTACGCCATCGGCGGCTTGGCCGTGGGCGAGCCGCAGGCCGACATGCTGCGCACCATCGCTGCGACCGAGCCTTACCTGCCGAAGGAAAAACCGCGCTATCTCATGGGTGTGGGCACGCCAGACGATCTTCTGGAGGCCATCCGGCGCGGTGTCGACATGTTCGATTGCGTCCATCCCACGCGGGCAGGCCGCCACGGCACGATCTACACCCGTTTCGGCAAGCTGAACCTGCAGAACGCCAAACACGCTGAGGATCATCGCCCTGTGGACGAACAGAGCCATTGCCCCGCCGCGCGTGACTACAGCCGCGCCTATCTGCACCATCTCATCCGCTCGCACGAGTTGCTGGGCATGATGCTGTTGAGCTGGATCAACCTCGATTATTACCAACGCCTGACCGAAGGAACCCGCGCCGCCATCCGCGAAGGCCGATACGACGACCATGCTGACGCCGTGAAGGAAGGCTGGACGCGCGGCGAAGCTTAGCGCAGCTTGTAAATCCCGTCCGGCGAATCCTGCCCGCTTGTCACTGCGGCCTTCAGGGCATCAATGATGCGGCCTGCAACTGGCAGGCGATAATGTAGGGGATCCCAGTAGTTGGTATCATCCGTCGTGATCGCCGACGGAATGCTGAAATCGACAACGCGCACACCGTGCTTGCGTCCGAGCACAGCGATTCGCTCCTTGCAGACCGTAAACTGTGCTTCAGCCAGCGATCCTGGCGTGGGCTGGGCCGCGACATGCAGCGGCATGAACACGAGCAGTCGGAAGCTCTCCGGCGGAACCTGCGTCAGGAGTTGATCGAGCCATTCCAACGCAGGAAATTGCAGCTTTTCCGCCTCGGACGGTAAGATTATCACAGCTGGCCGTACGGGAACCACGCGCTGCTGTGCATATCCCTTCCAGATGTGGAACTTTGCCCGGGCCAGGTCGTATGTCATTTCGGAGGGTGTGAAGACCTCGTAGCCATCACGGCGAATGCGCTCCGGCATCAGGCCGAGATGGAATGCGGCCAGGCGTCCGGTGATTTCCAGCGTCTTGGTGCTCAGGAGTTCCGGAAGGTCGTTCCAGGGATTTTCGTCATACATCCAGGCTGGAAAGCCGCGAAACGTGATCTTCACGAGGTTGGCCTCGTCCGCGCACCACACGTGATCGAGACCAACGATGAAGGCTTTGGGACGAGGGGTGTGGCGCAAGGATAACTTGGCAAGTTCCGTCTGCTCCCAGGCCGTCGCCGCATTCATGGCCAGGTTGGCGAAGCGACCACCGAAGGCTTTGTCCAGTTGCTGCGGATCCAGCAAGCGGCTGGTCGACGTGCCGATCACGAGCGAGTCAAACGCCCCGGATCGGACGATCTGCGGATACATGTAGCGCTGGTTGATATCCATGATCGGTCGCGCAATCGGCAACCGGATCGGCGACACGCCGTAGGGATCAAGCAGCAGGATCACCAGCCAGACGCTTGCAAAAAGGCCGAGCGCGGCACCAAGAAAGGTCAGGAGAAAGGCGCGGGCCGATGCAGGCATCTGTCTTGACCGTCCGACCCTGTCGAAAAGCGTCTGGTGAGCCGGGCGGGGGTCGAACCCGCGACCACATGATTAAAAGTCACGTGCTCTACCACTGAGCTACCGGCCCAGACGCAAGGCCAAATCAAAGCCTGCGGGGCTGATAGGCGAGGGATGCGCCCCGGTCAATGCCGGGACGCAGAAGTTGGTCGTTGAACGTGGCAAATCCGCTTACAGTGACGGAATGCGCAGCACCTGGCCCGGATAGATCTTGTCGGGATGCGACAGCATGGGACGGTTGGCCTCGAAGATCACATTGTATTGGCCGCCCTTGCCTTTGCCGTAGTTGGTCTCGGCGATCTTCCACAGCGTATCGCCCTTGGCGACCGTGTACATCTTCGATGCCGCCACGGCATCATTTACCGCCAGCTTGTTCTCGATTTGCGCGACACCCATGGTGTTACCCATGGCGAGAATGATCTTCTCTGCCTGTTCCATGGACATGGCGTTGCCGGTCAGCACCACCTTGTCGCCGTTGACCTCGACATTGACGCCGGAGGTGTCGAGACCGTGCTTCGCCGCTTCCTTGATCAGCTCTTCCGCGGGAGCAGCCTGGGCCTCGCTCGCTCCGAAGATTTTCGCGCCGACTTTCTTGGCAAAATCAAACAAACCCATGGTGTCTTCCTTCCGTTCTTGTTGTGGGGGCTGCGTGAGACACCACGCATTCCCCGTGATTCACACTGTCATGCCTTGCCAGTGTCGGGCAAGGCGGTTTGCGGCAGCTTGGCGAGAATGGAGAGCAGCGCACGGTCTGTCAGCACCACGCCGCGCTCCTTCGGGTGGAGCCATTGTGCTGCTTCCCGCAGGCTGTCTGCTTCCGCCAGTTTGGCTTCGGCCATGGCGCGCTCCGGGGTGAATTGGCCGCGTTGTCGTGAGGCCGAGGGTGGCAGCATGGCAATGTGATGCATACGCAGGCTCATGTCGCCGTGCAGGACGCTCACGGCTTCGCAGTCGTCAAAGCCGCGCCGGGCCAGATCTTCAGCCAGTGCGTTGGCCCGCACTGCGATGGGCGGCCGTGTCGTTTCTTCTGGCGTCAACAGGATGCCGCGCTCCTTGAGCCAAAGCCCGATCGACAATTGCCCACTTGCCCAGGAAATCTGGATGGCCAGCAGAAGGCCCAGGATCGTCGGTGACATCCAGGCAAACAGCGACGTCGCAATCAGGAACGCGGAGATGCCCGTGATGGTACCAAGCGCCACATGCGAACGGTGTCGCCGCACGATGTCACCCAGCGGTATCGAACCATCGTCGCGTCGCTGCGGCTTCCAGCCCGTGTCGCGCCCTGCCAGGATCTGGAACACGGCACCCGACTGGATCAACATCATCACTGGGGCCAGCAAGGCCGACATGATGACCTCGAACACGAAAGACACGGTCAATCTGAAGCCACCGCCGCAAGCGCGACGATCCGCACCGTTCAGCAGATACAGGATCAGTCCGAAGATTTTCGGCGCAAGCAGGATCAGCATCGTCGCTGCGAACAGCGCCAGGGACCGTTCCGCGTCGAAACGCGGCCAGGCCGGGAACAGCGAAAACTCGCTGGTGAAGTACTCGGGCCGTATGAACTTCGCCTGCAGCACGATGGTGATGCCGACGATGAGCTGGAACAGCCACAGCGGCGAGGCGAGATAGGACATGATCCCGGTCGCAAAATGCTGCCGCGTTGCCCAGTGGAAGCCTTTGGCTCCGATGATCCGGCTATGTTGCAGGTTGCCCTGGCACCAGCGCCGGTCACGTGCCGCAAGGTCGATGAGTGACGGCGGGCTTTCCTCGAAGGAACCGACCAGGCCCGGCACCATGTAGACGGCATAACCCGCGCGGCGGATCAGCGCGGCCTCGACAAAATCATGGCTCAAGATATGCCCACCGAAGGGCGGTTTACCCTTGAGTTCGGGCATGGCGCAGTAGTCCGCGAAAGCTTGGGTGCGGATTATGGCATTGTGCCCCCAGTAATTGCCGTCGCGCCCCATCCACAGCCGCAAGCCTTCCGCGATGACCGGGCCATAGATTCGCGCCGCGAACTGCTGAAGTCGTGCAAAAAGCGTGTTGCGATTGATGATCAGCGGCAGCGTCTGGATAATGCCTGCATCCAGATCGCCCTCCATGGCCTGCGCCAGGCCGACGATGGAGTGGCCCGTCATCAGGCTGTCGGCATCGAGCACCAGCATGTGCTCGTAAG